>CAWJNP010000060.1:0-12170 GCA_963844255.1 uncultured beta proteobacterium
TTGGTTCGTCCGGGCATTCCGCCCCTCGACCCCAGCGTCTGTGCCTGGTGGTGGAGAAAGGGAACCGGATGAATCGGCGTGACGTGTTGCGTGGCTTGATCGTGCTCGGCGCCGCCGGCGCTGCGCCTGCATCCCTGGCGCAGCGCACCGAGTTGCGCACGCTGCGTACGATCGGTGTCCTGGGCACCGTCAACCTTGAACCGAGCCTGGGCTTCGTGCGCGAGCGACTGCGGGAACTGGGTTACGTCGAAGGCAGGAACCTGCAGCTCGTGATCCGTATCGCGCCGGAGAAGCCGGATGCGATCGCGGCCGCGGCGGCGGAACTGGTGGCGTTGAAGCCGGACGTCATCGTCACATTTCTCACGCCGGCCTCACGTGCGGCGAAGAAGGCAACGAGCACGATCCCGATCGTGATGGCGAGTTCCGGCGACCCGGTGGCCACCGGGCTGGTCGCAAGCCTCGCCCGCCCCGGCGGCAACATCACCGGGGTGGCCAGCACGACCTCCGAAGTGACGGGAAAGATGCTCGAGCTGTTGCGCGAGATCCGGCCGGCAATGCGCAGCGTCGGCGTTCTCGCCAATGCGGGAGACCCGTTCACCGCGACGTTTGTCGAGCGCATCGTTTCGGCGGGCAAAACGCTGGGCGTGGCCATCCATTCCGTGCTGGTGCGCACGCCGGCAGACTACGACGCGGCGTTTGCCGGATGGCGTGCGGCGCGCATCGATGCAGTCATCGTGCAGCCGAGCCTGCCCCGCGAGCGGGCGATTGCGCTGGCGCTGAAGCATCAGCTGATCTCTATCTCGCCCAACCTGGCGTTCGGCGAGGCCGGTGGCCTGTTGGCCTATGCCGCAAACACGCGGGAGCGCTGTCGCGCGGCGGCCGGGTACGTCGACAGGATCCTCAAAGGCGCGAAGCCCGCCGACCTGCCGATCGAACAGCCGAGCCGCTACGAGCTGGTGGTGAATCTCGCAACGGCAAAAGCGCTGGGCGTTACGGTTCCGCAGTCCGTGCTGTTGCGCGCCGACAACGTGATCCAGTGAGTCGCAGACCCGCTTGAATTAGAAAGAATAATTTATAAATATCTAGTCTGAGAGGGGCTTCCAGGGTAGTTCGTGTATCGATACCGATACACACCGGACGATCAGGGCCGGACCGCCGGCGTCTCCAGCGGCATGCCGCGCGCACGCCAGAGCAGGTAGAACTCGAGTTCGACCATCTCTTTCGATCCGTAGGCGAAGGGTTCGGCGCGGGTGCCGGTCATGCAATTGCGGATCCGCCGCCCGAGCGAGCCCAGCGTCTGCCACTCGAGCCGGTAGAGCGGGTAGCCGGTCGGGTGCGCCTGCGGGATCGTATTGCCCGCAAGCTTGAGCCCCGCCCGTGTGTCGTGGCACTGCGCGCAGGACAGATTCACCTGGCCCATGCGGCGGTTGAAGCTCGCGCGCCCCGCTTCGAGCAGCGGTCGTGCCGTCGCGTCTGCTGCAATGTCGATCGGCATGCCGCGCGACTGGCGCCCGAGGTAGGCCTCGAGCGCAAGCAGCGGGCGGCTCTCGAATGGAAATGCGTCCGCCTGCTGCCGTTCGACGCGACAGGCGTTGATGCGCTGCGCCAGGTTCAGCAGCGCGCCGCTGCGCGGTATCGAGTTGCGGGTGCCGGGCCGCCACGCCGCGCATGCTCTGCGCGGCATCCCCGTGACATTCGGCGCAGGAACGGCCTGTCGTGCCGGCTCTGGCGTTCCAGAGAGATTCTCCTTCGAGCACCCAGAGCATCCCGGGATTGGACGCGTCGTCGTCCTGCATGGCGCGCGTTTCGCGGCCCATGAGCGCATAGCCGGACTGGCGCGCCTCTCCCGGGACATCGCTCGCGCCACGCGCGGTGGCTGCTGCGGCGAGCAGCGCCAGCGCGAACAGCAGGACGCGCACCCGGTAACTCAGGTAACGACGATCCTGGCCGAGGTCGACAGCGCGAATCCGTTGTCGCCCGCCCAGTGGAAGGCGAGCGTGCCGCTCTCCGTGGCGATCGTCGTGAAGGTGAAATAGGGGTTGGCGGAAATCGCCGGATGCAGTTCGGCGCTGAAGACTTCCACGCCGTTGTAGGTGCAGGTGAACAGGCGCACGATGTCGCGCGGAATCGGCTCGCCGCGCTCGGTGCGCCGGTAGCCGGTTTCCATCACGTGCGCGGCGAGGGTCTTGATCTCGATGATCTCCCCGCGCCGTGCGGTGGGCGGAACCCGGACGAGCGAGCTGGCCATGGCTATTTCAGGTCCTCGAGGCAGGACGACAGCGTGACTACGACGTCGACCTTGCCCGACCAGAATGAACCGTCGCTCATTTCGGCGATCGCCACGACGGTCTGGGTATCGGCCAGGCGCACACGGGTCGACACCTTCGCGCGGCCCGCACGCGGCCCGAGGCGAAAGCGCACCATCACGGGCTCGGGATTCTTTTCGCTGAACACGTGGATGCCGCGCACATGGTCGGCTTCGGTCATCGGGCTGTCGACTTCGATGGACAGGGGCACCGTGTTGCCGTTGTCGACCAGGGCTGGCAGGTCAACCCTGACGCGGCCGGGCTTGATCGTTGCGCTTCCGGCGAGTTTCACGATCGCGGCACGCATGTCCGCCTCGCTGCCCTTCACGGCCAGGCTGCGCACCTGTGCCTGCACGGGCAGGCCGGCCGCAGCGGCCAGGCCGCCGGCGGCGGTGAGGAAACGGCGGCGCGCGCGCGTTTCAGTCATGCAGCGTGGACAGGTAGGCGACGACATCCTCGATCTGTGCGTCGGTCAGGAGGGGCCTGCCGTGCTGTGCGCTTGCCACGCGTTCCAGGCCTTCGGTGCGGCGATAGGACGGCATGATGGTCTCGGGATTGAAACGGCGTGGATCGACCATGCGCATGCGCAGCTCTGCCTGCGTCCAGCGCCGGCTGGCACCGGCGAGGTCCGGGGCGAGGTTGCCCTGGAAGCGTTCCTCAGGCACCGGGCCGCTGTGGCACAGGAGGCACAGGCCGAGGGTGCGGTCCGCGACGATCGTACGGCCGCGCGCCGCATCGCCAGGTCCGCCCGTGAGGGAATCGGGCAGGGACGCCTGCGCCGCGGCAGCCGTCGCACTCAGCGCCGCGGCGGCCGCAAGAATCCTCAGCATCCCCTCAGACCAGCGTGATGCCGTGGTTCTTCAGCGGGAAGCTGCGTACGCGCTTGCCGGTCGCATTGAAGAAAGCGTTCAGCACCGCGGGCGCGGCGACGCAGATTGTCGGTTCGCCGACGCCGCCCCAGAATCCGCCGGAGGGCATGACGATAGCTTCCACCTTCGGCATCTGCGCGATGCGCATCGAGTTGTAGGTCGTGAAGTTTTCCTGCTCGATTTTTCCGTCCTTGACCGTGCACTCCTGCTCGAACAGGGCCGACAGCCCGTAGACGAACGATCCCGCGATCTGGCGCTCGATCTGCGCCGGGTTCACCGCATAGCCGGTGTCGGTTGCTGCGACGATGCGATGGATCTTGACCTCTTTCCCGTCCTTGACCGAGATCTCGGCACAGGCAGCGACATAGCTGCCGAAGGCGCGGAAATGCGCAAGCCCCCGGTGCACGCCCGCGGGCGCGGGCTTGCCCCAGCCGCCCTTGTCGGCCACGGCGTTCAGCACGGCAAGCGATTTTGGATTCTTCGCCATCAACGCGCGACGGAATTCCAGCGCGTCCTTGCCCGCCGCATGCGCGAGCTCGTCGATGAAGCACTCGAGAAAGATTGCGTTCTGGTTGACGTTCACGCCGCGCCAGAATCCCGGCGGCACGTGCGTGTTGCGCATCGCGTGGTCGATCTTGAGGTTGGGGATCGTGTATTCCAGCGAGTGTTCGCCGGAGGGCCAGTAGCCCTGGAACGAAAACCGGTCCTTGCCGTTTTCCAGCGCCGAGGGGCGCACGCCCGCGAGGATCGATTGCCCCGACAGGCGGATCTCCAGGCCGGCGAGATTGCCGTTCGCATCCAGCCCGCCGACGAGTCTTGCCTGCATGACCGGATGGTACTTGCCGTGCGTCATGTCCTCTTCGCGCGACCACATGAGCTTCACCGGCGTGCCGGGCATGGCCTTCGCGACCAGCACCGCCTGGCGCACATAGTCGGTCGCGCCGCGCCTGCCGAATCCGCCGCCGAGCAGAAGTTTCTCCACGTCGCACTTGTCCACCGGCAGGCCGGAGGCTTCCGCGGCGGCGGCCAGCGCGGCTTCGCCGTTCTGCGTGCCCACCCAGACCTTGCAGTTGCTGGTCGTGTAGAGCGCAGTCGCGTTCATCGGTTCCATGGTGGCGTGGTTCTGGAACGGATAGGCGTAGACCGCTTCGAGTTTCTTCGCAGCACCGGCGATCGCGGTTTTCGAATCGCCCGCCTGGTTGTGCACGAAGGCCTGTTCCGCCGAGAGGCCTTCCTTCAGTATCGCCGCGATGGTTTCGCTCGACACCTTCTCGTTTCCGCCACCGTCCCACACGATCTCCACCGCATCGAGCGCGGTCTTGGCGTGCCACCAGGTATCGGCGACCACGGCGATGGCGGTTTCCACCTGCAGGACCTTCTTTACGCCGGGCATGGCGGTGGCCTTGGCCGCGTTGAAACTCTTCACCGTGCCGCCGAACACCGGGCAGTCCTTTATCGCGGCATTCAGCATGCCGGGCAGTTTCAGGTCGGCACCGTAGAGTTGTTTACCGGTGACCTTGTCGGCGGTGTCCAGACGCTTCACGGACTTGCCGATGAGTTTCCAGTCCTTCGGATCCTTGAGCACGACGTTCGCGGGCGGCGCGACCTTGGCCGCCGCCTCCGCGACCTTGCCGTAGGTCGTGGTGCGTCCGCTGGGCTTGTGCGTGATGACGCTGTTGGCGGCGGTGCATTCGGCCGCGGGCACCTTCCATGCGTCGGCCGCGGCCTGCACGAGCATCATGCGTGCCGCTGCGCCGCCCTTGCGCACGTAGTCGTGCGAGGCGCGGATGCCGCGGCTGCCGCCGGTGCTGAAGTCGCCCCAGACGCGCTTTCTCGCGACGTTGGTGCCGGGGGTTGGATACTCGGTGGTGACTTTTTTCCAGTCACATTCGAGTTCCTCGGCGACCATCTGGGCGAGCCCCGTCAGCGAGCCCTGGCCCATCTCGGAGCGCGCGATGCGGATGACCACGGTATCGTCCGGGCGGATCACCACCCAGGCGTTGACTTCTGGCGAGCCGTCGCTGGCGCGCACCACGTCCGGCCCGAACGGCAGTTGCAGGCCGAGGGCGAGTCCGCCGCCGACCGCGGCGCTGCTGACGATGAACTGGCGGCGGGAGACTGTTGGCAGGCTGTTCATGGCGCCCCCTAGACCCTGGCCGCGGCGTGGATCGCCTCGCGGACCTGTTGGAATGTGCCGCAGCGGCAGATATTGGTGATTGCCGCGTCGATGTCGGCGTCCGTTGGCTTGGGCTTGTCCTTCAATAGAGCCGTCACGGCCATGATCATGCCCGACTGGCAGTAGCCGCACTGCGGGACGTCGTTGTCTATCCAGGCCTGCTGCACCTTGGTGAGCACGCCGTTGGCGGCGAGCCCCTCGATGGTGGTGATGTTCTTTCCTTCGGCTGCGCTGACCGGCATGACGCAGGAGCGCAGCGCCTCGCCGTCCATGTGCACCGTGCAGGCGCCGCACTGGGCGACGCCACAGCCGTATTTCGTTCCGGTGAGGCCGACCTGCTCGCGGATCACCCACAGCAGCGGGGTGTTGGGGTCGACAGTCACATCGACGGCTTTGCCGTTGATCGTAAAGCGTGCCATGCCTGTATCTCCTGAGGGTTCGCGCGGCGGAGGAGCGCGCAGAAAGGCACTCTATCCTCGGGCGCGCGGCTCCTGCAAGGTGGATTTGCGTATTCCGTATTGGAATAAACCGGGGAGCCCCGGCGTGCCGGCATTACACTCGCCAAACCTGAAAAAGCTGAAAGGAAAGCGTCATGCGATTGAACCGGTTCATGATCCGGCCCCTGGTCGAGCAGGGGCTGCGCGAAGAACTCAACGCCGGGGACACGACCGGCGGGTTCCTGGTCTGGGACGACGACCCGGTGCAGACCGGGCAGATCTACGCCAAGGGCACAGGCGTGGCCTGCGGCCTGCTGTTCGCCGACGAAACGATCAAGCTGATCGACCCTGAGGCCCAGATCGAGCACTGCGTCGAGGAAGGCGCCGTGATGGGCCCCGGCACGGTGCTCCTGAAGATCCGTGCCAGGGCGTCGGCGTTCTTCATGATCGAGCGTGCGGCGCTCGACTGGATCCAGCAGCTCTCGGGCATCGCGACCAAGACGCGGCGCTATGTCGACCTCGTCAAGCACACCAGGGTCCGACTGACCGACACCCGCAAGGGCTGGCCGGGCCTGCGCATGGTGCAGAAATACGCGGTGCGCGTGGGCGGCGCGCACAACCACATCTTCAACCTCTCGAACTGCGTGCTGGTGAAGGACAACCACATCAAGATCGCGGGCAACATCAGGAACGCGATCGAGATCCTGCGCGCGCGTGCCCAGCACACCTTCAAGATCGAGGTCGAGTGCGAGTCGCTCGCCATGGTGCAGGAGGCGCTCGACTGCGGCGTCGAGATCATCATGTTCGACAACATGGACCTCGACGAGATGCGCGAGGGCCTGAAACTCGTGAACAAGCGGGCGATCACCGAAGCTTCGGGCGGGGTCAACGAGAGCACGGTGGTGGCGATCGCCGAGACCGGCGTGGACGTGATCTCGGTCGGCGATCTGACGCATACGGTGAAGGCGGTGGACATCAGCCTCGACGTGAAGGACATCAAGCCCAGCGCCCTGCGCACCATTGGTCGACTGAAGACCCAGGCGTCCTCCGGCGGAGCCACCGGCTGATGGCGCGTCTGCTGCGATTCCGCACCAGGCACGGCATCATCATCGCGCTGGATGGCGAGACGGTCGAGGCCTGCAAGCGCACGATTGATCTCACGACCTCGGTCGATGGCGTGGTCGGTTACAAGGTCGGCATGTCGATGGCGTTGCGACTGGGCCTGGCCGAGGCCGTCAAGCAACTGCGCTCCCACACCGACCTGCCGCTGATCTATGACCACCAGAAGGCCGGACCGGATGTGTTCGACATGGCGGCGAAATTCGCCGGCTTCTGCGCGGAGGCGCGCGTCGACGGCCTGATCCTGTTCCCGATCGCCGGGCCGCGCGCCGTCGAGGCGTTCGTCGGCGAGACGATCAAGCACGGCATGCTGCCGCTGGTCGGCGGCGACCTGCCGTTTCCCGACTACAACGTGAGCGGCGGAGGCTACGTGGCCGACGACGCGCTCGAACGCATCATCGACAAGGCGGTGGAGTCCGGCGCGAGCCATTTCGTCGTGCCCGGCAATACCCCCGACAAGCTGCGCCACCATTCCGAGCGCCTGAAGAGCATGCTGCGCGCGCCGGTGTTCGTGGTTCCGGGCATCGGGCCGCTGGGCGGCAGGATCGGTGATCTGGTCGCGGCGGCCAACGGCTGCAGCGTCTACGGCGTGGTCGGGCGCGCGGTCTACGGGGCGCCGGACCAGACCGCGGCGGCACGTGCCCTGGTCGACGAAGCGATGAACGCCGCCTGATGCGGGGTCAGGCGGATCCGCGGCCGGTCGTGCTGTTCGACTGGGGCGAAACCCTGATGTGGGTGCCGGGCATGATCCACGATCCGGACCGCCACCTCGCCTGCGTGGAGCGGATCTTTCAGTCGGATGTCTGCGCTCAACTGGGCGACGAATGCGCCCAGCTTCCGGTGGGCATGTTCATCGAGTATTACCACGCGGTCTGCCGCGAGCAGATCGCGGCTTCCAAACTGACGCATCGCGAACACACGTTCGATGAACGGTTCGCGCTGGCGTTGAAACTTTCCGGCGTGAAGAACCTGCCGGACGCTGCGGGCCTGCGGCGCATGTCCGATGCGCTCGGGCGCGAGGTGGTGCAGGGTGCACGGCTGCTCGATTTTGCATCTGACGTGGTGGAGACCCTGGCGCGATCGTACCGGCTGGGCGTGGTGTCCAACTACCCGCATGGCCCGGTGGTCGGGGCCTCGCTCGAACGCTTCGGCCTGCGCCGGCATTTCGAGACGATCGTGGTGTCCTCCGACACCGGCTGGATGAAACCGCATGCCGGCTGTTACCGGCCAGCGCTGACTGCGATGTCTGCCGAAGAAGGAAAAACTCTGATGGTGGGCGATGACCTGCGCAACGACGTGCACGGCGCCAAGGCGCTGGGCCTCTTTACCGCATGGATCGCACCGCAGGCGACCGAAATCCACCCCGATGTCGACATCCACCTGACCTGCCTCTCGCAGCTGCCGGCGCACTGCGAGAGACTTTTCGCATGAGCATGCAGACCCGATTGCTGATCGACGGCGCCTTCGTGCCCGCCGCTTCGGGCGAGACCTTCGCCACCACGAGCCCGATCGATTTTTCCGCGCTTGCCGAAGTCGCGAAGGCGGGCACCGCGGATGTCGATCGCGCCGTGACATCGGCGCGGCGCGCTTTCGACGCCGGGGCCTGGTCCGGCATGCTGCCGTTTGCCCGCGGCAAGATCCTGCGCCGCATCGCCGACGGGATCCGCGCCGACGCGGAGCGGATCGCCCGGATCGAGACGCGCAACGGCGGCAAGACGATTTCCAATTCGGCCAACGAGGTCGAAAGCGCCGCGAACGTGTTCGAGTACTACGCCGGCGCGATGGACAAGTTCTTCGGCGACACCATCCCGATGGGCGCGAACGTGCTCGACTTCACGCTGCGCGAACCGCTCGGTGTGGTCGCGGCAATCACGCCGTGGAATTTTCCCTTCCTTGCCGCCGCGTGGAAGGTTGCGCCTGCGCTGGCCGCGGGGTGCTGCGTGATCCTCAAGCCGGCCAGCCTCACGCCGCTGACCGCGCTGATGCTGGGCGAGATTGCGTTGGCCGCCGGCTTGCCGGCGGGCGTGCTCAATATCCTGCCGGGACCGGGCGCGTTGCTGGGCGAGCGCATCGCGCGCCATCCGGGGATCGACAAGATTTCCTTCACCGGCGAGACGACGACCGGCGCCAAACTGCTGAAGCTGGGCGCCGACGACATCAAGCGCATCACGCTGGAACTGGGCGGGAAGAGCCCGAACATCGTGTTCGCCGATGCCGACATCGCAAAAGCCGCCGACCAGGCGGTGAAGGCGGGGTTCGGCAACGCGGGACAGAGTTGTTCGGCGCGTACCCGGGTCTTCGTCGAACGCGGCGTGGCTGCGCAATTCACCGAAGCCTTCGCCGCGGCGACACGCGCCGCCCGGGTCGGCGACCCCCTCGACCCCGCGACCGAGATCGGGCCGCTGGTGTCACGCGCGCAGTGGACGACGGTGAACGGGTATGTGGAACTCGGACTGGTGGAGGGCTGCACGCTGGTGACCGGCGGCGGGCGTCCGGATGGCCTGTCCGCGGGCGCCTATTTCGCACCGACGATACTGGGCGACGCGAACAACGCGATGCGCGTCGCGCAGGAGGAGATCTTCGGCCCGGTGGTCGTGGTGGTTCCCTTCGATACCGAGGCCGATGCGATACGCCTGGCGAACGACAGTGTCTACGGGCTCAACGCCTCGGTGTGGACACGCGACATCGGCCGCGCGATGCGGGTGGCGCGCGCGCTGCGGACTGGCATGGTGAGCGTAAACTCGCATGGCAGCGCGAGCCGCTACGGGTTCATGGCGCCGTTCGGCGGTTACAAGAAGTCGGGGCTTGGGCGGGAACTCGGCATGCACGCGCTGTCGCTGTACACCGAGGTCAAGAACGTATTCGTGGATCTGGAGGGTTAGGCACGTGGCAAAGGATGGTGGGACACCCGGAAGCACCGCCGGACGTACAGTCGCGATCACCGGTGGCACGCTGATCGACGGCAGTGGGCGCGACCCGGTGAAGAACGCAACGCTGGTGATCGAAGGTGAGCGCATTGCCGCCGCGGGGCCCGCGTCTTCGGTTGCGATCCCCAAGGGTGCGCGCGTGATCGACGCCGCCGGCCATACCGTCCTGCCCGGCATCATCGACTGCCATGTGCACGGCACCTACCGGGCACGCGACATGCGCCAGCACCTGCTGAACGCGCCGACCTACAACGTGCTGCGCTCGACCGCGGTGCTGAAGGAGACCCTGGCCTGCGGGGTGACGACCGCGCGCGACATGGGCGGGGCCGACGCGGGGTTTCGCGAGGCGATCGCCGAAGGCTACATCGACGGGCCGCGCCTCCTGATTTCGATCGCGATGGTTTCCCAGACCGGCGGGCACGGCGATGCCTGGGTGCCGGCGGGCCTGCGCGTGCAAAAGCGCGCCTGGCTGCCCAGCCCCGTGGCCGACGGCGTCGACGAAGTCCGGAAGCTGGTGCGCCACATCCTGATGGCCGGCGCCGACTTCATCAAGATCTGCGCCACCGGCGGCATCACTTCGGTCACCGATTCCTGGGACGAGCAGCAATTCACGCTCGAGGAAATCCGCGTCGCGGTCACCGAGGCGGCGATGCGCGGCAAGACGGTGGCGGTGCACGCCGAGGGCGTCGATGGCATCCGCGTCGCGCTGGGCGCGGGCATCCATTCGCTCGAGCATGGCTGGTTCATCGACGAGGAATGTGCCGACACCATGATCAAATCCGGCACCTGGTGGGTGCCGACGCTCGCGCTGGTGCCGCTGTCGCTCGAGCACCGCAAGGCCAATACCGCCTGGGACAAACAGCAACTTGCCAACGAGGCCGTCAAGGAACTCGAGATCTTCGAGCGCATGCAAAAACAGATCCCGATCTGGAAGGACGCGGTAAAAAGGGGGGTCAGAGTCGCCTTTGGCACCGACCAGTCGCACCGCCTGCTGGTTGGGGAGAACCTGGTCGAATTCCGTTTCATGGTCGAGTGGCTGGGCATGACGCCGATGCAGGCACTGGTGGCGGCGACCAGCCGGGCGGCCGAGTGCATCGGCCGCAGCGACGTCGGCCTGCTGGAGGCCGGGCGCTTCGCCGATGTGCTCGTGGTCGACGGGGATCCGCTGGCCAACATTCGTATTCTGGAGGAGCGCGCGCGGCTGAAACTTGTCATGCAGGCCGGGCGCGCGTTCACCAACACACTCTCGGAGTCCTGATGTTTTCAAAAGAATTGCTCGCCAAGGCATCCGCGGCACTGCAGGCCGCGCAGGCTGCGAACGTGCGCATCGCGACGGCGGAAACCTGTACGGCGGGTCTCGTGTCCGGATGCCTGACCTCGGTGTCGGGTGCCTCGAAGATTTTCGAGCGCGGCTTCGTGCTGTATCACGATTCGGCGAAAGCCACGGGCCTGGGCGTGGCGGAAGAGGTTTCCCGCGCGCATGGCGCAGTCAGTGCGGAAGTTACCCAGGGACTGGCCGAAGGCGCATTGAAGAATTCGGGCGCCGGCGTTGCCGTGGCCGTGACCGGTTACGCGGGTCCCGGGGGCGGCAACGAGAAGAACCCCGTGGGCACCTGTTATATCGCGGCGGCACGTCCCGGTGCGCCGACGCTCGTCGAGCGGCATGTGTTTCCCGGCGATCGTGACGGCGTGCGGCTTGCCGCGGTCGGCGCGGCGCTCGAGCTGATCGTCAAACGGCTGGCGTGAGGAAGATTCCGGTCACGGTACCGGGATGAAGTTGCCCGTCACCATCCTGACCGGCGCATTGGGCGCGGGGAAGACCACGCTGCTCAACGCGGCACTGAAAAACGGCGCGATTCGCAATGCCGCGGTGGTGGTCAACGAATTCGGTTCCGTCGGCATCGACAACGCGCTGATCGAAGCGTCCAGCGAGGATGTGGTCCTGTTGCCCGGGGGCTGTGTTTGCTGCCAGGTGCGCGCAGACCTGGCCGAGGCCCTGCTGCGTCTCGAGCCGCGCCCACTGGAGCTATCTGCGCCGATACTTCGCCGCGATCAGTGGCGCAACGAGTCCGCAGTAGCGTGCGTGCACCCTGATCCATAGAGCTGCTCCCCTTACAGTCGTTCGGCGAGGCGATGGTAGGCGGCAGACCACTGCAGTTCACGGCGGAACGCGCGCATCTCGGTGTGCGCATCGATGACCACATGCTCCTACCTGGCCATCCGTGCGAAGTCTTCGATGGTTTCCAAACTCGCTGGAATCGGTGAGCACAGTGTGGTGGCTTCCCCCAGCCAACATCCACGCTTCCGCCGAGGCAGCCAGCGACGGTGCGGGCTCC
>CAWJNP010000061.1:0-35246 GCA_963844255.1 uncultured beta proteobacterium
CCACCGTATCGCTGAGCTTGCCGAGGGTGAGCCGGGCAGCCGCCTGTCCAACCTCGAATACGCGGGCTGCTGCGAGATCCTCGGCCGCATCGCCTGGGCGCCGGAGGTATTCAACTGCCAGGCGCCCGACGTGCCGAACATGATCACGCTGCAGAACTGCGCGAACGCCGAACAGAAGAAGCGTTGGCTCGCGCCGCTGCTCGCGGCCGAAACCCGCTCCTGCTTTGCGATGACCGAACCCGACGTGGCCTCATCGGACGCCACCAACATCGCGACCACGCTCGAGCGCCGCGGCGACGAATACGTGGTCAATGGACGCAAGTGGTTCTCCACCGGCGCCGCGCATCCGCGCTGCACGCAGATCATGCTGATGGGCGTGACCGGGTCGGAAGCCGATGAGAAGACCGCGCGCACCCGGCGCCACAGCATCGTGATGCTGCCGATGGATGCGCCCGGCGTGAAGCTGGTGCGCGAACTCCACTGGATGGGCAACCGGGACCACGTTGCGCCGATCGGCGAGCTCGAGTTCACGGACGTGCGCGTGCCGGTCGCGGATCGACTGGGCGAGGAGGGCGACGGCTTCAAGATCGCGCAGGTACGCCTCGGCCCCGCGCGCGTGCATCACTGCATGCGCCAGATCGGGCTGGCCGGACTGATGATCGAACTCATGCTCGCCCGCGCGGCGGAGCGCAAGGCCTTCGGCCGCACGGTAATCGAATACGACACCGTGCAGCGCTGGGTGGCCGAATCGCGCGTCGAACTCGAGCAGGCCAAGCTGCTCACGCTCAAGTGCGCCTGGCTGCTCGACAAGGACGGCCATCACGGCGCCTGGCGCGAAGTGTCGCTGGTGAAGGTGGCGGTGCCGAACATGCTGCAGCGTGTGGCGGACCGCGCGATCCAGGTGTTCGGCGCGATGGGCGGCACCGACGACGCGCCGATCCACTATGCGTTGTCCTATGCGCGCCTGATGCGCATTGGCGACGGGCCGGACGAAGTCCACCTGCGCCAGATCTTTCGCATGGAAACCCCTCCGGCCTGGAACATCGCCGACTCGCCCTACATCACGCGCGGAACGGAGCCGGCATGAAAACCGACGCACGGATCTTCGTTGCGGGCCATCGCGGTCTGGTCGGCTCGGCCATCGTGCGGCGCCTCGAAGCCGGCGGCTACACAAACCTGCTCCTGCGCACGCACGGTGAACTCGACCTGCTCGACCCTTCTGCGGTGCGCGCGTTTTTCGAGCGCGAGCAGCCCGAGTACGTGTTCGTCGCGGCCGCCAAGGTCGGGGGGATCGTCGCCAACAACACCTACCCCGCGGAGTTCATCCGCGAGAACACGCTGATTGCGGCACATGTAATCGACGAGGCCTGGCGCCACAAGACGCGGCGCCTGCTCTACCTCGGTTCCTCGTGCATCTATCCGCGCGACTGCCCGCAACCGATCCGGGAGGACGCCATGCTCACCGGGCCGCTGGAGCCGACCAACCGCGCCTACGCGATGGCCAAGCTCGCGGGCGTGGAGATGTGCTGGAGCTACAACCGCGAATACGCCACGCGTTTCCTTGCGGCGATGCCGACCAACCTCTACGGCCCGGGCGACAACTACGACCTGCAGGGCTCGCATGTGATTCCGGCCCTGATCCGCAAATTCCACGAGGCGCGCGTGAGCGGCGCGGCCGAGGTTTCGATCTGGGGCAGCGGCGCGCCGCTGCGCGAGTTCCTCTATTCCGAGGATGCCGCCGATGCGTTGATCCATCTGATGTGTCTGCCGGAAGATGTGGTCGCACGCTTGTGCGAGGACAGTGCGCAGGCGCCGCTGGTCAACGTAGGCAGTGGCAAGGAGTTGTCGATTCGCCAACTGGCGGAACAGGTGCGCGCAGTGGTCGGGTTCGAGGGGCAACTGGCCTTCGATGCGACCAAGCCCGACGGCACGCCGCGCAAGCTGCTCGACGTGTCGCGCCTGGCATCCCTCGGCTGGACAGCCGGAACCACGCTCGAAGCAGGTCTGCGGCTGGCCTACGCGGATTTTCAGGAGAAGCTCGGCGCGGGAATACTCGCCAGCCGCACCGGTGCGCCGCGCGACTGACCACGCGCCAGACACCGCGTCGCACACCGAGTACAAGCGCCGCGGCGCGCGCTATTCGCGCCGCAGTCCCGATCCGCCGGGGCTGCTCCCGGCTGTTCTGCTCTGGGTGTCCAGCCAGTCGAGCAGTTGCTTCGCCGGCTGTATCCCGGCCTTCAGTGCAGTGTCCAGCCATCGGCGTGCTTCGCCGAAATCGCGCGTCACGCCCGTGCCGCCTGCATACATGCGCCCGAGATTGAACTGTGCCGGCGCGAAGCCCGCTACCGCGGCCTCGCGGTAGCGGGCGACAGCCTGGACAGGGTCGGCCGGCACGCCGCGCCCGCTCTCGTAGAGTTCGCCGAGGTTGTTCAGCGCCGAGAGATCGCCGGCCTGCGCGGCCTCCAGGTACAGTGCCTGCGCACGCGCCGGATCGGCCGTCATGCCCACGCCCTGCGCGCTCATCCAGCCGAGCAGGCTTTTCGCCGAGGGGCGGCCGGCCGCGGCCGCTGCGGCAATCTGCTTCGCGGCGCAGGCCACATCGCGCGGCTGGGCTTCGAGGCAGCGACGGCCGAGATCTTCGCGTGCCGCGGCATGGCCGGCATCCGCGGCTGATTGCAGCAGCGCTGCCGAATTCGCGTGGTCGGCGGTGCAGGCAGACAACCGGTAGGCCGCTTCGAGTTCGCCCTTGTCCCATGCCGAGGTGAACAGCTGGCAGGCAGTCTCGGGATCGCGTGGGTCGAGGATGCCGTGCAGCGACATCACCGCCAGCGAGAAGAAGCCCGCGCCATCGCCCTGCCGGCCCATGTTGCCCAGGCGCCAGCGGGTGTCGAAGAGCTTGCCCTTGACCAGTTCGCGCAGGCCCGTCGCTGACTCGATGTCCCCGACAGAGAGCGCACGCTCGAGGTCGCGGGTCGCCACCACCGCGAGCGAAGCGAGCAGGGTGCGCGCAGCCGCATCCTGCGGATTCTTTGCCACGATCGCGCGCAGGCCTTCGGCTTCCTTCTGCGCCCAGGCGAGCCGCGCCTTCAGCTCGACGTGGGATGGCGCAGCGCCGAGGGGCGGCGCAGCGCTGAGTGTCGGCGCCGGAGTGGTTTTTTCCGCCGCACGCACTGCGGGTGCTGTTTTTTTCGCGGGGGCAGCCTTTTTTTTCTTCGCGTTCGCAGCGGTGCCTGCGAGCGGCAGCACGAGCAGCAGGCACATGAGCCACATCGGCCAACGCATTCCCAGACCCGCCCGGCGTGAATTCAGGAACCCTGCGCGCACGACACCTCCCCCTGTGCTTACGGTACTTCAGTTGCGCGTCCGGCGTCGAGTCCGATTGCACGGGCTGCGTGCACAGACTGCGTAGAATCGGAACTCCCGATGAACACGACGCGTCCTTCCAATATTCGCACAGCGCTTTGCGCAGCATTACTCTGCACGCTTGGCGCGTTGCCGCCGCGTCTGGCTGCGCAGACGCAGAAGCCTGCGCAGGAACCGGTGCGCGCGCTGGCCGAGCGCGCCTCCGGCGGCGACCGTGCGGCCCTCGAGGCCCTGATCGAGCGCGCCCGGAAGACGCAGGACGCAGAAGCCGAGTTTGCACTCGGCATGATGATCCACGAAGGCCGCGGGCTCGCCCGCAATGCGGCGCAGGCGTTCAAGCTGATGGAACGCGCCGCGGGCCGGGGCCATGCGGAGGCCTGCAACATGCTCGGTTACTTTTTCGAGCACGGCACGGGCACCGCGGCCGATACCGAGCGCGCGCTCGCCTGGTACCGGCGCGGCGCAGAGGCCGGGAGTGCGCGCGCGCAGACCAACCTGGGCTGGTTCTACGAGCAGGGCACGGCAGTCGCGAAGGATCCCGCGCAGGCCGCCGAGTGGTATCGCAAGGCCGCCGCGCAGGGGCTGCCGACGGCGCAGTTCAACCTCGCCAAACTGGTCGCCGCGGGAAGCGGCACGGCGAAAGATCCGGCCGCCGCGATCGATCTGTACAAACGCGCGCTTGCCGGCGGGCTGGCACTGGCCGGGCTCTCGCTTGGGCATTTGCTGGAAACGCAGGGAGACCTGGCGCAGGCGACGGCACTCTATGTCGACGCAGCCCGCGCGCAGGTGGCGGAGGCCGACATGGCCGCCGCGCGCATTCTGCTGTTGGTGGCGAATCCGCGGCGCGATCCCGCGCAAGCGGTGCAATGGCTGGAGAAGGCCGCCGCGCGCGGGCAGCTCGATGCCATGCGCATGCTCGCGGACCTGTACGACAAGGGCGGCGAAGTCGAAAAAGATACAACCAAGGCGGCCGAGTATTTTCGCCGTGCCGCCGTGCGCGGCGATCGCGAAGCGGCGTTCCGCGCCGGCGACTATGCAGACGCGCAGGGCAGGAACGCGGAACCGTGGTACTGGCAGGCCGCAGTGCAGGGTCACTCAGAGGCGCAGTACCGCCTCGCGCGGCTGCGCCAGAAATTCGCCGCCGGCGACAAGGCGGTGCTGGGCGAGGCGGCGAGCTGGTATCGCAAGTCTGCGGACCAGGGCAATCTGGCCGCAGCACTGCAGCTGGGGATCCTGCTGGAAACCGGCACCGGGGTCGCAGCCGCGCCCGCCGAGGCCCTTTCCTGGTATGAAAAGGCCGCAGCCGCAAACGACCCCGAAGCGCTGTTTCGTCTCGGCAATCTGTACGATCGCGGGCTGGGAACAACAGCGGACTTCGCCCGGGCGAGAGACTATTACGCGCGTGCCGCGGCGCTTGGCCACAAGGGCGCGGAAGCGGTGCTGCAGAAGGTGGTCGGCCTGCCACCGCTGGACACGGTGCTGGGCGATCCATTCAAGGGCATGCGCTGATGGAAGGCTTTCGGTACAAATCGGTGGTGGTAACGGCGGGGATTGTGGTTCTGGCGCAGCTCGGATGGGTGTCCCTGACTCACGGCTGGGCCGACCTGCTCGCGTTGCAGGGCAGGGTCACGCTATTGGCCTGGGACACCGGCGCGCAGCGCCTGAAGCTGAACGAGGCTGACTGGCAGCAGGCACAGTCCCGTCTGGAGCGGGCACTCGCACTCACGCCTGGCGATGCCGGCCTGACCGAAGACCTCGGCCGGCTGCACGAAATTCGCACCCAGCGCCTGCCCGCCACGAGTCCCGCCGTCCCGGCCGAGCTCAAGCTGGCGCTCGACTACCTGCGCCGCAGCCTGCGCGTGCGGCCCACCTCGCCCTACACCTGGGCAAACATCGCCATAGTGAAATCGCGGCAGGGGGCGCTCGATGCCGAGTTCCAACAGGCAATTGCGCGCGCAGCCCTGCTCGGGCCCTGGGAGCCCGACGTACAGCTCGCACTGGCCGATATCGGTTTTCGCAATTGGAAGCAACTACCGGCCACAACGCGCGCTACGATCCAGGCGAACTTGCAGCGCGGGTTGAAGCACCGGGCTGACCGGCTGTTCGACCTTGCACGGCGCACCGGCGGGCTGAACGTGCTGTGTGCGACCCCAGGCGTGGCGCGCAGCAAGCGTGCCCTCGCCTGCTTGTAAGGGGAGGGGGTACAAGCCGGATTTGACGCACGTGCAGCAAACTCGACTAGGCCATTGGTACGGTTGAGAATTTCATTGCATACGCGTATCCTCGGATAAATCCATACGAGGTGGGGTAAGCCATGCTGCGCGCAGTCCTTGCAAGTTCCATTGCCTTACTGCTGTCGATCTCCGCCCCCGCATTTGCCGCGTCCGGCTATGTCCATGATCTGAATGGAAAAGTTACGGTTACCAGCAAGGCCGGCGCGAGCAAGCCCTTGCATATCGGCGACCTGGTCGACAACGGCGACACGATCCGCACCGACGCCGGTGCCGGCGCGACCGTCAAATTCGAGGACGGCCAGGTGATGGTGTTGCGCGAAAAAAGCGCCTTCGGTATCGCCGACTATTCCTACGACAAGAAAAACGTCAGCGCGAGCCGCGCGGTGTTCAACCTGATTTCCGGCGGCCTGCGCTTTATCACCGGCGTGATCGGCGCGACCAACCACGATTCCTTCAAGCTGATGGCGGGCAACGTCACGATCGGTATTCGCGGCTCGGACGTCTTTGCTGAACGAGCCGGCGCCTTGGTCTCCGCCGCAGTGAAAGACGGCGGGGCGTGGCTGAGTTCCCCGCAGGGCGTAAAGGATATCGGCACCAATACCTTCCTGTCGTCGAACGGAAACTCCGGGACGTTCTCGCAGGCACCTGCCGGGTTTCAGAATGCCATTACGTCGGCGTTTGCCAAAGATGTGCCGAAAAGCGATCCGACGGTACTCCTCGCCGCATCAAAGGCGGTAATCGACGCGGACAAGCAGAAGAAGGCCGAACAGGCTGAGCAGGAAGCGAAGAAAAAGGTGGACGCGGAAACGGACGCTACCAAGAAGAAGGCGGCACAAGACGTACTCGACAAGGCGGAAAAGGACTTGGCTGCAGCGAAGATTGCCGCACAGGCCAGTTTGGACGCGGCCATAAAGGCAGCGGAAACAGCCCTTAAGGCCGCCGGAGATGGCGGCGGAGTAACGGGTGGTGCATCGGGTTCGGGCTCGGGGTCGGGCTCGGGCGCGGGGTCTGGTGCCGGTTCAGGCACGACCGGGGCAGGCAGTACGGGTTCCGGTGGCGGTGGCGGACAAAGCAATGCCAGCCCGTCGACGTCGACGCCCTGAGACACCGTTCCGTAGAGTTGGCTGAAAACAAGACGCTCTGCCGATCGGCAGAGCGTTTTTTTTAGAGTCGAGGGCGCTGCGCGGACTTCGGCAGCTTCTTGCCGGAAGGCCGGTGTTTGCGAGCCTGCTCTACGAGAGATTCGCGATGCTGCTCGAGATTCACCTTGAAGATGTCTTCCTTGTCGAGCGGGACCACCAATCCCACTCCCGAGGCGCCCGGCGCGTGCCGGCCGCTGAAGCCCGGATTGAGGGCAAGAAAATCATTCAGCGGTGTCTGTGCAAGCTTCGCAGCCAGCGTGAGGTCGATGTCGTGCGCGATCTGCACCACGCCGAAAACCGGCTCGTTCGGCAGCTCATTGAGCGTGATGCCATAGGCCGCCGGATCCTTGACGATGTTCTTGATCGCCAGCAGGCGCGGCACGTAGTCGCGCGTCTCGCCGGGAAGCGTGAGGCTCGCGTAGGCCACGGGCAGCCCGCGCGCGCGGTTGCGCTCGACGGCACGCGCAACCGCCGCCTCGCCCCAGTTGTAGGAGGCCAGTGCGCGATGCCAGTCGCGGCCGTTGAACGCATAGAGGAATTCGAGGTAGTCGAGGGCCGCATTGGTCGAGGCGACGACGTCGCGGCGGCCGTCGTAGAGCGCGTTCTGCGTGAGCTTGTACTTTGCGCCCGTCTCGGGGATGAACTGCCACAGGCCGGAGGCCTGCGCCGGGGACTGCGCCTGCGGGTTGAATCCGCTCTCGATGAAAGGCAGCAGCGCGAGCTCGGTCGGCAGCCCGCGGCGCTCGACCTCGTCGACGATGAAATGCAGGTATTTGCCGGCACGCCCCACGATGCTTTGCACGAGCTCGGGTCGGGCCGCGTACCAGGCCGTCTGCTGAGCGACGCGTGCGCGATCGAGGTCGGGCATTGCAAAACCAAGCCGGATGCGCTCCCAGAGGTCGGCGGGCTTGGAGAGGAGTTTATCGATGTCCGGATTCGCGCCCTCGACGAGAGCGGCCGCGGGTATCAGGGCCACCTGCATGCCGGGTGCTCGCGGGGTCAGGCGCGCGGGGGCGTCTGTCTGCCCCGAAACATGCACATAGGGATCCGCTGCGGCATGGCCGGCCAGCGAAGCGCAGGCGATGGCGACCGCAAAGACCGCCCTGCGCAAATGATGCGGAGGGCAGTGCGGAAAAATGTGGGTGCGGGCCTTCATGAGCCGGCAATCCTAGTCGCTGGTGCCAGTTGGGTCAACGCAACTGACCGGTGCGTTGACCATTGCTTACATCGCCGCCTGCATCGGCCATCCGAATGATCGAAATACTCGGCTTTTTGGGCGCTTTTGCGCTCACTCTGCTCGCAATTCCGCCATTGCTGCGGGTTGCGCCCGCCTGGGGGCTGGTGGATATCGCCAACGGTCGCAAGGTGCACGATGGCGAGATCCCCCTGATCGGCGGCCTGGTCATGGGGGTGGTTTTTATCGCGATCTATCTGTTGGTCTCGTTTACCGGAACCCTCGTGCTGAGTTTCGGACTGCTGAGTGCCACCGCGATCGTGCTCATCGGCGGAATTTTCGACGACCTGCACGAGCTGCGTTCCTCGATCAAGTTTGCTTTCCAGATTGCCGCCGCGGTCGCGCTGATCGCCTTCGGTCATGGCGCGGTGCTGACCCAGCTCGGGCAGTTATTGTCTGCGCAGGTGTTCACGCTCGGACTCTGGAGCGTACCGCTGACCGTGTTTGCGATCGTCGGCGTGATGAACGCGGCCAACATGGTCGATGGCATCGACGGCCTGGCAGGCATGCTCAGCCTGCTGGGGTTCCTCGTGTTCGGCGTGCTCGCCGCGATGTCCGGGGAGACCACGGTCTTCGCCGTTGCCTGCGTTGCCGCAGGTGTCACCGCCGGGTTCCTGTGCTTCAACGCGCGCACCCCCTCGCGGCCCCGCGCCGTGGTTTTCATGGGCGATACCGGCAGCCATTTCCTCGGACTGTTGCTCGCCTGGTGCGCGATCCGCCTCCATAACGCCGAACCGGCCGCGTTGAACGCCGTCAGCGCCGGTTGGATCCTCGGCATCATGCTGGGGGACACCCTGTGCGTGATGATCCGCCGCGTGCTGCGCGGCAGGAGCCCGTTCAAGGGCGATCGCGAGCACCTGCACCACCTGCTGCTGGGTGCGGGCCTCTCGACCACGCAGACCGTGCTGGCGATGGCGGGGCTTTCACTCGCGGCGAGTGTGATCGGGCTGGTCGCAGAAAAGAACGGCGTGCCGGGCTACGTGATGTTCTACGCCTACCTCGTGGTGCTCGCCGGGTACTGCTTTGCAAGCGAGCGGGTATTCAGGCGGCACCGGTTGCGCGAGCCGTCCGTGCCGCAGTAATGTCCTGACCGGCTGCGTCCGGCTGGATCCGCCGTGACCTACCCTTGCCCGACCTGCCCCAGCAGCCGCGCCCAGTGTGCGAACGCGATGGGCTGCGCGTAGTGCGCGTCGAACGCCGCACGCGCATTGCGTCCGAGCTCGGCACACGTCGAGGGCGACGCAGCGAGTTCCTCGATGTTTGCGGCGAGCGCCGCCGCATCGCCGCTGCGCACGCTGCGGCCCGAGTTTGAAGCTTCAAGGAGTCCGGCAACTTCGCCCGCCGGATCGCCCACATGCAGGGTCGGACGCCCCGAGGCGAGGATCGCATACAGCTTGCTCGGCACGATCAGGCCTTCCATCGCCGGCAGGAGACAGGTGAGGTGCGCATCGGCCACGCCGAGGCTCTGTGCCAGCTGCTCGCGGGGCTGATAGGGCTGGAAGCGGACATTCGCAAGCCCGCGCCGTCGGGCCTCGGCCTCTATCCAGCCGCGGAAGTGTCCGCCGCCGATGAAAAGAAACACGATCTCCGTACGCGCCTTCAGAAGATCGGCCGCATCGAGCATGGTCGCGAACTCGTGCGCGCGTCCCATGTTGCCCGAGTAGACCAGCACGAACGTGTCTTCGAGCCCCCAGGCTGCGCGCAGCGGATTCCCGGCACGTGCAATCGGGCGGATCGCCTCGCCGTCTGCCCAGTTGTGGATCACCGCAACCCGGGCTACTTCGAGGCCGGCAAGTGCGCGCACCTCGCGTGCCATCCGCTCGCCGAGTGCCACGTTCACCGCCGCGCTGCGCAGCGAGCAATTGCGCAGCCGACGGATCAGCGCGCCGGCCGGCCCGCGCGCCAGCCGCACGCCCATGCGTTCGGCCACCTCGGGGAACACGTCCTGCAGCCAGTTCACCAGCACTGCACCGCGCAGCCGGGCGACGAACGCGGCCGGCACCGAGATCAGCGGAGGATCCGTCTTGGCCACCACCACATCGCCGCGCCGCGCCAGGCCCGCGAGCGCGAGCGACGCCGACACATAGAACGACAGGTAATCCAGCGCGCGGCCGCCAAGATGTGCACGGCCGAAGTGGCTCGTCCAGACGCGGTGCACCGTGACGCCCCGCAACGTTTCGTGTGCCGGCAACAGCGCGCCGGGATCGTCGTAGCGCTGCCGGCTGGCGATCACATGCACCGCGACGCCTTCCGCGGCGAGATGAAATGCCAGGTCCGAGAGCATCTGGCTGGTGGCCGAGATATCCGGATGGAAGTAGCGGTTGAGGAAGATCGTCTTCACTGCGACGAAAGTAACATAGGCCGGTGCCGCGGCAGGGTGACCGCAGCGCGGTGCCTAGTCCCATCGGCCGATTGACACCCGGTGTGCATGCCGTTTAGTCTGCGTTCAACCCTTGAACGCAAGCGTACCGCCCCATGGAAGACACCCACTTTCGCCTGCTGAGGCTGCTCGAGACCCGCTCCGAGCTCAGCCAGCGCGACCTCGCGCGCGAGCTCGGCGCCAGCGTGGGCAAGATCAATTACTGCCTCAACGCGCTGATCGACAAGGGCCTGGTCAAGGCGCGCAATTTCAAGAACAGCCGCAACAAGCTCGGCTACCTGTATGTGCTGACCCCGCGCGGGATCGACAGCAAGGCCACGATCACGCTGCAGTTCCTCCAGCGCAAGATGGCCGAATACGAAACCCTCAAAGTCGAGATCGCGTTGCTGGAGCGCGAACTCGCCGCTGCGCAAAGCGAGCTCTCCGTGGCCGGCGCACCCGCCCGGCCCGCTGCGCGCAAGCCGCGATGAGCCCCTGGTACGCCGTGTTGTGCAAGCCGCGCCGCGAAGCCCTCGCAGAGGAGAACCTCCTCCGCCAGGGCTACCGGGTGTTCCTGCCGCGCCTTGCCGTGCAGCGCCGCCGCGCCGGCCGCTGGGCCGACAGCGTGGAGCCGCTGTTCCCGCGCTACCTGTTCGTGGCCACGGTGGATGCGCGCCAGAGCCTCGCCCCGGTGCGCTCCACGCAGGGCGTATGCGGCCTGGTGCGCTTTGGCGCCCAGCCCGCCGTTGTCCCCGGGGGCGTGATCGAATCCTTGCGCGCAAGGCAGGACCCCGCCGACGGCACGCTTGCGCGGCGCAGCCCGTTCGCGCCCGGTGCGCGCGTGGCGTTCCGCGCCGGGCCGTTCGCCGGGCTGGAGGGCGTGTTCGAAATGGAATCCGGTCTCGAGCGCGCCTGCGTGCTGCTCGAGCTGCTCGGCAAGTTGAACAAGGTGCAGGTTTCGCGCGACTGGCTGGTGCCCGCGGCCTAGCTCAATCGCCTGCGGTTCGGGGCGTGCAGTAACCACGATGCGAGGTGCCGGAACGGCCTTGCAGGGCGGTAGCGTGGCCGGGCAGCTTGCCTTGACGAGAGACTGTATTGGCAGCAATCTGCCCTGGAAGCCACGCCCAGAGCGGACCTTGCGTCAAAAGTGGCAGCAATCACCCGGGACTGACCCAG
This sequence comes from uncultured beta proteobacterium, assembly GCA_963844255.1. Classification (GTDB taxonomy): domain Bacteria; phylum Pseudomonadota; class Gammaproteobacteria; order Burkholderiales; family SG8-39; genus SZAS-79. The sequence continues at coordinate 11,509 of CAWJNP010000061.1, forward strand.
GCGGAATCACACCATGCGAACCTGCAGCACCCGCAAGCGCGGAACGGCCTCTACCTTGCCGGATGGCGGCGTTTTGTATATTCTGTAATGCTCAATATATGATTATTACAGAATATGTACGATCCCGCCTCGGAAGGGTTCTCGGCCAGCCTGTGCGCCATCGACCGGTGCCAGGTCGGGCTGCTGCGCGCCCTCGCCACGCGCTACAGCGCGCGCCTCTACCTCAAGGGTGGGATGGCGATGCGCGCGTTATTCGGCAGTTTGCGGCTGACCAAGGACATCGACTTCGAGCGGGACACTTCCTTGTCGAACGACAGCCTGCGCAAGGCGCTTCCTGCAGCGCTGCGTGCCGCGGCCCTGGCCTCGACACTGCAGGCGCCCGGCGTGTCGATCACCAAGGACACGCGAACCACGCTCCGCGCCTCGCTTGCCGCCACCCTGAAAGAAACCGGGGCGCCCGTTCATTTCGAGGTCGAGATTTCGGGCCGGGGCCTGCCTCCGCCCGAATACCTGGTTCGCCTGAATCTCGTGCCACCGATGGCCTATCGCATGACGCAGTTTGGCGTAAGCAGCTTCAATGCACACGCCATGGCCGCCTCCAAAGTGGCCGCTTTGCACTCCGACAACCGGAGCGTGCCGCGGGACATCTTCGACCTGAGCGACCTCATTGCCCAGGGCGCGAATCCCGTGGCGCTGCTCGCGCGAGCGCAACACGATTGGTTGATGGCGATTGCCGGACGAACGATCGAAAGAACAAGCGCCATCGGGTGGGACCGGGCCAACGAAGAAGTTCTCCCCTATCTGCCGGTCTCGGTGCGGGGCACCTTCGATGCGGCCGCCTGGGAGGACATGTGCCTGAAGGTTGCACAAACGGTCGATGCCTGGCTGGCCGAGGCGCAATGAAGAACACCGGCAGGCAGGTGCTGGAGAAGGCCCTGCTGACCTTCGACGCCCCCCACGTGGTCACGACGCAGGACCTCGAAGCCAGCCTCGGGGTGGGTGTACAGGCACGTCCATCCGCGGCGACGCTCACCCGCTGGGTCCGCGCGTTGACGGCAACCGGCGCACTGCAGCCCGTCACACGCGGGGTTTACCTCAACCGCCTGGCAGGCCCAGCCGTGCATGCCGCAGAGGCTGCGCAATACCTTCGGCGCGGCGCCGTGGTGAGCCTCGCCTGGGTGCTCGAGCGCTCGGGCGCCCTGAACAACTTCGGCGACACCGTCACCTGCGTGCTGCCGCAGGTGCCCGGCATGGCGCCCCCAAAAGTGGGGGAACGTGACACCGCTGCGGGGCCTTTCAGGTTCTACGCCATGCCTCACAGGTTGTTCGAGGCGGGCGCCACCCGGGTGGAGGACGTGCAGGATCTGCACTACAGCTATCCGCGCGCCACGCCCGAGCGGGCCTTGCTCGACTGGATATACCTTGGCGCTTCGGTGCGCAGCCGGCTCCCGCCACCGCCACCCGATCTCCAGCTTCGGGGGATGAGCCAACCGCGGCTCGCCAGGCTGGCGAAAGCCATGGGAATCGCGGCGCAATGGCGAGAGTGGCACGCCCGCTGGAGCGCGCGCGAACAAGCCGATGGCGTGAGAGAAAACGCGTCCAGGGAGCTCGGGTTCTGATGCTTTACGGTGGCAGCAATCTGCCATGGAAGCCACGCCCAGAGCGGACCTTGCGTCAAAAGTGGCAGCAATCACCCGGGACTGACCGAGGCGGAATCACATCATGCGAACCTACAGCACCCGCAAGCGCGCAGTTCAACAGGGGCCTCATGGCATCAACCGCATCGAAGCACGACGCAACAGCGCGGAACGATGCCGCCTACCCGGGCCATGCTAGTATCAAATTGAATCGACGCGGAGGGTGCCCGTGCAAAAATTGAGCCGGATTACGATGGATCCTCGGATCATGGGCGGCAAACCCTGCATCAGGAGCATGCGGGTAACCGTGGGCACCTTGGTGGGATTGATGGCCTCCGGCAAGACGATCGATGAAGTGCTGGCCGCGTATCCCTACATAGAGAGGGAAGATGTGTTGGAAGCGCTGACCTATGCAGCCTGGCGCTCCGAGGAGAAGGAACTGCCTCTCGCGTCCTGACAGTCCCTGAGTGCGGCGAAGCGCAGTACTTCCAAAGAGCAGTTCAGAGGAAGAGGCGGTGCTCAGAATCGGCTATCGCCGAATTCCGCGGTTTCGCCCCGTAAGCCGCGCGAACGAGCCAGAGCCTCGCACGAGTAGCGAACAAATCGAAGGGTTGCGTACCTAAAATGGTACAATCTGAATCCGATAAGGCAGTCAAGAACGGACCCAGGCTGGCGAATCGTATTGCGCGCGTGTTGTTCGTTGTTGGCGCCGCGAAGGCGGTTCGCCCGGGGGGCGACGGCATGATGGTACTGCTGCATGGGTTCATCAAGAAAGACAGGAAGACACCGAAACCGGATCTGGATCTGGCGAAGGATCGATTGAAACGAATGAGAGGGTCGAAATGAGCAACCGGTACATAGGATCGGACTTTGACGAGTTCCTCCGGGAAGAGGACATTTTCGAGGAAGTGCAGGCGGCTGCGATCAAGAAAGTGCTGGCTTGCATGATCGAACAGGCGATGGCCGAAACTCACGTTACCAAGAGCGAAATGGCGCGCCGGATGGGCACGAGCCGCACCCAGCTCGATCGTCTGCTCGATCCCGCGAATCCGTCGGTCACGCTGTCCACGGTCGCCAGAGCGGCAAAGGCCGTCGGCAAGAAGATATCGATCAGCTTTGAAGAAATACGTTCAGCCAAAACGGCGTGAGCGTCCGCGCGAACGACGAGGGCTACGGACTCGGTCGCACTGGTGATATTCATTTTCAACAAGATGGGCGGCCTTATCGAATCCTGTATGCCTTCGATCCACGGCGATCCGCGATCCTGCTGATCGGGGGCAACAAGACGGGGGACAACCGATGGTACGACGTGTTCGTACCCATTGCGGACCGCTGCTACGACGAGCACCTGGCGGAACTTGGAAAGGAAGGGCAGATCGATGGCTAAGAAATTCAGTACGCTTCGCGCACGGATGTCCCCGGACGCGCAGGCCCGGGCGGCAGCCCGGGCGCAGGCAATGCTGCTTGAAATGCAGCTTCAGGACATTCGCAAAAGCCGCAATGTCACGCAGGTCGAGCTTGCGCGTGCGCTTAACGTGGAGCAAGTGGCCATCTCCAGGCTCGAAAACCGGGAAGACATGTACGCAAGCACCTTGCGCGAATACATCCGCGCCCTGGGCGGTGAGCTGCAACTCGTGGCAAAGTTTCCGGACGCGGAAATAAAGGTGCACAACTTCGAGCCGATTCACTGATCCGGGAATTGAGAAATAAACATGGACAAGAACTCGAAAACCGGTGGCCTGAGCGGTTCGGATTCGGCTTTGACTGCCTTACAGAGTCTGAAGCACGTTACCTGCTCTATACCCCGAGCGCTGACCGAGTCCGAAATCAGATTGTTGCGGCAGTCCAAGCATGAAGTCGCCAAACGGGTCACAGAGCTGGCGAACCGCAATTCACCGGGTTCGAATTGAACGGGTCGACTCGAATATCCCGCACATGAAGCGGGCGTATCGGCCCCCGCACCTTGGCGGGCGCGGCTGCGGCAGACCGGCCGGATCTTCTCGATGGCAACAATCTGCCCCGAAACCCGCGCCCGGAGCGGACTCCGCTAGAAAAGTGGCAGCAATAACCCCACCCTGAACCCATGCGAACCTACAGCACCCGCAAGCGCGTCCTCGTCACCGGCGGCGCAGGATTTTTCGGCTCGCATCTATTTCCGCGATGCTGTGCTCCATGCTGTCTGAGGGCGCGTGGTGAATCGTGCGCGTGCGGCATGGCGGGCAGCTTCGTTTGCGATGACTCGGTGCCGCCAATCGCAGGACGTAGAATGATAATCAGGTTATTCGCTGCCCTTTTTTCGGATCTTCGTTGCACATGAAACCTTCGATCGCCTTGGCCGAAAGACACGATGCCGTGCGCAACGCCGCCGGCCGCTTTCGCACGGCCAACCCCCGTATTTTCGGTTCAGTACTTCACGGGACCGACAGAGACGGCAGCGACCTGGACTTGCTGGTCGACGCGCTGCCTGGCGCGACGTTGTTCGATCTCGGGGGGCTGCAAGTCGAGTTGGAGCGATTGCTCGGCGTGCCGGTTGATGTTGTTACCCCCGGCGACCTTCCGTTGAAATTCCGCCATCAGGTGCTTACCGAGGCACGTCCCGTATGAAGGAGAGCCGGCTCCCGGACTACCTTGACCACATCCTGCAAGCCGCGACCGACTATCGCCCGCGCCAGATGGCAACAATCCGCCCCGAAACCCGCGCCCAGAGCGGACTCCGCTAGAAATGTGGCAGCAATAACCCCACCCTGATCCCCATGCGAACCTACAGCACCCGCAAGCGCGTCCTCGTCACCGGCGGCGCAGGATTTCTCGGCTCCCACCTGTGCGAGCGCCTGCTCGAGGCGGGCGACGACGTGCTCTGCGCCGACAACTTCTTCACCGGCACCAAGGACAACATCTCCCACCTGCTGCCGAACCCGCACTTCGAACTCATCCGCCACGACGTGACCTTCCCGCTGTTTGTGGAGGTCGACGAGATCTACAACCTGGCCTGCCCGGCCTCGCCGGTGCACTACCAGTTCGACCCGGTGCAGACCACCAAGACCTCGGTGCACGGCGCGATCAACATGCTGGGCCTGGCCAAGCGCACCAAGGCGAAGATCCTGCAGGCCTCGACCAGCGAGGTCTACGGCGACCCGCAGGTGCACCCGCAGACCGAAGGCTACTGGGGCCACGTGAACCCGATCGGGATCCGCTCCTGCTACGACGAAGGCAAGCGCTGCGCCGAGACCCTGTTCTTCGACTACCACCGCCAGTACAAGCTGACGCATCAAGGTCGCGCGGATCTTCAACACCTACGGCCCGCGCATGCACCCGAACGACGGGCGGGTGGTGTCGAACTTCATCGTGCAGGCGCTGAAGGGGGAGGCGATCACGATTTTCGGCGAAGGCAAGCAGACCCGGTCGTTCTGCTACGTGGACGACCTGATCGAGGCGATGGTGCGCCTCATGGCGACCGGCAGATGACTTCACCGGGCCGGTGAACATCGGCAATCCGGGAGAGTTCACGATCCTGGAACTCGCGCAGAAGGTCATCGCGTTGACCGGGTCGAAATCGAAGATCCAGTTTCATCCGTTGCCGAGCGACGATCCGGTGCAAAGGAAGCCCGACATCGCGCTGGCGAAATCGGTGCTGGGGTGGGAGCCGGGGGTGGCGCTGGAGGCAGGCCTCATGAAGACCATCGCGTACTTTAAGAATGACTCGAATGCCCGATAACTTTGACAGCAACGCATTCAGGAACAAGGCTGCCGGCTTTGAAGATCCGGTACAACTCCCGGAAAACGGCGAAACCGCCAAGCGCTGGCAGGACGCCAACAAGTCGTGGTGGGAGAAAACCCCGATGCGCTACGACTGGCGCGCATCGATCAAAAGCCAGCCCGGGACCAAGGCGTACTACGAGGAGGTCGACCACCGTTTCCTGGACGCGGTCAGGCACTATCTGCCATGGAAGGATCGGCCGTTTGAATCGCTGATCCCGTATGCCGCGTTGAAAGAACTCGACGTGCTCGAAATCGGGGTGGGCCAGGGAACTCACGCCCAACTCATCGCCAGCCACGCGAAGTCCTTCACCGGAATCGACCTGACGCGAGCGGCCTGTGAGGCCACCAGAAAGCGGTTTGATCTGGCCGGACTGGCAGGCACTGTTCAGCAGATGGATGCCGAAGCCATGTCATTTCCAGACAACGCATTCGATTTCATCTGGAGTTGGGGGGTGATCCATCACTCGGCGAATACCAGGAATGTGCTGCGGGAAATGCATCGCGTCCTGCGCCCGGGTGGTCGCGCCACCGTGATGGTGTACTACCGGTCGTTCATTCAGTACTACCTCATCAACGGCATTGCGCGGGGGCTTCTGCGTGGGGAGTTCTGGAATATCGGCGACATTCACCAGATCAATCAGGCGGCTACGGACGGAGCGCTGGCGAGGTATTTTTCGATCGAAGAATTTTCGCGTCTGGCCGGCGATCTGTTCACGATTGAAAAAGCGTGGGTAACGGGCCAGAAGCCGGATGCACTCCCGCTGCCGAGCGGGCGGCTCAAGTCATCACTGACCGAGTATCTTCCAGATGCATTAACCCGTTTTGTCACCGACCGGCTGCGACTGGGTACGTTTCTGTTGGTCAGGATGAAGCGGAATTGAGTTTTTCCTCGCCCGCGGTATCTCGGCTGAGGGTTGTTCTTGAAGCTCACTTATGTGCGGCATAGCAGGGATCTTCGCCTACGATCCTGCGGCCTCGCCCGTAGACCGCGAGGAATTGCTTCGAACGCGCGATACCATGATCCCGCGTGGCCCGGATGGTGCCGGCCTCTGGATATCTCCGGACAATCGGGTCGGCCTCGCCCACCGCCGCCTCGCCATCATCGACCTGACGCCCACTGGCACCCAGCCGATGGCCACACTGGACGGCCAGCTTCGTATCACGTTCAACGGCGAAATCTACAACTACCTTGAACTGCGGCGTGAACTCGAGGTGAAAGGCATCCGTTTTCAATCCGGTAGCGACACGGAAGTCCTGCTTCACCTCTATGCCGAGCGCGGCGCGCAGATGGTCGATGTATTGCGGGGCATGTATGCGTTCGCGATCTGGGATGAGCGCAGGCACGGGCTGTTCCTCGCGCGCGATCCGTTCGGGATCAAGCCGCTGTATTGCGCAGACGATGGCGGCGCCGTGCGCTTCGCGTCGCAGGTGAAGGCCCTGCTCGGCGGCGGTGTCGTCGATACCAGTCCCGAGCCCGCCGGCCATGTAGGCTTCTTCCTCTGGGGGCATGTGCCCGAGCCGTACACGCTCTACAAAGGCGTCCGCGCCCTGCCTGCGGGTTCGACCCTGTGGATCGGTTCGACGGGCCGCAGGAACGAGCGGCGGTTCTTCAGCGTTTCGGGAGAACTCGCCGAGGCCGGCGAAACCCCGCTTGCCTGCACGCGCGACGAGATGCGCGAACGCCTGCGGACCGCCCTTGCGGACAGCGTGAGTCACCACATGATCGCGGATGTGCCGGTCGGCGTGTTCCTCTCGGCCGGGCTCGACTCCTGCACCATCACGGCACTCGCGCGGGAGTCCACCGGCGCTGACCTGCGCACGGTCACCCTGGGGTTCGGGGAGTTCGAAGGCGGAGAGAATGACGAAGCGCCACTTGCGGCGCTGGTCGCCAGACAGTACCAGACCAGCCACCAGACGCGACGGGTGACCAGGGACCAGTTCCGCAGCGAATACGATCGACTGATGTTCGCAATGGACCAGCCGTCGATTGACGGCGTGAACAGCTATTTCATCAGCAAGGTCGCGGCCGAGGCTGGGCTCAAGGTCGCGCTCAGCGGGCTCGGCGGGGATGAGATGTTTGGCGGCTATCCCTCGTTCAGGCAGATACCAAGGGTGGTCGAAGCCCTTTCTCCGCTGTCGACTATCCCCCGACTGGGTCGGGGGTTTCGTGCCGTTTGCGCGCCGGTCCTCAAGCATTTCACCTCACCCAAATACGCCGGCCTGCTCGAGTACGGTGGCACCTATGGCGGCGCGTACCTCTTGCGGCGCGGAATGTTCATGCCATGGGAATTGCCTGGAATTCTGGACGGCGAAATGGTGCGCGAAGGTTGGGGGGAACTGCAGACGCTGTCCCGCCTCGAGCAATCGGCCGCGGGAATAGAAGGCGGGCGTCAGCGGGTCCAGGCGCTCGAAACCGCCTGGTACATGCGCAACCAGTTGCTGCGCGACGCCGACTGGGCCGGCATGGCGCACTCCCTGGAAATCCGCCTTCCCCTGGTGGATATCGAGCTGTTCCGGACGGCTGCGCACCTGCGGCATTCGGGGGAGGCGCCGGGAAAGCGGGACATGGCGTCGACGCCGGACGATCCGTTGCCGCGCGCGGTGCTGGAGCGGAAGAAAACCGGCTTTGTGACCCCCGTGCGCGACTGGCTCGCGCCGGAAAAAGGAAGTTCGAGCGCGCCCCGCGGAATGCGCGGCTGGTCCGCCACCGTATATAAAAGTTTCACGGGAGCGCATGTCTTCGGCCAGGACATTTCGCCTCCGGTGGCGCTCGTTTTCCGGACTGGCCAGCTTGGCGACACCTTGGTGGCGATGCCGGCGATGGAGTTGATCCGCAGAAGGTTCCCCGATCACCGGTTCGTGCTGCTGACGGACAGGCAGCCCGCTGGCAGCGGCTACGTGTCTGCGTGGGACATGTGCAGGCCGACGGGCTGGTTCGACCAGGTCATCTTCTATGACCCCAGGGCGCAAGGATGGCGTGCCTGGAAAAGCAGGCTCGCGCTTCTTGGCCGGTTGCGCGGCCTCGGCATAGACCAGTTCTTCAACATGGCGCCCGGGCGCTCCAGCCGGCAGGCTGGCAGGGACGCCTGGTTTTTCGGACGAATGGTCCGTCCGCGTGTTTACCACCCGCCCGCGACGCTGCGCACCCCCGTTCCGGATCCGCACAAGGTTTTGCCGAAAGTGGAGCCCGAGTGGCGGCACACGCTGGCGAGCCTCGGCGCGCAGGGAGCGCAGGATGTGTCGTTTCGCCTGCCGATCCCCGTATTCGAACGGGAAGCCGCTTTGCGCCTGGCCCGCAGGGACGGCGTGGACTTCGGCACTCGGTTGCTGGCGTTCGGCCCAGGCTCCAAGATGCTGGCCAAGCGCTGGCCGGCCGAACGCTTTGCCTTGGTCGGACTGCACCTGCGCGCCGCGTTTCCGGGCGTGCAATTCGTCGTGCTGGGCGGCGCGGAGGATGTCGAGGTCGGCGAGGCGCTGTGTTCCGGATGGGGTCCGAGGTCCTACAACTTTGCGGGGCGTCTGTCCCCCTTCGGTTCTGCAGCCCTGCTCGAAAAGTGCGTCGCCTACGTGGGCAACGACACCGGTACCATGCACCTTGCGGCAATGTCCGGGACGCCCTGCGTCGCGATTTTCAGCGCCCGCGACCTGCCGGGAAGATGGGATCCCTGCAGCCCGGGCAGCATCGTGCTGCGCAAGGACGTAGAGTGCGCGGGCTGCCTTCTGGAAGTGTGCGAAAAGTACGATAACAAGTGCCTTACCCGGATAGCCGTGGACGAGGTGTGCGCGGCAACAAGTGAGATCCTGGCGAGTTCGATGACCGAAGAGAGCCGATGAGTGCAGAGAACCGGATCGTGATCGGCGCCGGCCGCACGGCGCGGCACTACTGGGCCGACCTGTGGCGCTACCGCGAACTCCTGTACATCCTCGCCTGGCGCGACATCGTGGTGCGCTACAAGCAGACCGTCATCGGTGTCGCCTGGGCCCTGATCCGCCCTGCGCTTACCATGGTGGTGTTCGTGGTGTTCCGCAGGATGGTGGGCATCGAACCGGGCAGCGTGCCCGAACCCATCCTCGTGTTCGCCGCCGTCCTTCCCTGGCAATTCTTTTCGTCGGCGCTGTCCGAGTCCTCCGGCAGCCTGATCGGGAACGCCAACCTGATCTCCAAGATCTATTTCCCGCGCCTGATCATCCCCGGAGCCGCGGTGGTCACAAGCATGGTGGACTTCCTGATCACGCTCGGCATGCTCGCCGTGCTGATGCTGTGGTACGGTTTTGCCCCTGGCTGGCAGCTTGTGTTCCTGCCATTGTTCGTGCTGCTGGCCTTTGGGTTATCGCTGGGGTTGGGGTTGCTCCTCGCCGCGCTGAATGTCGAATACCGTGATTTCCGCTACGTCGTGCCTTTCATCGTCCAGTTCGGCCTGTTCATTTCGCCGATCGCCTTCACCACCGCGAACGTGCCCGAGCGCTGGCGCACGCTGTACGCGCTCAATCCCATGGTCGGCATCATCGACGGTTTCCGCTGGTGCATCCTCGGCGGGCGGGCGCCGCTGGATATGCAGACGCTGGGGATTTCGGTGGCCGTCACCGTTTCGTTCGTGCTGCTGGGCGTGTGGTACTTCAGGCGCATGGAACGCAGCTTTGCGGACGTGATCTGAGGATGGGCGAGGTCATCATCCGGGCGGAGGGGCTGGGAAAGAAATACCGCATCAGCCACCAAAGGCAGGAGCGCTACACGGCCTTGCGCGACGTGATCGCGGACAAGGTGCGCGGGTTGTTCCGCCCTTCCGCAGCGGATGGCGGCGGCTCTGCGGCAGTCGAGGACTTTTGGGCCCTGCGGGACGTGTCTTTCGAGGTCAAGCGTGGCGAGGTCGTCGGCATCATCGGCCGCAACGGTGCGGGGAAATCCACGCTGCTCAAGATCCTCAGCCGCATCACTGATCCTACCGAGGGCCGGGTCGAACTCGACGGACGCGTGGCGAGTCTGCTCGAAGTGGGGACCGGGTTCCACCCGGAGCTGACCGGGCGGGAGAATATCTTCCTGAACGGGGCGATACTTGGAATGACGCGGGTTGAGATCGTCAGGAAGTTCGATGAGATAGTAGCGTTTGCCGAGGTAGAAAAATTCCTCGATACGCCTGTGAAGCGGTACTCGTCGGGAATGTACGTACGATTGGCATTTGCGGTTGCAGCCCACCTTGAGCCGGAGATACTGATTGTGGACGAGGTGTTGGCCGTGGGCGACGCGGAGTTCCAAAGGAAGTGCCTCGGAAAAATTGGGGAGATCGCCTCGCGGGACGGGCGTACCGTGCTGTTTGTGAGCCACAACATGACCGCAATCTCCACCCTCACTGAGAACGCGTTGCTGCTGCAGTCCGGGCGCGTTGTCTGCGCTGGCAGGACGGGGGAAGTGATCAGCGAGTACGTGCGAAACTTGAAGGCGGGCGACCTCATTCACCGGGCCACGCCGTGGCCCGATAAGCCACGCGTAACGCTGCTGGAACTGACGACCTCGGAGGCGAACAACGTGCACGTCTGGTCGAACCCGTTCGAGATTCGGTTTCAGGTCGAGACGCCGCGCGCGGTACGGGGGCTTTGTCTTTCGTTCCAGGTACTCAATTCGCTGCAACAGCCAGTACTGCATCTATGGTCGTTCGACTCCGAGCGCGAAGTCTGCAGGTCCCCAGGAGTATTCGAGTTGGTATGCCGCGTACCAAAATTGCGGCTCTACATGGGCAAATATTCGATCAGGTTCTACCTGTCCGAACCGCCAGGCGGCGAGATGTTCGAGGTCGTGGAGGGCGTCTGCCCGTTCGAAGTTGTGATGCACGGGCATTACCGGGAATATGAGTGGCAGGAAGGCGCTTGCAGCTACATCGAGGATGTCGAGTGGCAAGTCGGGAGCGCTTCCTGATGGCCGGGCTCGCATCCTTGATGCGCCAGCGCATCAAGGAGTTTATTCGACGACGCGGCTATGTAGTTCTCCCTCTCGCCCAAGGACAGGTGTTCTCTGAGCTTATTCCCGACCACTCGCTGTACCGTATTCCCGGGGATATGCATCGCTACTACAGGCCGTGGGACATTCCGTCATTTCGGCAATCGCTCTCGCCCGAGGCGCTGGCAAATACAATGCTGCCGACGCTGAAAATATACATGCTGCTCAGCCTGCTGAAGCAGACGCGTACGCTCGGCGGCGCAGTACTTGAAGCCGGCGTTTGGAACGGCGGGAGCGCGCGCCTGATGGCCGACTATCTTGATTCGATAGGTTCGGACAAGCAGCTATGGTTGCTGGACACCTTCGAGGGATACGATGCTGTCGACGGACAGAAGGATGGCGTTCTGCCCGCGAAGGGTCAGATGCAGGGCAGGTCGATTGACGATGTAAAAGCGCTATTTGCGAACACAAAGAGTCAAGTGCATTTCGTCAAAGGAACCATCCCAGGGACGCTTGGCGCGATCGACACAACTGAAATCTCCTTTGCTCACATCGATGTCAATCTTTACGAGCCAACACGTCAGGCGACCGAGTTTTGCCTGGAACGTATGCCTCGGGGAGGGATTGTCATGTTCGACGACTACAATTGGCCCGCGACATACGGGGCCAAGCAGGGGATCGACGACGCTTGTGTGAGGTTCGGACAAGAGGTCGTTTCAATACCGGAATCGACCCAGGCGTTCCTGGTCCGGACCTGAGAATGTCATCCCCTTCCCATCTTGTTGCCCTCGCTCAGGACGCGTTCATCCTCGAGCGGGTTGACCCACAGCCAACTGATCCGTACTACTTGCACCTGTCTGACCTGCTGATGGCGCTCAAGGCGCACGGTACAGAGGAGTGCATCCAGGTGCTGGATTTCGGTTGCGGGGGATCGCCCTACCGGTCGCTCTTTCCGAATGCCGAGTATTTTCGCGCTGATGTGGGCGGCGCGAAAAACATCGACTTCGAAATCGGCGAGAACAGTGCGTTGGGCGCCCCTGACGATATGTTCGATATGGTTCTTTCGACTCAGGTGCTTGAGCATTGTCGTTCACCACAGACGTACTTGGGAGAGAGCCGGCGGGTCCTCAAGGCTGGCGGCAAACTGCTTCTTTCGACGCACGGCCTGTTCGAGGAACACGGTTGCCCGCACGATTTTCTTCGCTGGACTGAAGATGGGCTGCGCATGCTCTTGGTGGAATGCGGGTTCAATGTGGATTCAATTGTGCGACTGACGATGGGGCCAAGGGCAGGATTTATGCTCCTTCAGAGCGCACTGTCGGGGATCAACGTTCGTGAGCGTCCCGGGTTCGCGGGGATTCTCCTTCGACCGATCTGGCGGGCGTTATTGGCACGGCGCCTGTGGAACCCGCTGCTGGACAGGGTATTTCCGGAGTATCGCGTTTCCAGTCCGCAACGCTTGCCGGCCGATTCATCCTACGTGGCCCTCCTCGCCGTGGCCAGGCCGCAGGAAGCGTGAAAGCTCGCGCTTCCTCCGGCACGCTGTACCTGTTGAACTACGCTGACGATCGGCTCGGACACAAGGGCGCGGTTTTCAAGAAATGCCAGCTCGAAATGAACCAGTCAGCAGCAGAGCGTGGTATCAAGAACATCGTTTCCTGGAGCTGGCCCGAACTTGCCGCCACGGACTTCTATAAGGCAAACAAGGAATATCTCGATCGGCCGTATCGTCTCAATGGGTTCGTGTTCAAGCCATACATCACGAAGAAGCTGTTAGATGAGATCGACTACGGCGATTTCATTCTCTATTACGATTCTGGTGACGGTGGGCACGTGATCGATTGCTCGCTCGATCCACTGGTCAGGCTCTGTGAAGAGAACGGCGGGACGGTGTTTCACCAGTGGGGGGATACGAACGCCAAGTGGACCAAGCGTGACTGCTTTTACTTCATGAGTTGCGACGAGGCGCGGTATCACAACGCGGTGGCGCTGCAGGCGACGTGGTTCATGCTGCAGAAAACGGAGTTCACCGTCGAAATGATTGGTGAGTGGTTAAGGTTCACCTTGGATGAACGGGTGGCGTCGTATGACAACCGTCGGATTTGCGGTCTGCCCGACCTGCCGGATTTTGTAGAGAACAGAGGGGATCAATCCGTTTTCTCGAATCTGGCGGTCAAGTACCAAGTGCGGTCGTTCTATGGGGCGGGCGGCCCGGAGAATCGCAGGATCGGGAATTTCGTGCGATCGCTTTCTGGTTCCGGATGGCTGCGCGCGCATGCTCGGAGACAGGCAATGCGGGCGAAAGGCCTCGTGCGGCAGGCCAAGATGATCGTCAAGACGTGACTCGAAGGGAGAGCGAACTTCACGATGACCGATATCAAGAATTGCCACGAATGGGAGGCGGAGGGATGGGCCCTGAGAATGGCGTGTTCATACGCGCGAACGTTCCCGCAGCACCCGGGCAAGGAGAGGGCATTGCGGACGATGCTACGTGCATTTTGGCGCGACGGAGCGTGGTTCCGCGCCGCCAGCGGGGCCCGGCTTTGGGTTTATCCTTCGGAATACATCGGCAGGGAGATCATTCATCGGGGTGAATTCGAACCGAGATCGATCCAACTCGCGATAGATCTTATGCAGGGTGCTGGAGCGAGTGCTTTTCTGGATGTGGGCGCCAACCACGGCTTGTACACCTGCGCAGTTGGGCGTGGGGCCGATTGCGACGTCGTGTCTGTTGAGGCGGCTCCTGAGGTGTTCAATCGGCTGCAGAAAAGCGTTCTAGGCAATCGTGGATTGCGTGCCAAGCTGGTCCATTCCTGCGCTGCGCGATCGGCGGGGCTGGTCGAATTCTTTGTTCCCAGACATACACATCTGTCGGCATGGGCAGGACCCGTCCCGAAAGCGAAGATTGCTCGAGAGGACCTGCACGGGTTCTGGTCGGGAGCGCAGCCGCTCGAGACTATCCTTGCGATGCTCGGCGTCACAGCAATTAGGTTGATGAAGATCGACGTGGAAGGCTACGAGTTGGAAGTGTTTGCAGGGCTGGATTGGTCCGGACAGTTCCGCCCCCACCATGTGATCATCGAGTGCGATCCACACGAGCGGGACAAGATCGATTTCCTCAAGGAACGCGGATACATGGCGCGAACGATTGACGGTGCACCGATTGCGGGCCTAAGTGAATTTCCGGAAGGAAATGTGTGGTTTTCAGATTTAGGTTCGACATAGGCATGCAGCGAGATAGCAAGTTCCCTAGGAAGCAGCCCAATGGGCAATAGCATTTCAGATGACCTTCCGCGACTGCTCGTGTTCTCTGCACTGGTGCCGGAAACGCGCAGTGCAGGAGCCTTACTTTTGTATCGGCTTTTGAAGCACTACCCGCCAGAAAAGCTCTTGGTCATTGGGCGACAACCGCACCCAGAATCCGAAATTCTTGGCTGCACATATTTGACTGTGCCCGACGTGCATTTTTCCCGGCTATACCGGACCCGCTTTTGGAAACTGATTCGTTCTGTCGCGGCATTCGGCGTCGGTGGAGCAGTCTCCGCGAGAGAGGCAGAAAGACATGCGGAAGGATTTCGACCGCAGGTGGTATTGACCGTAATGGAAGAGAGCCAGTATTACTGTGCCGCAAGTCGTTACTCGACGCAAAATGGCTTGCCACTTGTGATGTTGATTCATGATTTGGTGGAGCTCTTTGAACCGGTGTACGCATGGGCGGCGGGACGGCAAAGAGGCCGGAACGCTGAGGTCTGCGGAATCGCTGCGGCGCGCATGTGCATCAGTCCCGAGATGGCGCGCCGTGTTCAGTGTGATTACGGAATTGACGGTGAGGTCCTGTATCCGAATCGGTCGGAAGAACTCATGCCCCGCGCCGTTTCAGAGAGTGCAACGTTGCGGAGCGAGGGTCGACTCACCATCGGCTACGCGGGAGGGCTTAGCTACGGTTACGCGGAGGGCATCCGCGCTATCCTGCCGGCCTTGAAGGAGGCGCGCGTTACTCTACGTATGTATTCTATTCGATCACGAGAGGTGTTCGGAGATGACGTCGAGCATGCCGGATTCGCGCCTTCCCCGCAGCACACTTGGGAGCGGATCAAGGAAGAGTGCGACGCGGTGCTGCTGCCGTATTGCTGGCAGCCCGCCTTTAGGCGCCTGTATGAAGCTCATTTCCCGAGCAAGCTTCCCGAGTATCTCGCCTTGGGCATGCCTATCCTGATTATCGGCCCCGCCTACGCAGCGGGCGTGGCGTGGGGATTGAAGCATCCGCATGCTGCGCTGACCGTCAGTGAGCCATCAAAGGAATCCATAAGTGCCGCTTGTGTACGCTTGCGAGACAACGCGCACCTGAGGGACGCATTGGCAGCGGGTGCCATCGAGGCGGGCGGCAAGGAGTTCGATCCGGTTGCGATTCGCGGAAGATTCGTAGAGAGACTTAAGGAGGTTGTTTCCTATTCAGAAAAAGGCAAACCTGCGTGGCTGAAAGCGTCGATTGCGGAACCCTAACCACCGCTGATGACAGCGAGTGATTTCTTAAGGACTAGCCCGGGCTGATCGGTGCATTTTGTGTATCCAGCCGATACAAGAAAATCCAAGATGTCGGATATTGACTTTTTGCGACGCTCCAGGATTTGCGGGTGTAGTTCGAGCGCGATATTTTCAATCACGGACTGGTTGAATAGGCTCCGGGAGCCCAATATGGCCTCATATTCGAATCCCTCTATATCCATTTTCATGAGCCGCACTGTTTTCAATCCGAGCAGGTCTACCATTGCGCGGAGCGTTGTTACTGGGACAGATTCAGTTGGATTCCTATATTTGGTGGTTCGGAAGATGCCGCTACTCCCGGTATTCATATCCGGTGCCAACGACAGAGTCGCCGTGCCGGTCACATCCGCTATTGCACTCTGAACGATGCGCACATTGTCTGCGGAATTCTCCGCGAGATTCCGAAACAGTACAGCTTGGAGACGTGATTGCGGCTCAATGCTGATCACACGCCCCGTCGGCCCGACTAGCTTGGATGCGACAATCGAAAAATATCCTTCGTTGGCGCCGACATCTACGAAAGTGTCCCCCTCCCTGAGGATGCTCTTCAACGTTGTGAGCATCCCTGGTTCGTATGAGACACCGGACACGAGGGTGTTGCCAAAATTTGAGACCGGGTCTACGAAGAAACGTCCTTCGCTCGTCGAGACAACACGCCGCCTTACCCTGAGCAACGTTTTTAGGAGGGACGCGACGATACTTGGCCGTATTCTAACTAGAATTTGATATAGGAGTTGCACAGGAACCCTTCCTTTGGCGGTGCGTGAGATGCGTGATGATGTATCAGAAATCCTGGACTAACAAAGCAAGTCGATCGAGACCCTGTGCGCCCGGCCGCCGATTTTCGCCGATTCGCAGAGGACTTGGAGGAGTGGATTATCTTAACGCGCGAATTTTCTAGATCGCTGCCTATATCGGCTGTGGTTCCTACAATGAATCGCGTGAGCCAGTTGCGCAGGGCGCTCGATAGCTTGGCGGAACAAGGGGATGTGCCGGCCGAATTGATCATTATCGACGGTTCTTCCGGTGGTGAGACCCGGGAGTTGATGGCTCAATACGCGGTAGAGTGGATGACGCACTGCAGGGTCGTTTGGCAGGCCGCCGCAAGGCTGGGAGCCGCTGTCCAGCGGAATCAGGGGGTGGCGTGCGCCACGCAGCCCTTTGTCTTGTTTTTTGACGATGACATTGTTTTCGAGAGGGAATGTCTGAGGCAGCTCTGGAGCGCGATGATATCGGATACAGGTCTTGGTGGTGTCAATGCAATGATCACCAACCAGAAGTATCATTCTCCCGGTCTTGTAAGCCGCACGATGTTTTCCATTATGGACGGGAAATCGCGGTCGTCATATGCCGGGCGTATTTTGGGTCCGGCCATAAATTTGCTCCCAGAGGACCGGGACGACCTTCCTGGGGTCGTGCCAGTGGAGTGGATGAACACTGGGTGCACACTTTACAGAATGGAAGCTTTGCCCAAGCCGCCATTTGACTCCGTTTTTACCGGTTATTCGCTGATGGAGGACGTGACGGTTTCGCTACGCGTCGGGCGCAATTGGAAACTCGCAAATGTTCGTGGGGCAAGAGTTTTCCATGACAGCCAAGCCGGCGCGCATAAATCTGATTCACAAGAGGTGAGCCGAATGGGGCTCGTGAACCGGCACTATGTGATGACCGAGATCCTCGGGCGCACGGGTTTCAGGGACTACTGCAAGCTTTGGTTCTGGGAGTTGTTCCAAGTTGCGCTGGCGGCCAGGAGCGAACGCTTGCGCACGCCATTCTGGCGGATGCTCCACGGTAAGTTGCAGGCAATCAAGGTAATCGTTTGCGCCGGCCGAAAAAGTTCCTCTCATGACCTCGCAGATTAGCAATGCCAAAGTGCTTGTAGGCATTTCTACCTACAACAGAGCGGACATCCTGCCAAAGGCCATACAGTCAGCGCTCGACCAGTTACTTCTTCCGGTCAAAGTAGGCGTTGTCGACGATGGTTCTACGGATGCCACCGCAGCTGTCGCAAAGCAGTTTCCGGACGTTGAATGGACGCGCTTTGATCTAAACCGGGGGTTGGCTCCAGCCCGCAATCACCTGATGCTCACATCGGATGCTGACTACTATGTGAGCCTCGACGACGACGCCTGGTTCCTGAAAGGCGATGAGATCGCACTTGCCGCAGAGGTACTGGACCAGGACCCCTCAATCGCGGCGGTGGCGTTCGACATCCTTTCCCCGGACCGCCCTGATGCCGTACCGCGGTCCCCGATGGTCCCGTCGGCGATGTTCATCGGTTGCGGGCACATGCTCCGGCTCGACGTGGTTCGTCAGATGCAGGGGTACGTCGCTTTGCCCGGCAGCTATGGCGGGGAGGAAAAAGACCTCTGCTTGCGGCTCCTCGACGCCCGCTATCGCGTGGTCCGGCTTCCGGGTGTACACGTCTGGCACGACAAGACCCAGACGGCGAGAGACCTCGAGGCGCAGCACCGTTCAGGGGTCTGCAACGACCTGACGATCGCACTGCGTAGGACACCACTATTGCTGGTACCGGCCGCTATGGGATGGAAGGTGCTCCGGCATTACCAGTTCTCCCGCAAGGCAGGGCTCCTCGGGCCATACTGGGCGGGTATCCGCGCATTCCTGAAACTGTTGCCCGTTGTCTGGCGGGGCAGACACCCAGTTCGGTGGGGCACGCTCAGGCTGGCGGCCCGGCTGAACAAGGCGTAGCGATCGAGACTGGAGGGGGGGCATTGAACCGCACGCTCGAGCACATTCTGTTCCAGACGCCGAGAGGAGCGCTGAGCCGATTGCGCCTGTTCGCCTACCGGTGCCTGGGTATGCGCATGGGGAGGAATAACCGCATGGAAGGCGGCGGGCGCGTGCGCCGCTGCCCGCAAATCGAGCTGGGGAGCCTCAATGCATTTACGCAAGGCTGCTGGCTGTGGCCGGAGGATACCGATTACGATGGCACCCGGATCCGGATTGGCAATGGCAATTACTTCAATCGCAACGTGATGATCGATGCCTGCGGATTGGTCGAGATCGGCGACGAGAACATGTTCGGGCCGGACATCTACATCACCGACAGCAACCACACGTTCGGATCGGGCATAGGGCCAAAACAGGCTCCCATGCAGGCGGGGCGTGTCCGGATCGGCAATCGCTGCTGGATCGGGGCGCGCGCGATCATCCTTAAAGATGTTGAATTGGGAGACGAATGCGTCGTGGCGGCAGGCGCGGTCGTAACCCGATCCGTGCCCGGCGGCGCAGTAGTCGCGGGCGTGCCGGCACGCCTCATGCAGCCCGCAGACAACGCCTCCTGAAGGCATCGCAGGATGCGAGTGCTCGTCGTGCATCCCGGTACCCAGCATGTATTCCAGCTGGCGGCGGAGCTGCATCGGCTCGGATTGCTTGCGGGGCTGCACACCGGGTTCGCCGTGGCGCCGGGAGGATTTCTGGAAGCGGCGTACAACCGTGCGCCGCAGCGCCTGCAGCGCAGGCTTGCCAACCGGCGTATCGCCAACCTCCCTGTGGCGCTGGTCCACCTGCAACCCGTACTGGAACTGGCGGCGCTCGCGCGGTTGCGCAGCGGCGGGGATCACCAGGCAGTACTGCACTGGCGAAACGAAAAATTCCAGAAGCGCGTTCCGTCCCGGGCGCTCCAGGATGCGGATGTCATCATCGGGTTCGACACGTCGAGCTGGATCCTGGCGCGCAGGTGCCGCGCACTCGGCAAGCCGCTGGTGATCGTGCAGACGATAGGCCATCCGGACAGCAAGAAGGTCGTGCGTGCCGAACTGGAGGGACGTTTCCCCAAGTGGACGTACAACGAGGCACCGCGCCTGGCCAAGGTGCGCGAGGCCGAGCAGGAAGAGCACGAGGGCGCGACCCTGATCGTTGTCTCCAGCGCATTTACCCGGCAGACGCTGGTCGACAACGGCGTACCTCCGGCGAAGATCCGCCTGGTGTCCCACGGGGTCGACAGCGCGCGCTTTGCACCGGCACCGGCATCGTCGGCGGAAAAGCGCCCGTTTCGATTCGTCTGCGTCGGCCTCGTGGATGCGCGCAAAGGGGTGCCGTTGTTACTCCAGGCATGGCGCAGTCTCAATCAGGCCGATGCCGAACTGTCGCTGGTCGGTCCAGCTTCGGAGACCGCAAGGGAATTGATTTCCGGGGTCCCTGGCCTGCGCTACCTGGGCAGCGTTCCACAGCGTGAACTGCCCGGCATCCTGGGACAGTGCGATGTCTTCGTTTTCCCGAGTTACTTCGAAGGCTTCGGCCTCGTAATCCTCCAGGCGATGGCCTGCGGCCTGCCTGTCATCACGACGCCCGCAACCGCGGGCCCAGACCTCCTTGGCGATCAGGCGGCCGGCTGGATCATCCCGACCGGCCATGCCGAAGCCCTTGTACGGGTGATGAACCAGTGCATTGCAACGCCGGTTGCCGTCAAGGAGGCAGGCGTGCGTGCCCGCCGCATCGCAGAGGATTTCAGCTGGCAGGCCTACGGCGCAAAGTGGCTTGGTGTCCTGAACGAGGTGGCAGGCGCCGGGTCGGGCGTGCGCGAGTCGGGTGCGGGAGTTACACCAAGAGTGCTCCTCGCGCACCCCGGCACCCAGTATTCGGGAAGGCTCGCGCGCCAACTCGAGCGCCATGGGGCGTTGGCGTCGTTCCATACCTGCTTTGCGTTCTCAGACCGAGGACGATTGGCCGAAGCCGTGGAGCGATTGCCCCTGCGGTGGCAAGCCAGGGTTGCCAACCGCCGCGTGCCAGAGGTTCCGCAAGGGCGAATACATTTGCAGCCGTGGCTTGAGCTTCGCGCTTTGGCATCGATTCGGGCGGGCGGCGACGAACAGGACGCATTCTCGCGGCGCAATGCCGAATTTCAGCGATCCATACCGGAGCGCGCGATCCTGGAGTCCAGCGCGGTGATCGGATTCGATACCTCTTCCTGGATCATCGGCGCTCGTGCGCGTCATCTAGGGCGCGTATTCCTTCTCGACCAGAGCATCGGGCACCCCCGAAGCTTTGCACGCATTGCGGCCCGGCTGGCCTCGGAATTCCCCGACTGGTCGGAATCCATTCCGAAAAAAAGGGAAGACGAACTGGCGCGCGAAGCCGAAGAGCACGCCCTGGCCAATCGCGTAGTCGTGCCGAGCCGGTTCGTTGCGCGCACGCTGCTGGAACACGGCGTAGATGCCGCCAAGATCGTCATCAACCCGTTCGGGGTCGACCTGGACATCTTCAGGCCTGGTGCTGTATCTCCGCCAGTCAGGCCGCTACGGTTCGTGTTCGCCGGGTCGGCGCGGCCGCGCAAGGGATTGCCGCTGCTGCTGGACGTGTGGCGCCGGTTGCCTGGCAATCACGGGGCGGAACTGTGGGTCGTGGGGGAAGGGGCTATTCCAGATGCGGTCCGTGCCCGCATGCCCGCCGGGGTGCGCTTTTTGGGCCGGCTGTCGCAGGCAGAAATGGCCCAGGTATTCGCCAATTGCCACGTGTTCGTCTTTCCGAGTTTTTTCGAAGGCCTCGCGCAGGTGCAGATCGAAGCCGCCGCCTGCGGCCTTCCTGTGATTGGTACCGATAGCTCGGGTTGCGAGGAGATCGTGCGGGACGGGGAAACCGGTTATGTGCTTCCTGCCGGGGACGGCGAAGCGTTGTACTCTGCGTTAAAGGGATTCATCGACGAGCCGGAAAAGGTGCTGGCCATGCGTGAAAGGCTGTTGGCGCAACGACTCGATTGGTCGTGGGACGCCTATGGGGACCGGTGGATGGGAATTCTAAGCAGCCTCGACGCCACGAAATGCGCGTAAGCCAATATTTGTGGCATTCCTTTGTTCCGGATCTGTTCGATCGGGACGGGATTGCGTTTGACCTTGGCGCGAACCATGGCGAATTCAGTGCATACCTATCCCAGAATTTCCGCTCGGTCATTGCAGTGGAACCGAATCCGGCAATTTCGGCTGCAGGATCGATCGGGAATATCGAGACTCGACAACTCGCAGTCGGATGGCCAGGGGCAGAGTCTGACTTCAACTGCAGTGACGTTGATGTCTATTCCAGCCTTGTCTCCCGTACTAAGGGAGATCAGCCCGGTCGGGAGTCGGGTAACACCTTCAAGGTTCGCGTGGCAACCTTGTCCGAGCTCGTCCGCACGTCCCGCGCTGAAGTGATTTCTTTCGTGAAAATGGATGTCGAAGGCGCCGAACTGGATATTTTGCTGAATGAGCCGGCAGAGACATTGTGCAGAATCAAACAGCTGAGCGTCGAGTTTCACGATTTTATCGACGCTGCGTCGCTTCCCCGCATTCGGCAGGCGATTGCGAGATTGGAGGAGTTGGGATTTTGCGTTTTGCGCTTCTCCCTGTTTACCTATGGCGATGTGCTGTTTCTGAATCGACGTTACGTTCAACTGGGCGCTCTGAAAAAAGCCTGGTGGATTTTCAGGTACAAGATTTGGCGGGGCGTCGCTCGGCGGACCCGGCGAACTTTCAACCGCGAAGGCGAACCGCCTCCCGGTTATGCATTTCTGCGTTGAGTACGGCAACGTACCTGAAAACCGTAGCACACGCCAAAGCCTTCCGATGCTCGCAATTCTGACCACCCATCCTATCCAGTACCAGGTACCCGTGTGGCGGGCACTCAAGCAGGACGGCCGGGTTCCGTTCGAGGTCTGGTACCTGACAGACAGGCACACGCGCGCAAGCCACGACCGGGAATTCGGTAAGACTTTCGCCTGGGATCTCGATACCCTCGAGGGCTACCCGCACCGCTTCCTTGAAGCGGCGCCCGGCGCGACCCCCGGCGATTTCTGGAAATGCCGCCTCGCCGAGAATCTGGGCGCGCGCTTGCGCAAGGCAGGGGCGAACGTGCTTTGGATACAAGGTTGGCAGGTGGCGGCGTACTGGCAGGCCGCGTTTGCGGCCAGAGGCGCCGGCGCGGATCTCTGGCTGCGTGCGGAGAGCAACGATTTGAAGGCAGTGTCGGCGTGGAAGCAGTTGGCGAAGAAGGTGCTGCTCGGGCAGTTTTTCCAGCGGGTCGACCACTACTTGTGCATAGGAAAGGCGAATCGACGCCTTTACGAAGCATACGGCGCAAGGCCTGAGCAACTGCATGCGGCGCCCTATGCGGTGGATAACGAGCGATTTGCGCGCCAGGCGGCCGCGCTTGCGCCAAGCCGGGCCTCGATCCGGGAGCAGTGGGGAATACCGGAGGGTGCGTTCTGCGTCCTGTTCTGCGGAAAATTCATCCCGAAAAAGCATCCCTCTGCGCTCATTGCG
Source organism: uncultured beta proteobacterium (assembly GCA_963844255.1). Lineage (GTDB taxonomy): Bacteria > Pseudomonadota > Gammaproteobacteria > Burkholderiales > SG8-39 > SZAS-79. The sequence goes on from CAWJNP010000061.1 coordinate 34,641, forward strand.
GCGGCCCGGTTGCTGCGGGAGACCAACCGGGTGCCTGCGATTCATCTGCTGTTTGCCGGAAGCGGCGAGCTCGGTGATCAGCTGAGGCAGGCCTGTACGGTGGTATTCGACGCCGAGGCGGGTGGCCTGCAGCCAGCTCCGCCAAAGACTCTCCCGTGGCGACCATCGGCGACGTTTGCGGGATTCCTCAACCAGACGGAGATTTCGCGCGCTTACGTTGCGGCCGACTGCCTCGTACTGCCCAGCGATGCGGGGGAGACATGGGGACTGGTGGTGAACGAGGCGATGGCGAGCGGCCTGCCGTGCGCGGCGAGTCGCGCGTGCGGGTGCACAGAGGATCTTCTGTCGCTCGAATGGCCCGAAAGGGCGTTTGACCCGGGAGACACAATGGGTTTGGCAAACGCTATCGTGCAGTTGTTTCGGGGAAACCGCTCGGGCGATGCGGAGCGCCAGCGTATTGCCTCTTATTCGATCCAGGGCACGCTCGATCAGGTTGCTGGTCTGTACCTTAAGAAGTGCAATCTTGTGAATGCTAAAGTCCGCCCACGATCATAACCACAGGCCTGATATGGAGCCCTATGAAATTCGCGAAAGCGCGCGTGCGGA
>CAWJNP010000062.1:0-19681 GCA_963844255.1 uncultured beta proteobacterium
GCTGGTGGCGTGTAATTTACCAATGCTGTTGCATCAGTGAAACAGCCTGTAGCCACATCTGTTCCCCTTACTGTATAAACAGTTAAAGCGGTTGGTGCAGCATAAACTGAAGGTGTATTGGTTCCTAAGTAAGGGTTGGTTGCTGTTGCATTATTATACAAACCAGCCAACGGAGACCATACATAAGAAAGTACCGGTCCACCGCCACCACCTGGTGTGGTGTACTCTATTGTTACTGACCAGTTGGTCAATGTTCCGGTATCTCCAGGTCCGCCATCGGCCATAGCCAATGTCCAGGTTCCGTTTGGTGTTGTAAATAACTGACTCCATGCGGTTGCCGTAGAAGGGAAACCAGCAGGGTCCTGAACTGTAAATGGTATCGTGCCATTGATCAGGTCAGCCTTCCACGTTCCTGTAATAGGTGTAGTGGTTGCTGTACCAAGGGAGGCAGTACCTGATGAACTGATGGTGGTATTCACATATCCTGAGTTAGGATAAGTTCCTGCCTGTGTGGCTGTTCCACTCATGTATTTAGCCAGGTTCAATACCGTGCCGTTTGGCGCTTTAAGGTTAAAAATCATATCACCTACATACGTATGGCCCGGCATATTAAAGTTCACCCTGATGCCTGTAACAGTTGCATTGGCAGGAACACAGCTAACTGCAAGTGTTGCCTGTATACCATTGGCTGTATTATCCGGAACCGCAATACTGATAGCTCCCGATGTAGTTACACAACTTCCCGGTACTGGCGGAGGTGCTGAACCTACTGATAACAGCGTTCCGCTGATACCCGCAACACCACCACATGAAACAGGTGGGGTTCGGCCGCCTGTTCGGCGGCAAGGATGCGTCGGCGCCGAGCCCGCCCGCCGATGCCGGCATCGATGACCCGGCCACGGATGCGGCGGAGGCCAAGGCCCAAGAGATCGAAACGACGGTCGATCGCGATCATCCAGATGATGGTGGGCGGGCGGTCGAGGCCGTCGTGGCGGATGGACCCGGGCCCGAAGCCACGGCGAAGCCGCCGCCCGAGCCAGCACCCAAGACCGGCTGGTTTGCCCGCCTCACGTCCGGGCTCACCAAAACGTCGTCGCGGCTGTCGGAGGGGATCACCGGCCTCTTTACGAAGAAGAAGCTTGACACTGATACGCTCGAGGACCTGGAGGATCTCGTCGAGATCCGCCGCGCGCAGATCGGCGGCTACGGATCGGCGGCAGCTTCTGGAAGCGCTCGCGTTCCTGGCTGGTGCAGAAGTCGTCGCGGCCGGCGCGGCGCGGCGTGGACTGGCGGTAGTCGCCGAGGTCCATCTGCGGCAGTTCGAACAACGGCCCCTTCTGCAGCGAATCATCGGCGTTGTCGGTCGGCACCTCGGCCGAACGGACAGGCGTCCGCCGCGCGATGCCGTGGTTGCCGGGACGGACCGAGCGCCAGGTCGCGCGCTCGCCGGCTTCTTCGAACGGCGTGCCAGCCGTTCGCGGCTCGAGGCCGTCGGCGACCGGACGCAGGCGTGCGAAACGCTCGGGATCGCTGCCGCGGGCGTTGCTCATCTCGCGGCGGTAACCGGCGAAGTCCCCCTCGCCGAGCGCGATGCGACCGAGGTGGACGTAGGCGATGAACTCGTCGCCGCGGCTCAGCACGCGCTCGAAATGGCGGCGGGCACTGTCGGCATGGCCCATGCGGTAGGCCAGCCGGCCGCGCAGGCAGTGGTAGGCGGCAGAGAGCCGCCGCAGGGAAACGCTGAATTTTTCGTCCATCCGGCGCAGCCGGTCGGCCAGCACGCGCATCACCTGCAACGCGAACATCGGGGTCTGCTGGATCAGGAAGGTAAAGCGCTTCTCGGTGATCGGCACCAGCTTGCAGTGCGTTTCCGCGACTGCAGTCGCCACGCGTGGCGAAGCGTCGATCAAGGCCATTTCGCCGAGCATGCCGCCCGGGCCGAGTTCTTCGACGACCACGCCCTTGACCCGCAGGCTGACGCGCCCTTCCTGCACCACATACATCGTGTGCCCTTCATCGCCAGCGCTGAAGATCACCTGCCCCGCGGAATATTCCTCGAACTGGTCTTCGTTGCGAAAGAGGTCGATCGAAATCACGGTCTGCCCGGGATGATTGGATTTCGGCGAATTTACCACGCCGGCCGGCTACAGGACGCAGGCGCGCATGAGCTGCGCGTAGTGCGCGAGCGGAGGCGTCAGCCTGCCGGGGGTTTTCGCAAGATCGTCCCACCGCCGCAGCGATACCGCGTCCTCCGCGTATGGGCGTCTGATGAAACCTTCGGCCTGCACTTCGGTGAATACCCCGCCCTGCAGCTCGAGGCTGTGCTTCGAGGCCGGAGAAAGCGCGTCCCAATAGGTATCGCTGACCGCACAAAGATAGCGTTTTGCGTCCACATGAAGGCGGATGGGTTCCAGAACGGCGTCGGTGAACACGCCGCGCAGAAAAGGCAGGGCGATGAACTGGTGCAGGTCATCGCGTCGCTGGCCGACTTCATGCGGACGTTCGGCAACCAGATGCCCGAGGTCGTGCAACAGGCAGGCGCAGACCAGTTCAGGCGTGGCGCCGGACGTCTCGGCCAGTTGCGCGCACTGCAGCGCATGCTCGAGCTGGTTTACCGCCTCGCTGCCGTAGGCTGCCGCGCCGCGGATGTGAAAGAGGTCGACTATTTCTTCGATGCTCAGAGCCATGGTCAGATGAACGCCTTGCGTATTCTTGCGGAAACAACATCCATGAGGCCGACGCAGAGGATGACGATGATCATCACGGCGCAGGTTTCGGCGTAGTAGAAGCCGCGGATGATCTCCCAGAGGACCACGCCGATGCCACCCGCGCCCACCATGCCGACCACGGTGGCCGAACGCACGTTGGATTCGAAGCGGTAGAGTGAGTAGGAAATCCACAACGGAAGCACCTGCGGGATCACCCCGTAGGCGATCTCCTCGATCAGCGTTGCGCCGGTGGCGCGGATGCCCTCCACGGGCTGCGGGTCGATGGCTTCGACGGCTTCCGAAAAAAGCTTGGCAAGGATTCCGGTGGTGTGCACCCAGAGCGCCAATACGCCCGCAAACGGTCCGAGACCCACCGCGACGACGAACAGCATCGCAAACACCATCTCGTTGATCGCGCGCGATGCGTCCATCAACCGGCGCACCGGCTGATGGATCCACCACGGGGTGATGTTGGCCGAGGCAAGCAGGCCGAAGGGCACCGCGCACACGACCGCGAGCACGGTACCCCAGAGCGCGATCTGGAGCGTCACCAGCATTTCCGAGACGTACGTTCGCCACTGTGTGAAATTCGGCGGAAAGAAATCCGCCGCGTACTCCACCATGTTCCCCGAGTCGCGGACGAGATCCAGCGGGCGCATGTCCGCACCCCGCCAAGAGGCGGCCAGCACAGCCAGCGCAAGACCCCAGGCCAGCATCGACCAGAGGCTGCGCCGCGGAAAAGACGGAGCGGAGGCCGGGAGCGCGTGTGCAGTCATGGCGATGTCTCCCGGGTCCGTTTACTTCTGCGCGAGTTGCTGGTTGAGTTCAGCCAGCTTCTTGTTGATCTCGGCGAGCTTGCCCTGCTTTTCGGCGTCGGACATGGTGGCATTGACCTCGAGCTTGGTCTTTTCGCGGAAGAGCTCCAACTGGCGGATGGGGATCAGCTGGCGATCCGAGGACTCCTTGAAACCGGCCAGCTTGGAGAGCTTCATGAGCTTTTCCTTTTCCGCCGCATCGCTGTGGCCGTAGGCGTAGAAGAAGCCGCGGATTTTGGCCTTGGTCGCCTCGGGCAGGTCCTTGCGCATGACCAGCGGGTCGGACGGAATCAGGGGGGAGGTCCAGACCACCCGGATCGCCTTGCGTTTCTCGGAGAAGCGATCCTGGATGCGCTGCAGGCTTTCGCTGTTGTTGGTCGCCACATCCACCTGCTTGTTGGCCACGGCCAGCGCGTTGGTCTCGTGGTTGGCCGCGCGCACGATCCTGAATGCATGTTTGGCGTCCACGTTGTTCAGCGCAAACACGTAATAGCTCGGCACGAGGAACCCCGAGGTCGAGTTCGGGTCGCCATTGCCGAACGAGAGCGTCTTGGCATTCTTCAGCACATCCTCCATGGTCTTCAGCGGGCTGTCCGAATTCACGATCAGGTGCGAGTAGTAGCCCTGCGTGCCGTCCGCGTGAACCTGCTGCGCGAACACTTCTCCGCTCGCCCGGTCCACGGCCTCGATCCCGGACTTGTTGCCGAACCACGCGACCTGCACCTTGTTGAAGCGCATGCCCTCGATGATGCCGGCGTAGTCGGGTGCAAAGAATGCGTTTACCTTGAGCCCGGTCTGCTTCGCCATGTCCTCCAGTATCGGAGTCCAGCTCTGCTTGAGGTTGGACGAGGACTCGGTCGAGATGATCCCGAAGTTGATTTCCTTGAGTTCCTGCGCAACGGCAGGGGCCGTCACTGCTGCGGCAAGCGCTGCCGTGGCGATGATCTTCTTAAACATATGCATCACTCCTGTCTGGGTACAAGTTCAAAGTGCTTCTGCGGCATACACCGCGGGATTGCGCCGCTGGGGCACATGGCGTGAACCACCTTCGTCCTGCAGCGTCGAAATGTGGTCGGACAAGGCTAGAATTTCGTCGGCTTCCGCGCCGTAAAGATCGCGCAACAGCGCTGGCGTCAGCGCCGCCGACGGACCGTCGTACACGATACGTCCAGCCAGCAACGCAACCGTGCGCGGGCAGTACCTCAGCGCCACGTTCACCTGGTGCAGGGAAACCACCACCGTGCTCCCGTCTTCGCGGTTGACCCGGGAGAGGATCTCCATCACCTTGCGGGAGGATTCAGGGTCGAGCGAAGCGATCGGCTCGTCGGCCAGCACGACCTTCGCGCCCTGCACGATGGTTCGCGCAATTGCAGCGCGCTGCTGTTGGCCGCCGGAAAGCGTCGAGGCGCGCTGCGCGGCCTGCTCTTCGATTCCCACCCGCCGCAATGCCTCCACGCCGGCTTCGATCTGGGCGCGCGTGAACCAGCCCGTGAGGCTGCGCCAGAACGGCATGCGGTGGAGTGCACCTGCAAGCACGTTGACGATCACCGGCAGACGGTCCACGAGATTGAACTGCTGGAACACGAACCCTATTCCGGCACGCACGTCGCGGATGTCGCTGGCGAGTCGTCCACCCGACTGTACGACACGGCCGTTGACCTCGATCCGGCCCGCCTCACCCGGGTCGGCGGCCGCAAGTCCCGCGATATGCCTGAGCAGTGTGGATTTCCCGGATCCCGAGGCGCCGATCAGGGCCACCATTTCGCCTGGCATGACGGACAGGTCCACATCGCACAGCGCCCTGCGCCCTCCGGCGAATGTCTTGCTGAGTCCGCTGATTCTGATTGCTGCTTTCATCGGTCCGTATCGGTGCGTAAAAACGACACCATAGCCAGCGCATGTGACAAATTCATGGCGAGCGTGCGCTTTTCTGCGGACCGCACACCGTCACGGAATTGTCTTGCGTGCGCAACATACCGGTCACGAAACTCTTCTATCTTGCGTGCGATTGCCTCCATACCCGTCGCGAGCACACTTGAATCCCCTGCCGACATTCACCGACCGCCTGGACCACGCGCTGTTCAATGCGATCTGTTCGCGCGCGCTGGTCTATAACACCTGCTGGGAAGACCCTGCGGTCGATCGCGCAGCGCTTTCCCTATCTGGTTCCGACACCTTGCTTGCCATCACCAGTGCCGGCTGCAACGTCCTCGACTACGCGCTGCTTGCGCCGCACAGGATCTACGCCGTGGATGCGAATCCGCGGCAGACGGCCCTGCTGGAGCTCAAGATCGCCGGCGTCAGGCTTCTCGAATTCGAGGACTTCTTCGCGCTGTTCGGCGAGGGATACCATGCGCAGTTCCGCAAGCTGTATCGCGATCGACTGCGCGCCGCGCTTTCGCCGTTCGCGCAGGACTGGTGGGACCGCCGTGTAGGCTGGTTCACGCGGCCAGCCTCGAGTTTCTACTTTCACGGGTTGTCCGGCTGCGTCGCACGTGCCTTCCGCGCGTACTTCCAGTTGCGTCCGCGGCTCGGCGAAGCTGTGCACGCACTCATGGCGGCACGCGACCTGCGCGAACAACGCGAGATCTACGAAGACCGGATTGCGCCCCGGCTGTGGACACGCAGCCTCAACTGGGCGCTTTCGCGACAACTGACGATGAGCATGCTGGGGGTTCCCTACCCGCAGAGAAAGCTTGTCGAACGACAGCATCTGCACGGCATTCCGGGGTTCATCCGCGAGGCGGTAGAGTACGTGGCCCGCAGTCTGCCCATTGCGGACAACTATTTCTGGCGCGTTTACGTGACCGGGCGCTACAGCCGGGATTGCTGTCCGGAGTACCTGAAGCCGGCCCAGTTCGCAGCCCTCAAGGGCGGATTGGTCGACCGCATTTCACCGCATACCTGCACGATCACTGATTTCCTCCTTCGGCACGAAGGCGAGATCACCCGATTCGTCCTGCTCGACCACATGGATTGGATGAGTTCCTACTACCCGGAAGCCCTCATCGAGGAGTGGACGGCGATCATTGCGAAGGCAGCGCCGGGGGCACGCATCCTGCTGCGCAGCGCGCACGCGCGCCCGCCCTACCTTGACTGGGTCCGCACCGGAAATGTCCCGCTCGCCGAATCGCTGCAATTCCGCCACGAACTGGCCGGTTCGCTGCAGGCGCGCGATCGCGTGCATACCTACCCCGGTTTCATCATCGCCGATGTCCCTGCTTGATACACTGAAGAAGGACGCCGCCGTGCTGAAACGGCTGGTGCGCGGCATGCCCAGCTACACCTCGCAGACGGAGCGGCTGCAGGCTTTCTACGAACCGCAGGCCGAGCGATACGATGCCTTCCGCGAGCGCCTGCTTGCCGGCAGGGCGGATCTGATCCGCATGCTGGCCCCGGCGCCCGGAGAGTATGTCGTCGAACTCGGCGCCGGAACGGGCCGGACGATCGAGTACATGGGCGTCGCGCTCGAACGGCTGCGCCGGTTGGAACTCGTCGACCTGTGCCCGGCCCTGCTCGACCGCGCCCGTGCCCGCATCAGCCGCATGTCAAATGTCCAGGCGATCCACGCCGATGCGACGCTGTACCGCCCGGAGGAGCAGGTCGACTGTGTCTATCTGTCGTATGCACTCACGATGATTCCGAACTGGCGTTCCGCGATCGACAACGCACTGCGCATGCTCAGGCCCGGCGGCAGGCTAGGCATCGTCGATTTCTACGTGTCCTCGTCACGACCCATGCCGGGGCTGGCGCGCCAGCCCGCAGCGCTGCGCATGCTATGCCGCGCCTGGTTCGAACACGACGGCGTGCGTCTGAATGCGGAGCACATCACCGCCCTGCAACACGCCCTGCCCGAGCATCAACTGATCGAGCGGACCACCCGGCTGCCCTACGTGCCGGGCCTGCGCGTGCCCTACTACCTGTTCGTCGGACGCAAGCCGGCGGCCTGAATCACAGGATCCTGCGGCCCTGCCGCCAAACCGCCCGCACCACCGGCTGACGCAGTCCATCCGAACCTCCCACCAGCCTGACCTGCACCAGGTCTGCGCGCTTGCCGGGCGTGATTTCGCCTCGATCGGTAAGGCCTGCCGAGGCCGCCGGATTGCTGCTGATGGTCGCGACGGCGCGGGGAATCGAAAAGCCCGCGAGATCGACCAGTCGGAAGGCGCCCATCAGGAGGCTGATCGGCACATAGTCGGATGACAGCGTATCCAACAACCCGAGCCTCGCCAGTTCGATCGCTGCAACGTTTCCCGAATGCGAGCCGCCCCGGACCACGTTCGGCGCACCCATTACGATCGACATCCCGAATCCATGCGCACAGCGCGCCGCCTCGACGCTGGTCGGAAACTCCGAAATCGCCGCACCCTCGCCGTGCGCTTCGAGCACATGATCCGCCTTGGTGTCGTCATGGCTTGCCAGCGCAATGCCGTGCTTTCTCGCGTACTCGACAAAATAGCGGCGGTGCGGAGCCGCGTATCGCTCCTGGAGGTTTTTCGAGTTTGCCACCTGGCGGTTGAATTTTTCGTCCGACCAGCCTTTCTTGCCTGTGTAATAGGTGTGCGCCTGCTGCAGGTTCTCCCACTGCCTCTGCCCCGGCGTATGGTCCATCAGGGAGATCAGACCGACCCGCGGATCACCGACAAACGGCTCGAACAACTCCACTGTATTCGGCGCAGGCAATTCGCAACGCACGTGCAGCAGATGATCTGCACGCAACAGGCCCGCATCCGCGGTCCGGTCGATGCAGGCGATGACCTCGCCCCAGCCCTGGCCGCGCAGGGCGTCCTCATCTGCGTCGCCCACGCCCAGCGCGTCGAACACCGTCGTAATCCCGGCTGCGACCACTTCCGCGTCGTGTGCAAGCAGCGCCGGCAGCGCAGGCCAGCGCACCTTCGGCCGCGGCATCAGGTGGCGTTCGAAATTATCCGTGTGAACTTCCACCAGGCCCGGCAACAGGAAGTCGCCCTCCAGGTCGGCCGCCTCCGGCACGGAAGTGCCGCCCGAATCCACCGCGACAATCGCGCCACCGGCCACCGCGAGGGTGCCCTGCACCACCTCACCGTTCAGCACGAGCCGCGCGCTCTTGAATACGAGTTCGCCGTTCACTGGAATTGCGCCATGTCGAGTACGCGCGTGGCCACCGCCTCGCGCACCTTGGCGTCGTGGAAAATGCCGACGATCGCGGCTCCGTTGGCGCGTGCCTCGTTGATGATGCTCACCACCGTGATCCGATTGTTTGCGTCCAGCGACGCAGTCGGTTCATCGAGCAGCAGCAGCGGCCAGGGCTTGATGAAGCTGCGCGCAATATTCACGCGCTGCTGCTCGCCGCCGGAGAACGTGGCCGGCGGAACGTACCAGAGTCGCTGTGGAATGCGCAGGCGCAAAAGCAGATTCTGGGCCTCCCTGCGTGCTTCGCGGGCACGCTCGACGTCCGCACCGGCCGCATCCAGCAGCGGCTCGGCAACGATGTCAACCGTGGGCACGCGCGGAATCACGCGCAGGAACTGACTTACATAGCCGATCGTGTCGCGTCTCACCTCGAGCAGTTCCCTCGGCGATGCCGTACTCAGGTCCACGCTGCGGCCCGCGTGCCGCACTCGGACCGAACCGGCACTCGCGCGGTAGTTGGCGTAGATGAGCTTGAGCAAGGTGCTCTTGCCGGCGCCGGAGGGGCCGTCCAGCGCGACGCACTCGCCGGGTTTCACGTCGAAATCCACCTGCCCGAGCACCGGAAGCTCGGCGCCCCCCTGATTGTGCAGAACGAAGGTCTTCCCCAATCCGGTGACCGTCAGCGCGGCGGGCCGATCCGAGAAGCTCATGGCTGCAGCACCGAAGCGACCAGCAACTGGGTATAGGGATGCCGGGGATCATCGAGCACCTGGTCGGTCAGCCCGGTTTCGACCACCCGCCCGCCCTTCATCACCATCATGCGATGCGCGAGCAGCCTGGCCACCGCCAGGTCATGGGTCACGACGATCGCGGCGAGCGACAACTGGTGGGTCAGGGAACGCAGAAGGTCCAGCAGCTTTGCCTGCACCGACACGTCGAGACCCGAAGTCGGCTCGTCCATGAACACGAGGCGCGGCCGCGTCACGAGGTTGCGCGCGATCTGCAGGCGCTGGCGCATGCCGCCGGAAAACGTCTTCGGGGACTCGTCCATGCGCCCGGCCTCCATCTCGACGCGCGCCAGCCAGTTGGCGGCTTCCTCCCGGATGCGCCCGTAGTGGCGCTCGCCCAGTGACATCAGGCGCTCTCCGACGTTGGCGCCCGCGGACACGTTCATGCGGAGCCCCTCCGCCGCATGCTGGTGAACATAGCCCCAATCGGTTCGCGCAAGCAGTCGGCGTGCCGCTTCGGACATCGCAAAGATGTCCGCCATGCCTTCGTGCCGGGTCAGGAATTCAACATTTCCCGCATCCGGCTTCTGTCTGGCCGACAGACACTCCAGCAGGGTTGTCTTGCCGGAGCCGGACTCGCCGACGATCGCAAGGACCTCGCCCGCATAGAGGTCGAAGGACACGTCGTCGACCGCGGTGCGCGAGGCAAATCGCCTGGTCACGCCACGGACGCGCAGAATCGGCAGTTCCTCAGTCATGTGCGTGTCCCCGCTCGCGGCAGTAGTCGGTGTCAGAGCAGACGAACATGCGGCCGCCCTTGTCGTCGGTGATGACTTCGTCCAGAAAACTGGATCTCGATGCGCAGAGGGCGCAGGCCGAATCCCAGCGTTGCACTTCAAACGGGTAGTCCTCGAAGGCGAGGCTTGTCACCTCGGTGTATGGAGGCACCGCATAGATGCGCTTTTCGCGTCCCGCACCGAACAGCTGCAGCGCCGGGTTCATGTGCATCTTTGGATTGTCGTACTTCGGGATCGGCGAGGGCGCCATCAGGTAGCGGCCGTCGACCATGACCGGATAGTCGTAGGTCGTCGCGATGTGTCCGTAGCGCGCGATATCCTCGTACAGCTTCACATGCATCAGCCCGTACTCCGCCAGGCCGTGCATCCGCCGTGTTTCCGCTGCACGCGGCTCCAGCCGCTGCAGCGGCTCGGGCTGGGGCACCTGGTAGACGATGATCTGGCCGGACTTCAGGGGCGTTTCCGGAATCCGGTGCCGCGTCTGGATGATCGAAGCGTGCGTCGTGCGCTCGGTGGTCGCCACGCCGGTCGTGCGCTGGAAGAAGCGGCGGATGTTGACCGCGTTCACCGTGTCGTCGGCGCCCTGGTCGATCACCTTGAGCACGTCCGCCGGACCAATGATCGAAGCGGTGACCTGGATCCCGCCGGTGCCCCAGCCATAGGGCAGCGGCATCTCGCGAGAACCGAAGGGCACCTGGTACCCCGGGATCGCGACGCCCTTGAGGATCGCGCGCCGGATCATGCGCTTGGTGCGCTCATCGAGGTACCCGAAGCTGTAGAGGGGATCGCGCTCCACGGCCATGCCGAGGACTTCAGGAAGATCGCCCGCGTTCATGCCGCCTCCCCGCCCGCTGCATGCAGCGCGCGCATCTTGCGTACCAGCTCGAGTTCGGCCTGGAAATCCACGTAGTGCGGAAGCTTCAGGTGCTGAACGAAGCCCGAGGCTTCGAGGCTGTCGCTGTGCGAGAGCACGAATTCCTGCATCTGCACCGGCGATTCCACCTCCTCGCCCAGCTCGGACGCGCGCAGCGCGCGGTCCACCAGCGACATGGCCATCGCCTTGCGCTCGCTGTGGCCGAAGGCCAGGCCGTAGCCGCGCGTGAACTGCGGCGGCTCGGTCCTGGATCCGCCGAACTGGTTGACCATCTGGCACTCGGTGAGTTCGATCTCGCCGATCGAGATCGCGAAGCCGAGTTCCTCGGGCTCGATCTCCACATCCACCTGGCCGTAGCGGATTTCTCCGGCGAACGGATGCGTATGTGCGTACCCGCGCTGGCTCGAATACCCCATGGCGAGCAGGAACCCTTCATCGCCTCGCGCAAGGTTCTGCAGGCGCGTCGCCCGATCGGCCGGAAAAGACAGCGGCTCGCGCGTGAGGTCGGCGGGCTCGGGATCGCCGGGCGCAGGTTCATGTGCCTCGATCAGCCCTTCCTGGTTGAGCAGATCCACCACGCGTGGCGCGTCGCACGAGTCATTTTCGACCTCGGTCGCCGCCACAGGCGTCCCGGCCGCGGCAAGCGAGAAATCCAGCAACCGCTGGGTGTAGTCATAGGTCGGCCCGAGTACCTGCCCCCCCGGCAAATCCTTGTAGGTTGCCGACACGCGGCGCCACAGACGCATGCGCGCGGTATCGACGGGCAGGCTGTAGCCCAGCCGCGGCAATGTGGTCCGGTACGCGCGCAGAAGGAAGATCGCCTCCACCAGATCGCCCGCGGCCTGCTTGATCGCAAGCGCCGCGAGTTCGGGATCGTAGACCGACCCCTCGGTCATCACGCGGTCGACGGACAGGCGCAACTGCTCCGCAATCTGCTGCAGGCTGAGTTCGGGCACCGTCGGGTCGCCGCGCCGCCGCTCACCGAGCAGGGCGTACGAATTGAGGATCGCACGCTCGCCGCCTTTGACCGCTACATACATCGCTACTCCTCTATTGTCGTTGTGCGCGGCAGGCCCACCAGGCGGTTGCCGCAAGCCAGATAGACGTCGACCCCGCACGGAAACAGGGCACGATTCGCAGCCCACTGTGAGACGAACGCCCCACCGATCCCGGCCGCTGCCAGCCTGCGCCGTCCCGGTATGCCCGGACCGCTCAGCGTCCAGCCGGCGTCGTCACGCAAATCCGCGGTCTGCACCACCAGCGTCGCCGAGCGATCGGGACTGTCATCGGTTCCGTGGCAAAAGTCGGCAAGCGATGGCGTCACGGAAGCGGCACGCAGCACTGCGAAGTCCGCCGCTGCGGCGTCCTCGACAAGCGTGCAGCCGGTATGAAAGCGCAGATACGCAGGCGCGGCCGTCGACCTGAATTCCGGCGCCAGCCAGAGCCGGGTATCCTGATCCAGCAAGGCAAGCAGAACCGCATTCGTCGCCGGATGCAGTCCCTCCGGGACCTGCGCATCGGCAGGCACTTCCACGATCGTGCCGGGATGCGCGAGCGCCTCCAGGCAACGGCGAAACACCGCCTGGCTGCCGAGGGACGGATCCGAAAATCCCGGCTCGATCTGCGAAAGGTCCAGGTTCACGCGCCCGCCTCGCGCGCAACGGTAAAGAATTCGACGCGCGTGGCCTGTGCGCGACGATGCATCCCGGCTGCGCGCGCCTGGGCCGCCCGCTCGGCGGGCTCGACCACCGCGCGCAACACGGCTTCGCGCGATGCCGGGATCTGCAGCAGCGCGTCGGCCAGCGCCGCCAGTTCGGCCTTGCGGTGCGAGCGTCCCTGCACATACGCCACGCCTGTGACCGCGCCCGGAAGTCGGAGCGTGCAGCGCGTGACCGTCATCTCGCCGAAGTTGAACCGGTCGCCCGTACCGCCGGTGCGTGCGCGCAGCATCATGAGCCCGGTTTCCGGACGCCGCAGCCACGACACCTCCCGGGACGCAAAGGGTGCCAGGCCGCGCTCCAGCGTCTCGAGGTCGGCCCTGGCGAGAACCCCCATCCAGTGGCGCCGCTCTGCGACCGTGCTGTTGTCAACTGCATGCAACATCTGCTCTGTACTCTCCGGAATGTCTGAACAAGAATCTCAAGGACCCGATGCTAGCTTTCCGGTATTGCGCTTTTGTGACGTCGCGCCGATGACCCACGTGCCAACGGGCGTTGCGTCGCGCTACGCGCTTTACTTCGCGCCTGAAGAGGGCAGCGAATGGCAGCGGTTCGGCGAGGAATGGTTCGAGCGCATCCCCGAAGCGCCGCGCCGCTACGGGTTCCACGCAACGCTGAAGGCGCCCTTCCGGCTGGCAGACGGATACGCCGTAGAGGATTTTCTTTCCGAACTGCGGCGGTACTGTCTGACTCTGCAGCCGTTCACGTTGCCACCGCTCAAAGTGACCCTGCTGGACGGATTCCTGGCCCTCGTTCCCTCTCATGCAGACCCGCGCGTCGATTCGATCGCCGCCGAGTGCGTCATGCGTTTCGACCGGTTTCGCGCACCGCTTGACGACGCAGACGTCGCGCGCAGGCGTCCCGAGCGACTGGATCGCGGCGAGATGGACATGCTGCAGCACTGGGGTTATCCGTATGTGCTGGATCTATTTCGCTTCCACCTGTCGCTGACCGGCATGCTCGCCGAGGCCGGCGCCGAGCGCACCACCGCACTGAGCGTGAAAGCAATCCGTGCGATCGCTGCACTCGAGCCGCCTGCGTTCGGCTCGATCTGCGTGTTCGAGGAACCTGAACGGCACGCCCGATTCCGACTGGTCAAGCGTGTCTGTCTGGGCGGGCAGACCGAAGCGACGCGCCTTGAAGAGCGCGCGGGATGAAGGCGGCGGCGACGCAGGTTCGCTCGATCTTCGTTTCCGACGTCCATCTGGGCACCCCGGCCTGCCAGGCGGGACACCTGCTCGACTTCCTGAAGGCCTACGAGTGCGAATACCTGTTCCTGGTGGGCGACATCGTCGATTTCTGGGCGATGCGACGGCGCGGCGTTCACTGGTCGGAAGAACAGAACACCCTGGTGCAGAAAGTTCTCAAGCGCGCGCGACATGACGTGAAGGTCGTGTTCGTCCCCGGCAACCACGACGAGGCTGCACGCGAGCACACGGGGACCTCGTTTGGCAACATCCAGGTCGAGCACGACTACCTGCACCTGGCCGCCGACGGCAGGCGCTACCTGCTGATCCACGGCGACGAATTCGACCAGGTCACCAAGTACCACCGCTGGCTGGCCGTGCTGGGTGACGAAGCCTACGCTTTCGTGGTGCGACTCAACCAGTGGCTCTTCTGGGCCCGCCGCCGGCTGCGCATCCCTGGCTACTGGTCGCTTTCCGGCTATGCCAAGCGGAAGGTCAAGACAGCGGTCAATTTCATCTTCGACTTCGAGACTTCGGTCCTGCGCCACGCGCGGGAACGCGGCGCCGACGGCGTCATCTGCGGCCATATCCATGCGGCGGCGCTGCGCGAATCGGCCGGCTTCACTTACATCAACTGCGGTGACTGGGTCGACAGCTGCACCGGTATCCTTGAACACTTGGACGGTCGCATGGAACTCGTGCACTGGACCGGTGATGCCGGCATCCCGACGCCGGACGCGCCTGCGGCGCATCGGCGGGACACGGAGCCTGCGCTCGAGATTGCCTAGTTCGACCTTAGTTCGACCTTAGTTCGACAACTGCGCGGCACGGCGCGCGTGGCGCTCTGAAGCGCCTGCGCCCTGACTGCAGACAATATCGCGCAGCACCCGCTCCAGATCGTCGATGATCCTGTCCCAGCCCAGACGTAGCGCAACCGCGCGCGCCCGTAGCCTCAGCCGACCGATGCGTTCCGGCGAAGCTGCCAGTCGACAGGCCGCCGCAATCAATGCGTCTTCATCGTCCGGCGGTTCGAGCACACCGGATTCGCCGTCGACGATGTGCTGGCGCGCCGCCGCGTAATCGAAGGCGACCACGGCCAGACCGCTGGCCAGCGCTTCGGTGACCACATTGCCGAAGGTCTCTGTCAGGCTTGGAAACAGGAACAGGTCGGCCGACGCATAGTGCGTGGCGAGATCCTCGCCCCGACGGGTGCCGGCAAACACGAATCCGGGATGTGCTGCGCGCAGCGCGGCGGCATCCGGCCCGTCGCCGACCAGCACCACACGCGTGGCCGGCTCGACTTCGCATACCGCCTGCGCGGCGCGCACGAAAAGTTGAAGGTTCTTTTCCGGCGCGAGTCGCCCCACGTGCATCAGGACAGGCGCGTTCCCCCGTACGCCCCAGGATGCGCGCAATGCCGCGCTGCGCCGTGCCGGGTCGAACAGGACGGTATCAATCCCGCGCCCGACGACGTGCAGGCGCTCAAACCCGCGTGCCGTGAGCGCGCGCCGCATTTCCACGGTGGGCACGATGGTGGCCGCGCAACGATTGTGCAGGGCGCGCAGAGCGCAGGCCACCGCACCTGCAAAGAGACCGATCCCGTAGTGCCGGCTGTAGGCATGAAAGTTGGTATGGAACCCGGACGAGAGCGGTATTCCGAGGCGCCGCGCAGCGATGACGGCGGCCCAGCCCAGCGGCCCTTCGGTTACAACGTGCACCACATCCGGCCTGTGCCTCTCCCACTGCGCCACAAAGAAACCCGGCAGTGCGAGCCCCATCTGCAGTTCGCCGTAGCGCGGGATGGCGATTCCGCGCACGAGATGCTGCGTGAATCCCGGTGCGCTCGACGCAATGCCTTCCCCACGGTCCGCGGCCTGCGCGGGACGCGTGAGTTCGATCGTATGGCCCCGCGCACGCAGGACGTCGACCATCTTGCCCATCGTGCGCGCCACGCCGTTGACTTCAGGCAGATAGGTCTCGGTAACGATTGCGAGGCGCAGCTTGGGCATGGACGACAGTCTCGCCCGCGCGGATGAATTCCCCGTGACGCTGCGGTGGCGGTTTTGTTACAGGCCTGTCCCGGGCAACCGCAGCAGCGCCTGCCCCATGCGGACACCGGTCCCGGTAGCGATGCCTTCGGCGAGCGCGAAGCCCCGCGGCGCGAACACGATGATCGTCGAGCCGTGCTCGAACCAGCCCATCTCCTCGCCTTTGCGCATCGGGGCGTCGCATCGCATCACGTTCGGACCGGGATACTTCAGGTGCAACAGGACATCGAGAAAATGCAGACGGATGCTCGCCACGAGCACCGCTGCCACCGGCACCAGGGTGATCAACGCGCGCCCGGCATCGAGCCTGCAGCGCAGGATCGCACGTTCGTTGCGGCAGTAGAGCTTTTCCACGCGCGCCAGTGCCACCGGATTGACGTTCCACACATCGCCCGGCACATGGGTCAGCTGCTCGACCCGGCAGTCATGCGGCGCGTGGAAGCGGTGGTACATCGCCGAGGTCAGGCGCAGGGTGACGTACTGGCCATCGGCATAGACGGCCGCCAGTTCGGGATCACCGAGCAGTTCCTCCAGGGTGTAGCCGAACCCCTTGGCCTGGATCAGGCGGTTTTCTTCGATGCGGCCGCAGGCGCCGACGATCCCGTCGCAGGGACTGATCAGGACCGCCGGATCCGCTTCGATCCTGCGCGCCCCGGGCCGCAGTTCGCGCGTAAAGCATTCGTGCAGGCTCTTGAACTGCGGCTGCGACTTCAGCGCGTCCGAGAGGTCCAGATCCGTGAACTGCTTCCAGATGCCGATCGACACATCGCGCACCCAGGGATGTTCGATTTTGCTGAGCCGCCCCATCAGACGGGTCAGCAGCCGGCGCGGGATGCGGTTGGTGAGAAGGAAATTCAGGTCTTCCTGCATCGCGATGCGGCTGATCCAGGCGCGCAGGCGAGTTCGAACGGTCACAAGCGTGCAACCTTGCGCGTGTACACCTGCGGGTGCCTACCCAAGGGAGCGTCAACATGATCCTGACCACACTCAGCGCGGCAGCCCTGGCCGTCTCGCTGCCGAAGATAAAAACCCGGCTCGAACTGTCGAAGGCAAAGCACCCCTCTCTGTCCGGCCACTCGCGCATGGCGCGACGCCTGGCCGCGCTGGTGCCCTACTACGCCTACGACGGCGACCGGATCTTCCGCTCCGATGGGGCGCCCGACGAAATCGAGGCGCGCCGCCGCGCGGGCTTCATGCGCCTGGCCGAACTGTATCGCAGCCGCTACGCTGAATCGACCCGGCTGACCGGCGAAATCGAGGACGGGATCTCCGACCTGCAGTTCACCAGCGCCTATCGCGTCCCGTTCCAGTACAGCCGCTACGTGCGCACCTACCTCAGGCCGGGCGCGTTCGCGGCCTCCTCCGCAGGGGTCACCGTGACCGACCTCGACGGCAACGTGTTCTTTGATCTGACCGGGGCCTACGGCGTCAATGTCTTCGGCACCGATTTCTACAAGGCATGCATCGCCAGGGCGAACGAGCGCGCAATGGGCCTGGGTCTCGTACTCGGCGCCTACCACCCGGTGGTGGCCGACAACGTGCTGCGCCTTCAGGCGATCTCGGGTCTCGATGAGGTGTCCTTTCACATGTCCGGCACCGAGGCGGTCATGCAGGCCGTGCGCCTCGCGCGCTACCACACGCGGCGCACGCACCTGGTGCGCTTCTGCGGCGCATATCACGGCTGGTGGGGCGACGTGCAGCCCGGGGTGGGCAATCCGGTCCCCGCGCACGAAACCCATACGCTCAAGGAGATGGACGAGGACAGCCTGCGCGTTCTTCGCCGGCGTCGGGACATTGCCTGCGTGCTCGTGAACCCGCTGCAGGCCCTGCATCCGAACGCGAACGCGCCGGGTGATTCGACCCTGATCGACAGCTCTCGTCGCGCGCACTACGACCGCGCCGCCTACACGGCGTGGCTGGAAAAGCTGCGTGCGATCTGCAGCGAGCGCGGCATCGTGCTGATCTTCGACGAAGTGTTCCTTGGCTTTCGCCTCGCCCCCGGCGGCGCGCAGGAGTACTTCGGCGTGCGCGCGGACATGGTGACCTACGGCAAGACCCTCGGCGGCGGTTTGCCGGTGGGCGTGGTGTGCGGCCGCAAGGACCTCATGAAGCGCTTTCGTGAGGACCGGCCGGCCGACATCAGCTTCGCGCGCGGCACGTTCAACTCGCATCCGTACGTGATGGCCGCGATGAACGAATTCCTGCGGCGACTCGACACGTCGGAGGTGCGCGCACTGTACGAGGGACTGGAAGCGACCTGGAACGGTCGAGCCGCGCGGCTCAACCGGCGGCTCGCGGACGAGGGCCTGCCGGTGCAGGTGGCCAACCTCTCCACGATCTGGACCGTGCTGTACACCCGGCCTTCGCGCTACAACTGGATGCTCCAGTACTACCTGCGTGCAGAGGGACTGGCGCTGTCCTGGGTGGGCAGCGGACGGCTGATCTTCAGCCTCAACTACAGCGAGGCCGATTTCGACGCGGTGGCCGAACGCTTCGTCGCCGCGGCGCACCGCATGGAGAACGACGGTTGGTGGTGGTCGGACCCGGCGCTGACCGACAAGTCGATCCGGCGCCGTGTCCTGCGGGAAATGATTTCCCGCTGGTTCTGAATTCAAGAGTGCCGCACGCCCATGGGGTCGATGAGCTCGCCGCGCAGGAGATACAACGGCGATTTGCAGTAGAGCTTCACGTCGTGGAAGGGGTCGGTCAGGATCTTGCTGGCCCACACCAGTCCGGTGCGCACATCCTTCAGGTAGAACAGATGCACCGTGCGGAACAGCAACCCGCCGACGCCGATCGCGAGCCAGATGAGGCCCGTGTGGCGCGCGAATTCGGCCGGACCGGCATGCGCTTCGAAGGTCCCGAACAGTGTCGGATCGATAGTCAGCACGATGGGGGAACAGGCCCAGATGCTCATCAGCACGACCTTGCGCTGCAGGTTGTAGCCCACCTTGATCTCTTCCTTGTACTCATGGGTGGCCTGGTTGACCACGTCGTAGTCCTTTGGCTCGAAAAAGAAGTGCCCGATCTGGCGGCTGGTCATCGCCACCAGCCACGCGATCAGCGCGGCCAGCGCGGGATCGGAGAACAGCAGTACGTAGGCGGCGAGAAAGCTCAGTGCGCTCAGGAGGTGCAGCGACTGGTTGATCCGGCTGTGGTGGTAGTAGCGGTGGTCGTCCCAACGCTGGACTTTCAGGGTTTCCAGGAACTCGCGCATCAGGGTTTCCTCTCTTGTTGGATGGCACGGGGGGAATGCTGATTGCTTTTTACCGTCACACCGTGAAAGTTTTGCTTCGTTCCGGTGAAAGAATTGTGACGGCGGCGCGCGCATGTGACTGTCATCTTGCGTGCGCTTCCTGCGGTAGTTGGCGCGCGCTTAACATGCCAGTATTGCAGGATGATGTCAGGCGATGTTTTTCTGTGGTGGTTCTCCCTCTGCGCAGTCAGCGGACTCAACATCCTTGCCTGGTCGCTGTCGGCCGCGGCACTGAAACGGCGTGCCGGTGTCCTGTCTGCCGAGGTTTACGCGTCGCGCCGCCTGCAACTCCTGCTCTCCGCGGGCTACGTGTTCGGCTGCGCGTTCCGCTCCGTCCTGCCGGTCTACGACATCGGCCGCCTGTGCCTGTTCGATTCGTGGCTCTCGAGCGTGATCGTGGGGCGATCGGTGGCGACGATTGCGGAACTGTGCTTCGTC
>CAWJNP010000063.1:0-6055 GCA_963844255.1 uncultured beta proteobacterium
CTCTGTCGCCTTCGTTGAGCGTATTGCTCGAGGCGAACCGGGCGGCGCCGGCCGCCCCTTCCGCGGCAAACGCCGGGATTCCGTTGTACCACTCGTACTGCATCGCTTCGCGCTCCGAGCGGCCTTGCTGCATCCGGACCGAGCGCCGGTCCGCGCGCATGCAGGCCTGCGGGTAACGCGCAATCTCGTGCGCCATCGCCTCGGCCGCCGCGCGCGAGGTCCCGTCGGGCACCACCTGCTCGCAGCAACCGATGCGCAGCGCTTCGTCTGCCGGCACCTTGCGGCCGGTCAGGATGATCTCCATCGCCCGCCCTGTGCCAACCAAGCGCGGCAGCCGCACCGTGCCGCCATCGATCAAGGGCACGCCCCAGCGGCGGCAATAGACGCCGAAATAGGCCGAGGCTTCCATGATGCGTATGTCGCACCAGAGCGCGACTTCGAAGCCGCCGGCCACGGCGGGGCCGGCCACCGCCGCAATCACCGGCTTGTCGAGTTCCATGCGCGTCGGGCCCATGGGTCCGTGCGGCACCGGCCGGTTGTCCAACGGGTAGTCACCGGCGCTGACGCGTGGAGGTTCGCCGTCGCGGCCTGCGGCGTACTTGAGGTCGAAGCCGGCACAGAACGCGCCGCCCTCCCCCCAAAGCACCGCGACGGACGCTTCGGGATCCGCGTTGAACGCGGCAAAGGCTTCGTAAAGGGCCTCGGCGCTCTCCGGGTTCATCGCGTTGCGTGCTTCGGGCCGGCTGTGGATCACGGTCCAGACGCTGCCGTGTTTTTCTATGCGTACGCTCATGCCGGTCTCCTCGGTGCTTCCTTTGCGCTGATCGCAGGATGGTACAGTGAAGCCGAAGGAGAACGCCGCCATGCGCCATGCCGTCTGGTACTTCGATGTGATCTCGCCGTTCGCGTATCTGCATCTGTCGCGCTTTGCCGAACTGCCGAACGACCTTTCGATCGAGTACAAGCCGATCCTGTTCGCCGGGCTGCTGCAGTACTGGGGGCAGAAGGGTCCGGCAGAGATCGAGCCGAAGCGGCGCTGGACCTACCGCGCCTGTCAGTTCTGGGCGGATGCCCACGGCGTGCCGTTCCGCTTTCCGGCCACGCATCCGTTCAATCCGCTCCACCATCAGCGATTGATCATTGCGTGCGGCTCGACCCAAGAGGCCGTACGGAAGGTGTTCGATGCAATCTGGACGACAGGGGCCGACCCGGGCAATCAGGCGGCGTTCACCGCATTGGCAAATTCGGTGGGCATCGAAGACCTGTCCGCACTGGGCGCTGCCCATGTGAAGGACGCGCTGCGCAGCAATACCGAGGAAGCCGCCGCGCTCGGTGTATTCGGCGTGCCAAGTCTGGTCTGCGACGGGGAGACTTTCTGGGGAAACGACTCGATCGAGTTCTTCACGGCCTGGTTGAAGGATCCGGCGATCCTCTCCAGCCCCGAGATGCGCCGCATTGACGCACTACCGGTCGGTGCAGCACGCAAAACCTGAGGAAGATCTACCCGTACTTGCGCAGGTCGTCGATGACCTTGCCGTCATTGGGCAGGCTGCCCGTCGCAACAAATGCCACTTCACCACGCAGCTTGGTGACGTCGCGGATCGACGCAACGATCGCCTTCTCCAGTCCTTCGGCCGGGCCCGAGACCTCGCACTTCAGCGTCATGCTGTCGCTGCCCACCTCGCCCTCGATCACCAGACGCGCCTTCACGACCTCCACATGGCGGCGTGTGATCTCCGCGACCTGCTTTGCGGTCACGAACATTGCACGCACCTTGGTGCTCTGGTCGGCGCGCCCCATCCAACCCTTGATGCGCACATTGGTGCGCCCACAGGGACTCACGCCAGGAAGGATCGCGGAAAGATCACCGGTGCCGAAACGCACCAGCGGGTAATCCTTGTTGAAGGTAGTCACAACGACTTCGCCGACCTCCCCCGGCGCCACCGGGTCGCCCGTGCCCGGACGCACGATTTCGATCAGGAGACCCTCTTCAATGATCATGCCTTCATTGACCGCCTCGTCGGGCGCGGTCGACTCATAGGCGATCAAGCCCAGGTCCGCAGTCGCGTAGCATTGCAGCACCTGGATCCCGCGTGCGGCCATCGCCGCACGCAGCGCGGGCGGCAGGTATTCGGCGCCCACCATTGCGCGCTTGAGGCACGAGATGTCGACTTTGAGTTCGTCGGCCTTGTCCACGATCAACTTCAGAAACGAGGGCGTGCCGATGTACCCCGCGATCGACAGGTCGGCAATCGCCGCGACCTGCATCTCGGTCTGCCCGATGCCGGTCGGCACCACCGTGCAACCGAGTGCGAGGGCGCCGCTCTCGATCATCGAGCCGGCCGGCGTGAAATGGTAGGCGAAGGTGTTGATTACCAGATCGCCGGAACGAAAGCCCGCAGCATGCAGACCACGCGCCGAGCGCCACCAGTCCGGCGAAGCACCTTCGGGCTCGTAGATCGGTCCCGGCGAAATGAACACCTTCGACAGTTTGGATACGGGCGTTGCGTTCAGACCGCCCAGCGGCGGATGCTGTTTCTGCAACTCGCCCAGGTCGGATTTGCGCGTCACCGGCAGCCGGGCGAGTGCTTCGCGCGAATTCACGGCTGCGGCATCGACCCCTGCCAGTATCCTTCCGAATCCTGGCGCCTTCGATTGCGCGTGGGCGATCTGTCCGGGCAAGGCGCGCAGCAACGCAGCTTCGCGCTCGGCAACCGAGCGCGTCTCCAGCGCATCGTAATGTCCCGCAGGTGGCGTGCTCACGCTGCCCGCCACGCTATAGCCACCGCTTGCGGCGGCGGTACGACTTCACGTCGCGGAAACTCTTGCGCCCCCCGGAAGAGAATCCGAGATAGAACTCCTTGACGTCCTCGTTCTCGGCCAGCGCCTTGCCCTCGCCGTCCATCACCACGCGACCGTTCTCGAGTATGTAGCCGTAGCCCGCGTACTTGAGCGCGATATTGGTGTTCTGTTCGGCCAGA
This sequence comes from uncultured beta proteobacterium, assembly GCA_963844255.1. Classification (GTDB taxonomy): domain Bacteria; phylum Pseudomonadota; class Gammaproteobacteria; order Burkholderiales; family SG8-39; genus SZAS-79. The sequence goes on from CAWJNP010000063.1 coordinate 2,982, forward strand.
AGGAAGCTTACACGCTCCTTCGTATTCAGCGCCTTGACGATCTCGAAAATTTCCTCGACCAGCTGGGGCGCAAGGCCCATGGACGGTTCGTCGAGCAGGATCGTGTTCGGCCGCGCCATCAGCGCGCGACCGATCGCGGTCATCTGCTGCTCGCCGCCCGACGTGTAGCCGGACATGGAGTTCCGGCGCTCCTTCAGGCGCGGGAAATAGCTGTAGACCTTTTCCAGATCCGCAACGATGGATGCACGGCCACCGCTCTGCGTATATGCGCCGGTCAGCAGGTTTTCTTCGACCGTCAGGTGCGGAAAGCAGTGCCTCCCCTCCATGACCTGGATCACGCCACGCTTGACCAGGTCGGAAGGCGTGAGTTTTTCAATGCGCTCGCCCTGATACTCGATGTAGCCCTTCGTGACCTCGCCGCGCTCGCCCTTCAGCAGGTTCGAAATCGCGCGCAGCGTGGTGGTCTTGCCGGCGCCGTTGCCACCGAGCAGTGCAACGATGCTCCCCTCCTGAACCGTGAGCGAAACACCCTTGAGCACCAGGATGACATGGTTGTAGATCACTTCGATGCCGTTGACGGTGAGCAGTGGCTGGCTCATCAGGGCGGTTCTCCTCTGGGTTCCCTCAGGTTGGATCGATGTCTTACCTGGGTTTTTGCAACGACCGCACGCGGTCAGGGTGCGGTCGTTGCAAAAACCGCCACCGGAACCGGCCCGGTGGCGGCTGCCTGTTGCTCTACTGCTCCTTCGCGCAGTCGCGGCGCGTGAGCTTCTTCTCGGCTGCATACTTCTCCGCCGAAGCGCGGATCAGCGGCTTGATGATCTGCATGTCGGAAGCGTACTCACCCGTCGTTACGTTCCACTTCTTGCCGTCCCAGGCCTGGATCTTGGCGCTGTGCGCGCCCTCGTGGTCGGCGCAGGACGTGGACACCGGCGTCATGAAGCCCTCGAAGCCGAGCTTCTTGATCGCCGTCGCGTCGATCGCAAGGTTCTCCAGGCCCCAGCGCACTTCCTCGCCCTTGAGCGGCTTCTTGCCGTATTTGAGGTGGGCACGCTTGACTGCCTCCACGGTCAGCATCGCCGCGCTCAGGCCGCGGTTGTAGAGCACCTCGCCGACTTCCTCTTTCTTGCCGGCGCCCTGGCCCTTGTCGTAGACGTACTTGAGCATGTCCTGCGTGTACCTTGCCCTTGCCTGCCGGTGCAAGGAATACGAGCGCGTTGTAGTTCTTCGCGCCGTCGCCCGCAGGCGTGACGTCAGGCTCCGCACCCGACCACCAGACACCGTACATCTTGTCGCGCGGATAGCCTGTGGCCACGGCCTCCTTGATGGCCGTCGAGTTCATGACGCCCCAGCCCCAGAGGAACACGTAGTCGGGACGCTTCTGGCGGATCTGCAGCCAGGTGGCTTTCTGCTCCACGCCCGGATGGGTCACCGGCAGCAGCATGAGCTCGTAGCCGTGCATCTTGGCGCGTTCTTCGCAGCAGCGGAATCGGCTCCTTGCCGTAGGGCGAGTCGTGATACACCAGCGCAATCTTCTTGCCCTTGAGCTTGTCCAGCCCGCCGGACAGCTTGCCGACGTGCTGGATCAGGATGTCGGCCGCGTCCCAGTAGGTGCCACCGAGCGGGAAATTCCAGCCGAAGATCGTACCGTCGACCGAATCCGCCCGGCCGTAGCCGGTGGTGATGATCGGTACATGGTCTTTCAGCGCCTTGTCGGTCAGCGCGAAGGTGATTCCGGTCGACAACGGATGAAAGGCCGTTGCTCCCGTCGGTCCCTTGGCCTTCAGCCGCTCGTAACACTCAACGCCACGATCGGTCGCGTAGCCGGTTTCGCATTCCTCGTACGTGATCTTGACGCCATTGATGCCGCCGTCGCGCGCATTCACCAGCTTGAGGTAATCGACATAGCCGTTGGCGAACGGAATGCCGTTCGGCGCGTAGGCGCCGGTGCGGTACGACAGGATCGGGAAAGAACTGCTCCTTCGCCTGCGCAAACGCAGATGAAGAAACAGTCACTGCGGCAGTAACGGCGGATAGCGCAATCGCGGCTCCGGCAGCCGTGGCCAGTAGCCTCGTTCTGGGTGCTTTTATCATCTCCACTTCCTCCTTTGAACAATGCCGCAGGCGAACCGACGCGAGCGGATACTGAAATCTTGGCACATCAATGCGGGAACGGCCACAGGCGCAGCTTCTCCTTGCCGATCGCCCACAATCTGGCGAGCCCGAGCGGCTCGACGATCAGGAAAAATACGATCAGCGTGCCGAATATGATGGCTTCCAGGTGCGATGCCATCGCAGTGCCCAGCGGAATGCCCAGCCATGCCGGCCCCTGGTTGAGCAGGATCGGCAGAACGACGATGAAGAAGGCGCCGAAATAGCTGCCGAGGATCGAGCCCATGCCGCCGATGATGATCATGAACAGCAGGTTGAGCGACAAGGTGATGTTGAACGCCAGCGGCTCCCAGGACCCGAGGTGGATGAAGCCCCACAGCGCGCCTGCGACGCCGACATAGAATGAACTGACGGCGAAGGCGGTGAGCTTGGCATACACCGGCCGGATGCCGATCACCTCGGCGGCCACGTCCATGTCGCGCATCGCCATCCAGGCGCGGCCGATGCGGCCGCGCACGAGGTTCTTCGGCGATCAGCGTAAATACGATGATGACGGCCAGGAGGAAGAGGTATTTCTTCACCGGATTGTCGATCTTCCAGCCGAACAGGTCGATCGCCGCAGGTCGAGACCGAACCCGACGCCGCGTAGTTGGTGAACCACTTCACCCGCGCGAACACCCAGTCCATGAAGAACTGCGCCGCCAGCGTGGCCACCGCATGTCGGCGACTCCGCGAACCGCCAGTGACTTCTTTGCACTGGTCAAGGAATACCTAGACGAGCGGGACGCACATTACATTGCCAATGTGCCGATTCCCGGTCGCACGGTTGATCACCCGATAGATTTTGTTGTCTCTCTTGGGAAGGGTAAAGACAGGTTGGTCAAACTCATTGGTGCGCCGACGTTGCAATCGGCCAAGTTGGTTTCGTTTACTTGGATGGAATTGCGGGATACTAGGCCCGA
>CAWJNP010000064.1:0-12929 GCA_963844255.1 uncultured beta proteobacterium
GCGATCGTCATCCAGGGAACGCTGGCGAGTCGTATCTACGGCGCTGAGGTGAATGAGCGTCATCGCCACCGCTACGAGGTGAATAATCATTATGCGCCCAGCTCGAGAAGTCCGGACTGATCATCTCTGCCCGCACGCCGGACAGAGAATCTTCCCGAAATCATGGAACTGCCTGAGAAGATGCATCCGTGGTTTGTCGGTGTGCAGTTCCATCCTGAATTCACCTCCACGCCGCGCGCCGGACATCCTTTGTTCAAGGCGTTCGTCGAGCTCCTGCTCCGACTCGGTGGCGTGCGCCGAGAACCCGCCCGGCACCATGCCGCCGGTGTCCGGCCAGTGGCCGGTGTTTGCGAGCCAGGCGAACACCTTGCCGCGATAGAAAAACGGCTTCACGAACTTCACGTCCATGAGGTGCGTGCCGCCGAGGTAGGGATCGTTGACAATGAATACGTCACCCGGCTCGAGTGTCCAGCCGTTGTCGCGCACCCGCTCGATCACGGCGCGCGTGGAGAACTGCATGGTGCCGACGAACACCGGCAGGCCGAGTTCGCCCTGCGCGATCAGAGAGCCGTCCTCCTTCGAATAGATCCCGTCGGAGCGGTCCATCGCTTCGGAAATCACCGGCGAAAACGCCGCGCGGCAGAACGCGAGGTCCATTTCGTTGCAGACCTGCTGCAGGCCGTTCTGGATCACGGCCAGGGTGATCGGATCGATCCCGGTTTCGGCGATCGTTGCCGGTGTACTCATATCTTTTTGTCCAAACCGTTGATCCGCATCGGAATTAACCCTTCTGTGGTGCTTGAGCTTGGCCGCGAAGCAGGCCATGATCCGCCCGGTCATGGACATCAAGACGCTCGTTATCGCAATGATTGCGCACGTATCCCTGCTCGGGATATTGGCGCTGTTTTTCAGCTGGCGCCAGCCGAGCACGCGCGCCGTGGGTGTCTGGGGCGCGGCCATGATCCTGCTCGCGGCGGCGCTGGCGGCCGTCGGCGTGCGCGGCGTGGTGCCCGATTTCTTTTCGATCACCCTGGCGAACACCATGGTGACGGGATCGATCGTCATTTCCTACCGTGCCCTGCGCGTGTTCAGGGGCATGCGGGTCGAAGATTCCTTCGGCCTGGCCGCGATCGCTGCCACCGCGGTGCTGATCTTCGTGTTCTCCGAGATCTATCCGAACCTGGCGATCCGGGTGCTGGTCGTGTCGTTCATCGGCGCCGTGCTGCTGGTGCGCAATGCGCGCGAGATGCGCGGGGATGGCCCTGCCGAGGTGCGCATGTCGTGGAATTTCATGCAGGGCGTCTACTGGATCGCCTCTGCCCTCATGGTGCTGCGACTGGGTTCGACCCTGTTCCTGCCTTCGGATGCCGAACTGATGACGCCCAGTCCGTGGCAGGCCGTTTATTTCCTGGGCATCCTTCTGCTGATCACCGCGGCGAGCTTCGGTGCCTTCTGGCTCGAGATCCAGTACATGAACTACGAGCTCTCCCGGTTGGCGGCGCGCGACCTGCTGACCGGGATGCTCAACCGGCGCTCGGTCCTGATCGAGTTCGAGCGCGAGCTCTCCCGCTTGCGGCGAACCAGCGGCGTGCTCAGCGTCGCCATGTTCGACCTCGACCATTTCAAGGTGTTGAACGACACCTGGGGTCACCCGGCCGGCGACGAGGTGCTGCGCGTGGTCGCGGCGTCGATGCAGTCGAGCATCCGGCTGCCGGACGTGCTCGGCCGCTATGGCGGCGAGGAGTTCGTGTTGCTGATGCCCGACACCAACCTTGAGGCTGCAATGAGCGTTACCGAGCGCATCCGGGCCGCAGTGGAAGCCGGCGGCGTCGAGTGGAATGGACAGCGCCTCGCGATCAGCATTTCGGGGGGTGTGGCCTGTTTTCCGAGCGACGGCACGAACGTCAACACCCTGGTGGCCGCAGCGGATGCAGCGCTGTATGCGGCCAAGCGCGCCGGGCGCAATCGTATCCTGCCGGCGATTGCGCTGGACGGCGGAACGTCCGCGACGACGGGTCATTCCGTCACCAACGGCGCGCCGGCGCAGGCGGAAGAAGCCTCTATGGATATGCACGCCACGCCGCCAGTATCCATTCGCAGTCCGCAGTGATCGCGTCGATGCGCTGAGCCCACTCGGTGCGGATGGCGGATTGCCAGGCAGGCTGCTCGGGAACCTGCGCGTCGACCAGGTCGTACAGGGCGATGTAGCGGGGCGAGCCGGTCGATGCGCGAAACCGCCGCGCACCCAGCACGCCCGGCACCTGGAGCAGAAGGGGCAGGTGCTCGATGTCGTACCAGCGGTTGAACTCTTCCTCGTGTGCCGCGGGAACGTCACCGCAGGCGAGGAACACCGCGCCCGCGCTTTCCTCGGGCGAGCGATTGCCCGGGGAAATCTGCTCGCAGGCCCAGCGGCGGAACACGGTGGCGTTGCCAAGGCACCGCTTGCTCCAGGGCGTCTGGTTGTCGCCCACGTGCGCGAGGTACTCGGGCGTCTCCAGCACCCCGGGCGCGGTGAGTTCGTAGGTCGCGAGGTAGCGTCCTTCGCCGGGTGCACAGTCGCGCTGCCAGCGGCGCGCAGAAAGGAAGCCTGGAATCGACAGCCGTTCGGCCATGTGCTCGTCGTCGTACCAGGCGTTGAACTCCTCCGTCATGGCGGGTGGCGGTTCGGTCAGCGTCAGCAGCAATCCCATGTTTGAAGCCATAAGTCGTCCGATTCAGATGTCGTTCACAGTCACGATCAGATTGCCGAGCGCATCGAGCCGCACCTGGTTGCCCGGCTCGATCACGGTCGTGCAATCGAGTTGTTCCACGATCGCCGGTCCTTCGAACGTCGCGTCGACAGGCAGTTTTTCGCGCTGATAGACCGGCGTGGTACGGATTCCGCCGTCGAACCAGACCTGCCGCTGCGCGCTCTGCGCGCGGGCGAGCGTGGGTGCGGGATCGTTGCGCCCGAGCAGGGCGAGGTCGAAACGGCTGCGCAGACCGATCACGGCGGTGTGCAGGTTGACGAGCACGGCGCGGATCTCCGGCAGTTCGACGCCGAAGCGTTCCCAGTAGGCGGCCTCGAAGCGTCCCTGCAATTGCGCGCGGGATACGGCGGTGTCGGGCAGGGTGACGGTGAGGATGTGGCTCTGTCCCTGGAACTGCATGTCGGCGAAGTGCAGCAGCCGGATACCCTCGGTCGCGACGCCTTCGCGCGCGAGCGTCGCGCGGCCCTCGGCGATCTGCGCCTCCAGCGTGCGCGTCACCAGCGATTCGTCCGAGCGTCGCCAGCGGCTTGTTGACGGTGTTCACGTAGTCGTGGCGCAGGTCGGCCGCGGCGCAGCCGAGCGCATTGGTGATGCCCGGGCGCATCGGAATCAGCAGGCGCGGGAATGCCCAGTTCGCGGGCCAGCGCGGCAGCGTGCAGCGGGCCCGGCGCCGCCGAAGGGGAACAGCGCGAAGTCGCGCGGATCGTGGCCCGCGTGCGAGGCTCACCATGCGGATCGCGCCGGCCATCTTGTCGTTGGCGATGCGGATGATCGCCGCGGCCGCCTGCGGTCGCATCGAGACCGAGCGGCTTGCCGATGCGCTCGTCGAAGATCATCCCGGACGTGCTCGAGGCTGACCGGATTGTCGACGCCGAGCAGTTTGTCCGGGTTGAGACGGCCGAGCAGCAGGTTGGCATCGGTGATGGTCGGTTCGGTACCGCCACGCCCGTAGCAGATCGGGCCGGGCATCGCGCCGGCGCTGCGCGGACCCGACCTGCAGCATGCCGGCGTCCGACAGAAATGCGATCGAACCGCCGCCGGCGCCGATGGTGTGCACGTCGACCATGGGCACGTGGATCGGCATGGCGTATTCGAGTTCGAGTTCGGCCGAGACCGTCGGTACGCCGTCCGGATCAGCCCCACGTCGGTCGAGGTGCCGCCCATGTCGTAGGTGATGACGTTGGCGATACTCGCGGCGGTCGCCGTGTAGGCCGCGGCAATGATGCCCGGAGGCCGGACCGGACATGACGGTGTTCACCGCGGTCTCGGCGACCAGCCCGGCGGCGACCGTGCCGCCGTTGCCCTGCATCACCAGCAGGTCGCGGTCGAATCCGCGCTGCTTCAGTTCGCTGCACCAGGCGCTCGATGTAGCGATCGAGCACCGGCTGCACCGAGGCGTTTACCGCGGCGGTGACGCCGCGCTCGTATTCGCGGTATTCGGACAGGATCAGGTGGCCCGCGGTGACGTAGCGGTTCGGCCAGAGTTCCCGCGCGATCGCCAGCGCGCGCGCCTCGTGGTCGTGGTTGATGTAGCTGTGCAGGAAATGGATCACCAGCGCTTCGCAGCCCGCGTCCTTCAGTTGCCGCGATCGCGCGGCGCACCGCGTCCTCGTCGAGCGGCGTGACCACGTTGCCGTCGGCGTCCATGCGCTCGGGGACTTCGAGGCGCAGCTCGCGCGGCACCAGCGGTTCGAACGAGCCCGGTCAGCCCGTAGGACTGCGGCCGGGTGCGGCGGCCGAGTTCCAGCACGTCGCGAAAGCCCCTGGTCGTGATCAGTCCGGTCCGCGCGAGCTTTCGCTCGAGCAGGGCGTTGGTGGTGGTCGTCGTGCCATGCACGATCAATGCGATCGCCGACAGGTCGAGGCCTGCGGATTCGATCGCGGCCAGCACGCCGAAGGCCTGGTTGTCGGGCGTGGTGGGCACTTTCGCGAGCCGCACTTCGCCGGTCGCGCTGTTCACGGCGATCAGGTCGGTGAAGGTGCCGCCGACGTCGATGCCGGCGATCCAGTGTGTGTTGTCGCTGTTCGGGCTGCTCATACGGAAAGATACTGTTCCCTGACGGCTTCGTTGGCGGCGAGTTCCGGCATGGTTCCGCTGTAGCGGATATGGCCGGATTCGATGATATAGGCGCGATCGCCGACGAGCTGCGCGAAGTGCAGGTTCTGCTCGGACAACAGCACCGAGAGGCCCTCGCGCTTGAGCTCCGTGATCGTGCCGGCCATCTGCTCGACGATCAGCGGCGAGAGACCCTCCGAGGGCTCATCCAGCAGCACGGTCGAGGGGTTGCCCATCAGCGTGCGGGCGATCGTGAGCATCTGCTGCTCGCCGCCGGACATCCGTCCGCCGCGCCGCTCCTTCATGCGCCCGAGGTTGGGGAACAGTTCGAACAGGCGTTCGGGCGTCCAGGCGGCCGCGCCCTCGCGCGGCGGCTGGCGCCCGACTTCGAGGTTCTCGGTCACGCTCAGAGTCGGAGAAGATGCGCCGGTCTTCGGGCACGTAGCCCAGGCCGAGGCGGGCGATCTGGAACGGCTGCAAGCGGTCGATGCGCCTGCCGTCGAAGCGGATTTCGCCCGACTGCGGCCGCACCAGGCCGATCAGCGATTTCAGGGTGGTGGACTTGCCCGCGCCGTTGCGGCCGAGCAGGACCACGACCTCGCCCGGGCGTGCCTCGAGATTCGAGGTCGAACAGGATATGCGCCTGGCCGTAGGCGGCGTTCAGTCCGCGGACTTCAAGCATGCGCACCGCCTGCCGCCTTGCCGAAGGTGCTGCCCGAGCCGAGATAGACCTCGCGCACCCTTGGATGGCGCGCACCTCGGCCGGCCGGCCTTCGGCGATCAGCTTGCCGCCGGCGAGGACGATGATCCGGTCGGCGTGCGCGAACACCACGTCCATGTCGTGCTCGGTGAACAGCACCGCGATGCCGGAGTCGCGCGCGAGGTTCGCGGCCAGCTGCATGAGTTCGCCGCGTTCGCGCGGCGCCATGCCCGCGGTGGGCTCGTCCATCAGCAGCAGGCGCGGCTGGTTGGCCAGGGCCACCGCAAGTTCCACCCGCTTCAGGTCGCCGTAGGCCAGTACCGCGCAGCTGCGCGTCGCCTGCGCCTGCATGCCGACGCGCTCGAGCAGCGCGTCGGCCTCGGCCACATGGCGTGCGCGTCGCGAGGGACGCGAAGGAGTTCAGTCCGCCGGTGGTGAGAGAGCAGGGCCATCTGCACGTTCTCGCGCACAGTCATCGAGGCGAAGGTCGCGGTGATCTGGAAGGTGCGGCCGACGCCGAGCCGCCAGATCTGGCGCGGCTGCAGGCCGCGCAGGCTGCGCCCTTCGAACGTCAACCGCGCCTGCGTCGGGCGCGATCTGGCCGTTGAGCATGTTGAAGCAGGTGGTCTTGCCCGCGCCGTTCGGGCCGATCAGCGCAAGCAGTTCGCCGGCGGCGACGCTGAAGGACACATCGTCCACGGCCTGCACGCCGCCGTAGGCCTTGGAGAGGTTCCTGACCTCGAGGACGCTCACGCGCGCTCCTTGCGCTCGCCGACGCCTGAATCGTTCTCCGGATCGCCTCGATTCGCGCGCCGATGAAACCGGCGACGCCCTGCGGAAACAGCAGCACCAGCGCGAGGATCACAGCCGCCGAGCACGGCGCGCCAGTAGTCGATCTCGCGCGCCACGGCATCCTGCAGCCAGGTGAACATCGCGGCGCCCCAGACCGGGTCCGGTCAGGTTCTGGATGCCGCCCAGCAGCACCATCACCAGACCATCGACCGAGCGCGGTACCGCCATCGACTCGGGCGAGATCGAGCCCTTGGAGAAGATGTACAGCGAGCCGGCCACGCCGGCGGCCAGGCCCGCGATCACGAACGCCGCCCACTGCTGCGCGTGCACGTCGATGCCGATGGCGTCGGCCCGCAGCGGCGAATCGCGGCCGGCGCGCATCGCGTAGCCGAACGGCGAATACAGGATGCGCCACAGTGCGAGGATGCCGATGGCGCATGCCGCCGAGGGTGAGGTAGTAGTAGGCCGTCTTGCGAGGCGAGCCAGGTCGCCGGCCACACGCCGACCAGGCCGTTGGAGCCGCCGGTCAGCGCGTCCCACTGGAACACGATCGACCAGGCGATCTGCGCGAACGCGAGCGTCAGCATCGCGAGGTACACGCCCGACAGGCGCACGCAGAACCAGCCGAACACCAGCGCGCCGAGTCCCGCCAGCAGCGGCCCGGCGAACAGGCCGACCTCCATCGCCGCGCCGCCCTGCACCAGCAGGCCGGCACCGTAGGCACCGAGGCCGAAGTAGGCCGCATGGCCGAAGGAGTGCATGCCGCCCGGGCCCCATGATGAAGTACAGGCTCACCGAGAACAGCGCGAACACCATGATGTCGATCAGCAGCACCAGCGTGTACCCCGAGTAAAACGCGGGCAGACTGCGAGCGCGGCGAGGAGCGCGACCAGGGCGCGCACCGCGCCAGGCGAGGGCAGGCGCAAGCGGCGCCTCGGCCGGCGCCGCACTGCGCGGCAGGTTCTGCTGCCGGCCGAGCAGTCCCCAGGGACGGATCACCAGCACCACTGCCATCACGATGAACTCGACCACCAGGGTGAGCTTGGAAAAGGAAAACACGATGGCCCAGCCAGGTCACGTCGCCGATGCCGATGCAGAACGCCTTGATCTCGGCGATCAGCAGGGCGGCGAGGAAGGCGCCGCTGATCGAGCCGAGACCGCCGACGACCACGACAACGAAGGCATCCGAAATCACCGACAGGTCCATGGCCAGCGTGGCCGGTTCGCGCGGGATCTGCACCGAGCCGCCGAGCGCGGCGAGCAGAGAACCCAGCGCGAACACGCTGGTGAACAGCCATTTCTGGTTGACCCCGAGGGCGCCGGCCATTTCACGATCCTCGGTCGCTGCGCGCACCAGCGTGCCCCAGCGCGTGCGCGTAAGCAGCAGCCAGAGTGCCAGCAGCACCAGCGGGCCGAGCACGATCAGGAACAGGTCGTATTCGCGGAAACTGACGGCCGGCGATGGTGACCGCGCCTTCCATGCCCGGAGCACGCGGGCCGAGCAGGTCCTCCGGGCCCCAGGCCCAGAGCGTGAAGTCCTTGACGATCAGCACCAGGGCAAACGTGGCGAGCAGTTGCAGCAGTTCGGGCGCCGCGTAGATGCGGCGCAGGAGGAAAATCTCGACAAGCGCGCCGAACACGGCGACGACCAGGCCGGCAAGCACTACCGCGCCCCAGAACGAGAGCGGCCCGCGCCCGAAGATTTCGATCAGGCTGTAGGCGATGTAGGTGCCCAGCATGTAGAGCGAGCCGTGTGCGAAATTGACGATCCGCGTCACGCCGAAGATCAGCGACAGGCCCGCGGCGACCAGGAACAGCGAACTGGCGCTGGCCAGGCCGTTCAGGAACTGGATCAGGATTGCGGAGGATGTCATGGAGGGACTGGCACGCGGCTGGCAGCAGACCGATATCTACAGCAAAAACAAAAACCCCGGGAAACCTCAGGCGAAGTCCCCGGAGGGTCTGAGGGGGGCTTGGCCCCCCCTTCAAAACCTCTATTTGCGCATCGCCTTGACTTCCTCGAACGGCGGCAGGAACAACGCGCCGTCGGCGAAATGCCAGTCGACCATCACGCCCTTGCCGTCCTTCTTGGCCAGGCGTCCGACATAGGCGCCCATCGTCGACTGGTGGTCGACCGCGCGATAGACGATCGGGCCGATCGGGGTGCCCATCTCGAGGCCGGTGAGTGCACCGATGACTTTCTCGGTGTCGGTCGAACCGGCCTTCCTGATCGCGTTGGCGACCGTGTACATCGTGGAATAGCCGACGACCGAGCCCAGGCGCGGGTAGTCCTTGAATTTCGCCTTGTAGGCTGCGACGAATTTCTGATGCTCGGGCGTCTTGATCTCGTTCCACGGATAGCCGGTCACGTACCAGCCCTCGGGTGTTTCGTCCTTCAGCGGGTCGAGGTACTCGGGCTCACCGGCCAGCAGGTTGAACACCACGGTATTCTTGAACAGGCCGCGGGTGTTGCCTTCGCGCACGAATTTCTGCAGGTCGGCACCGAAAAGCGAGGAGAAGATCGCATCGGGCTTGGCGTCGATCAGGGCCTGGACTACCGCGCCTGCGTCGATCTTGCCCAGCGCCGGCGCCTGCTCGGAAACAAACTGTACGCCCGATTGCTTTTCCGGCAGCAGCTTCTTGAACCAGCGTGCAGCCGATTGTCCGTACTCGTAGTTCGGGTAGACGATGGCCCACTTCTGCTTCTTGAGCTTGGCCGCATCCGGAATCAGCATTGCCGTCTGCATGTAGGTCGAGGGACGCAGGCGGAAGGTGTAGTGGTTACCGTTTTCCCAGACGATCTTGTCGGTCAGCGGCTCGGCCGCGACGAACACGACCTTGCGCTGGTTGGCGAGGTTGCTGACCGCGAGGCCCACGTGAGAAGCAAAGGTGCCCATCAGCATGCTTACGTTGTCGCGCAGGAGAAGTTCCTCGGCTACACGCACCGCGTCGCCGGGGTTGCCGTTGTCGTCGCGCGACACCACCTCGATCTTGCGACCGAGGACGCCGCCGGACTTGTTGATTTCGTCCAGGGCCAGTTCCCAGCCTTTCTTGTACGGATCGAGGAAGGCGGTGAACTGCTTGTAGCTGTTGAGTTCCCCGATCTTGATCGGCTGGGCCTGCGCCCCGGTGGCGGCCAGGACAAACAGTCCGGCAAACAGTGCGTTCGAAATGCGCATTTCGGTTCTCCCTCTGAGTTGTTGCGTGAGAATGTTACTCCAACCTCATGTCTTCGGGCGCCGGGCCGCGACCGCCTGGCGCAGCGCCGGCAGAAACACCGTTTCGTAGTCGTTGGTGCCGTAGACGCTGCGTGCCACCTGTCCGTCGATCAGTAGCAGGAAGCGCGGTACGCCACGCGACGGACCGAGCTTGCGCGCCAGCCACTTGAGCTCGTCCGGAAAATTCCGCTCCACGATGGGCTCGCGCAGCGTCCGGCCCATGACCTCAAAGAAGCGCACCGCCTTGCCTTCGTCCGAGGAGAGCAGTTCACCTTTCGCGCGCGACTCCCAGTGCTGGCAGTAGAAGCAATCGTAGGCGCCGAGATACACCACGGCGATGTCGCCGGAGGCTGCGCGTCCTGCCGTCGCCGCAAACAGAAACACGGCCGCGAGGAGCAGTCGCTTCAGCATGCCTGTACCGAGAGCGTCGCGTTGTCGGGCAGGGACAGCACCCGCCAGTCGCCTTTCAGTCCGAGCCACGCGGCGTGTATCAGTCCGCTGCGCTGCATATCCGAGGCTACCGCGAGGCCCGCCTCGAGTGCCGCGGTGACGGCATCCACCGGCAGGGCGCCAACCTCAACCGTGACCGGCAGGTCGCCCAGGTCGCTGTCTTCCTTCACGGAGCGTGCCGGCAGCCGGTGGATCGCAGGGTGATCGACGTTGATGGCGTTTGCGATCAGCGTCGCTGCGGTATCCGCCGCCGCCGCAGTCTCTGCAAGCACGGTGACCGCATCTGCAATGCCCAGTGACTGCGAGCGGCCACGCCAGCCCGAGGTGGCGATGCCGCGCACCGGATCGGTCTCGCAGATATTCAATCCGCCATGCAGTGCGGGGTGCCGCGTATCGGCTGCGATTCCGACCTCGAATTCGGCATGCGGTCCCAGGTGCAGCGCGATATCCCCGCCATCGTTGACGTACGCCTTCGCGAGCGAGCGGCCAAGCATGAGCGCGTCGAGCAGTTCATCGGCCACTGCACCTGCCACCGCAGCCATCGGGGTGACGAAAACGTCGCGATGCGGCCAGACTGCAGCGACCATGCGTTTTGCAACCGGGCCGCGCATCAGCGGAATCGCTCCGTTCACAGGCAGGCGCAGCAACGGCAGTTCGCCGACCAGCGTCGGCAACAGGTCCTCGAAGCGCCGCGTCGCCTGCGCATAGGCGGCCTCGACTTCGGCGTTCGTCCCCCAGGCTTCGACGATGCAGTCGATCGGGCCGTGCTGCAGGTGCAGCCGGCCGTCCGACAGGCGCCGTGATGCCGGACCGCTCACGCCAGGTCGGAGGATTGCAGGCGACGCACGCCGGCCTTTTTCATGTCGGCCCAGGCTTTCGCGACCGACCCGTTCAGGTCGATGCCGCGGGTTGCGTCCTCGATCACAGCAGCCTTGAAGCCGGCCTTGCGCGCATCGAGTGCCGTCCACGCGACGCAGAAGTCGGTTGCGAGCCCCGTTACGTAGACCTCGTTGATCCCTCGCGCCTTGAGGTAGGCGGCCAGGCCGGTGCTGGTCTTGCGGTCTGCCTCCATGAAGGCCGAATAGCTGTCGGTATCCTTGTGGAAGCCCTTGCGGATGATCAGCTCGGCCTGGGGAATGTCGATGTCCTTGCGCACGGCTGCATCTTCGGTACCCTGCACGCAGTGGTCCGGCCAGAGCACCTGGGTGCCGTAGCGCAGCTTGGTGACCTCGAAGGGCTTCTTGCCCGCATGGCTGGAGGCGAAGGATGCGTGGCCTGGCGTATGCCAGTCCTGGGTGATGACGACGTTTTCGAACAATTTGGCAAGCTTGTTGATGACGGGCACAACCTCCTCGCCGCCCTTCACCGGCAGGGTGCCGCCGGTCACGAAGCAGTTCTGCACGTCGACGACGATCAGCGCGCTGTTGGCACCGGGTTTAGTGGGGCCGGCGGCGAACGCGCGGGCACCGCCGAGCGCGACGGCGCCCAGAGCGGAAATGAATTTCAGGGACTCACGGCGGGTGTTATGCATGACGATCTCCTGTGCTTGGGTTGACTTCAGGGACTGGCGGGGCCGGAAATCGGCCAGGGATTCACTGGGCGCATGCCTTCCGCGCGAAACGAAGTCGTGCGCAACACATCCTCGAGGGAAACGACGCTGCCCATGTGTCCGCCCATGGCCGCGTAGCGCGCCAGCGGCAGGGTGAATTCGATTGGCAGCACCAGTGCGGGCGTCGGCACGTAGCCGAAGGACTGGTCCGGCATCGCCAGCACATCAACCATCACCGTGATGCCACCGCCCGGCCACACGTACACGGGCGCGCCGCCGCAAGTGACGCGGGTGATCGATTCCTTGACCGAACGCGTGAGCCGCACGGGATTCTCAGTCACGCCCGCGCGCAGCGAACCACCTGCGCCGCCCATGAACAGCACGCTGCACAAGGCGGGTTCGCAATTCTCGGCGATGCGTTCGACGACGGTGCGCACGGGCTCGGGCATGTAGGATTTCTGCGGTTTGAGATCGGAATCAAGCACGAACCATTCCGCGTCCTCGCCGGTGGTGGACACCATCAGCAGGCGCATTCCGGGCCAGGCGGTCTTCGGATCGATCCGCTCGATGATCGAGAGCGGGTCCTCGACATTGGTGCCGCCCCAGCCGAGGCCGGGTTCGGCCACCTTGAAATAGCGTCCGGGCGTGGATTTGCGGCCGCGGATACGGATCCCGGCGGGCTTCATGCCGAGGAACTTTCCGGCCTGGTGCTCGGTGAGCACGCCGGTGATGTGGTCGTCGACCACGATCACTTCGTCGCAGTGGGACAGCCACTGCTGCGCAAAGATGCCGATGGTGGCCGAACCACAGCCGACGCGCATGCGTTCCTCGCGCTCGCCGTTGACCACGGGAGGCTGTCCGGCCTGCACCAGCACGGTTGAGCCGCCATCGATCGTGAGTTCCACGGCCTCCTTGTTGGAGAGCTTGAGCATCGCGTCGCAGGTGACGTTGCCTTCCTTCTTCGAGCCGCCGGTCAGGTGGTGCACGCCGCCGATCGCGAGCATCTGCGAGCCGTATTCCGCCGTGGTCACGTGGCCGACGGCTTCGCCCGCCACACGCACCGCGGCCTGTTCCGGGCCAAGCCAGCGGTCGGTATCGATCTTCAGTTTCAGTCCGCAGTAACTGAAGATGCCTTCGGTCACCACGGTGACCATGTCGACCCCCTCGAATTTCGAGGACACGATGAATGGCGCCGGCTTGTAGTCCGGGTAGGTGGTGGTTGCGCCGATGCCGGTCACGAAGGTGTTCTGCGCGGACACGATGCCGCCATCCCAGGGTTTGCCGGGCTCGAGAAAGGGCACCAGCGGTTTTCCGTCTTCGATCGTGCGCTGCAGGAGCAGCAGCGGGTCGCTGCGTACCAGGCGGCCGTCGATGTTGGCGTAGCGGTCGCAGGCCCCCGACTGGCCGGTGCGGC
>CAWJNP010000065.1:0-10016 GCA_963844255.1 uncultured beta proteobacterium
CCGGGCGCCATGTCGAACGCGAGAATCATTGCAGCCTTTCCCAGCAGTGCCATTTTCAAGCCTCCCTGTTTTACCTAGAGCGCGCGTTTCACCGCATTGGTCACGGCGCGCGTGTCGTGCACTCCGCCCAGGTCGGGCGTGAACACCTGCTCCTCGCAGGTGCGTTCGATGGCCGTCATCAGGCGCGCGGCTGCTTTCGGCTCGCCGAGGTGCTCGAGCATCATCGCCGCGGTCCAGAAGGTGGCGATCGGGTTGGCGATGCCCTTGCCGGTGATGTCGAACGCCGAACCGTGGATCGGCTCGAACATCGAGGGGAAGGTGCGCTCGGGGTTCAGGTTCGCGGTCGGCGCGATGCCGAGCGACCCGGACAGCGCGGCGGCGAGGTCCGAGAGGATGTCGGCGTGCAGGTTGGAGGCCACGACCACATCCAGGCTGCCCGGCTTCAGCACCATCACGGTCGTCATTGCATCGACCAGCACGCGCTGGGTCTGCACTTCGGGGTAGCCCTTGGCCACCTCGTAGAAGATCTCGTCCCACAGCACCATGCCGTGACGCTGCGCATTCGACTTGGTGACCAGGGTAAGGTGTTTTTTCTTGCGCTTTTTCGCGAGCTCGAACGCGAAGCGATGAATCCGCTCGCAGCCCTTGCGCGTGAACACCGAAGTCTCGGTGGCGAGCTCCTCGGGCAGCCCCGCGTGCACGCGGCCGCCCGAGCCTGAGTATTCGCCCTCGGAGTTCTCGCGGATGATGACCCAGTCGATCTCGCTGCCCTTGTCGAGCGGGCTGGTGACGCCGGGCAGCACGCGCGTCGGACGCACGTTGGCATACTGGTCGAAGCCCTGGCAGATCGGCAGGCGCAGGCCCCAGAGCGACACATGGTCGGGCACATCGGGAGCACCGACCGCGCCGAACAGGATCGCGTCGAAGGTTTTAAGCCGGGCGAGTCCGCCCTCCGGAATATAGGCGCCGGTCTTCTTGTAGCGCTCCGAGCTCCAGTCAAAGGACTCGAACTGCATCGCGAAGCCTTCCTTGCCCGCCAGTTCGGCGAGCACTTCCATACTGGCCGGGATGACTTCGATGCCGATGCCATCTCCGGGGATGGCTGCGATACGGTAGGTTCTGGTTTTCAATTGTTCATCCCTAGTTGCCCGCCTTGATGCCCGCCTTCTTGATCAGCTTCTCCCACTGCGGGAGTTCCTTCGCGATCGTGGCCGCAAGTTCCGCCGGCGTGCCGGCCACCACGTCGAGGCCGAAGTCGGCGAACTTCTTGCGCATTTCCGGCGCGGCAAGCGCGTGCACCGAATCGCGATGCAGCTGTTCGATGATGGCATGGGGCGTGCCCGCCGGCGCCATCAGTCCGAACCAGGGCACGGCCTCGAAGCCCGGGTAGCCAGACTCACCCATGGTCGGCAGGTCCGGCGCCGAACCCGAGCGGCGTACCGAAGTCACCGCAAAGGCCCGCAGCTTGCCCTCGCGCACGAGCGACAGGGCATTGGCGACGTTGGCGAACGCCATGTCGACCCGGCCCCCGAGCAGGTCGGGCAGCATGGCCGTGGTGCCGCGGTAGGCGATCGGCCGGATGTCCAGGCCCGCCATCGACTTGAAGAGTTCGGCCGCAAGGTGCTGCGAAGTGCCCGCGCCCGCGTGTGCATACGAGAGCTGGCCGGGTTGCGCGCGCGCAGCCGCCACCAGTTCGGGCAGCGACATGATTTTCGATGCCACCGGCACCACGAGCGCGTTGGCTGCAACGAAGATCTGCGAGACCGGCGCGAAGTCCTTGACCGGGTCGAAGGACAGCTTGTCGTACATGCTCGGGCTGAAGATCAGCGAACCGTTGCCGACCATGCCGAGCGTGTAGCCATCGGGCGCGGCGCGGGCCACGCGCTCGGCGCCGATGTTGCCGCCGGCGCCGGTGACGTTCTCCACCACCACTGGCTTCCCCCAGGCGGCGGTGAGTTTTTCCGCCAGCATGCGCGCGGCGAGGTCCGGTGCGACGCCCGGCGTGAACCCGACGATGATCTTCACCGGCTTGGCCGGGTAAGCCGGTTGCGACACGGCACTGCCCGCGCCGAGGAAACCCGACAGTGCCGCAAGCAGCGTTGCCAGAAGTACAGGAGTGGCCTTCATTGATTCAGTCCTTCTCTCGTTGGAGTACGTTGCGCCGGATCACCACCGGCTTGCCGCCGTGGGATTGCTTGACCATCCATTGCGCCAGCGCCGAATCCAGGTGGAACGCATGCCCCGGAAACCAGTCGGCCAGCGCCGCCGCGAGGCGCCGCCCTTCGGCGGTGTCGCCTTTCCTGACCACGTCCAGCACCTGGGTGACGGAGTTGAGGACGGCCGCATGTTCTTCGATGTGGCAGTCGCGGGGCGGAAACGCGCTCTTCTCCATCCAGCCGTCTTCTTCCGCGAAATGCGCTTCGGCGTGGCGCGCAAACGCCTCGAGGTGGCCTTCGACGGCGGCATCCTCGCACTGCAGAAGCGCGTTGACGATGGTGACGAATTCGCGATGCGTCTCGTCCATCGCGCCGTAGCCGAGCAGGTAGTCGTCACTCCAGGAAAACGTGTTGGGCACGGATGTTGGTGCGGTTCGACGAGGGAGGCGAAGTATAGCGAAGTCGCCCGCGCCGTCAGGCGGCGGCCTTGGCGTCAGGCCCCGCGGATCGCCTTGCCCCCGCGCGGGCCGAGGAAGTACCACACGATCAGCCCGATCAGCGGTACGAGAATGACCAGCACGATCCACAGTGCCTTCTTCTCGTTCGATGTGCCGCTCTGGAAGATGCTGATCACCGCCCACACTTCGGCGGCGAGGATCAGGAATCCCAGGATTCCGTTGAGTTGCATGTCCATGATGGCGCAGGTTCCGGTGAAGAGACATTCCGGTGCCGGACATCCGGTGGCCGGGACTGATCTCGGGTTGTCACGGGAGAGAGACTGCGCCACGCGATCGCAATCGACTGTGCGTTTGCGCTCTTAGGCGCAACGCGGGAACGCGTCCCTACTTCGACAACGATTCCGGCATGTCCAGGATCGCCATGGTGATGCGCGACACGCAGGTCAGCTGATCACGGTCGTTCTTCAGTTCGATCTGCCAGACATGCGTGGTCCGGCCGATGTGCACCGGCCGCGCGGTGCCCGTGACCCAGCCCTCGGATGCACTGCGCAGGTGGTTGGCGTTGATGTCCAGGCCCACGGCCCGCTTGCCTGCGGGCGAGGAGAAGGCCGCGCCGCAGGAGCCAAGCGTCTCGGCGAGCACCACCGAGACGCCGCCGTGCAGGATACCCATGGGCTGGCGGGTGCGCGCATCGACCGGCACCCGTGCACGCAGGAAGTCCGGGCCGACTTCGAGGAATTCGATCCCGAGGTGGCCGGGTGCGGTGCCGACGTGGATGGCGGTGAGCTTTTCGACCGATACCGGCTGTTTCCAGATGCTCGTCATGTTCAGCGCTGTGCCCGTTGCAGGGCCGCGTTGGCCAGCACGGTCACCCCCGGCAGGGTGCGCTCCAGCGTCGCATGCTCGTGGTTGTTGTGGGTGATGCCGTCGGTGCAGGGCGTGAAGATCATCGCGGTGGGCGCGACGCGGGCGACGTGATAGGCGTCGTGCCCGGCCTGCGAGGGCAGGTCGAGTGAGGCGATGCCGAGATTGCGCGCCGTGTCGCGCACCAGGGCGATGCATTCCGGGCTGAAGAGCTCGGCGTTCCAGGTCCAGCTCTCGAGGACTTTCATCGTGGTGTTCGAGCGCTTCGCGGCCTCGATCATTGCGGCATCGAATTCGGCGCGCATCTGCGCCGCGACCTCTGGGTCTTCGTGGCGCACGTCGCCGGTGAACTGCGCCCAGTCGGAAAGTATCCCCGGCTTGTTCGGCCAGGCGACCAGCCGCGCCGCCGTGCCCTTGCCTTGCGTCGCATGGTGCTTCCAGCCGACCTCGTTGACCGCCACCGCGAGCATCGCCGCGCCGACGAGCGCGTTCTTGCGCTTGTCCATCGGCCAGGGTCCGGTATGCGCGGTCTCGCCCGCGATTTCGACGACGAAACCGTGTGCGGTGTAGCCGTGGGTCACCACGCCGACGTCGATGCCCTTCGCGTCGAGGATCGGGCCCTGCTCGATGTGCAGTTCGAAATAGCTGTCCAGTTTTCGTCCGCCGACCGGCGCCGTGCCCGCGTAGCCGATGCGTTCCAGTTCGTCGCCGAAGCGCCTGCCATCGTCGTCGCTGCGATCGAGCACCCAGTCGGTCGCGAGCACGCCGGCGAACGCGCCCGAGGCGATCATCGGCGGGGAGAAGCGCGCGCCTTCCTCGTTGGTCCAGGACACCACTTCGATCGGCCGCTTTGTGGCGATGCCGCGGTCGTTCAGCGTGCGCACCACTTCCAGCCCCGCGAGCACGCCGACAATGCCGTCGTAGCGCCCGCCGTTCACCTGGGTGTCGAGGTGGCTGCCGATCACCACCGGCGGCAGAGCGTCGTCGGTGCCCTTGCGGCGCGCGAAGATGTTGCCCACGCGGTCCACCGTCACCGTGCAGCCGGCCGCCTCGCACCAGGCGACGAATTCGTCGCGCATCTGCCTGTCGGCATCGTTCAGCGCCACGCGGGCAAGGCCGCCCGGACGGCCCAGGCCGATCTCGGCGGAGCGTTCGACTGACTGCCAGTAACGGCGGGCGTCGACGGAAACGGTGGCTGCGTGCGGAGCGTTCATACGGTGACCTTTCGGAGCGCGGATCAGACGGAACCCTATTCTCTCAGGTCACGGCCGCGGCGAAGGTCCTGCGTCAGGGTTCCGGGGTTCCCGTGTCCTGATTGCCGCGGTCGAGCTCCGCGCGCGCCACGGCCGCGAGGGCCTGGTACTTTGTCTTGAACGCGTTGAGGGTGTCCTCGTCGAGATCCTCGAGGTCCAGCAGGGCGTTGTGCGCGCCCTGCGTCGCGCGGATCAGTTCGTCGAGTTTCACCTGGATCGCTTCGGTGTCCCGGATCTGCGTGTTCTGGATCAGAAACACCATCAGGAACGTGATGATCGTGGTGGCGGTGTTGATGACCAGTTGCCAGGTGTCGCTGAACGCGAACACCGGGCCGGTGGCGAGCCAGACCACGATGGTTGCGACCGCCAGCGTAAATACCCGCGGCCTGCCGCAAAAATGCGCCGTCGCCTTCGCGAACCGCGAGTACAAGGCCGTGGTGGTCATTTCGCCTGCTCCATGTGCTGCTCCCGGACCGGAATCGGCCAGCAACGGCACACCGTAGCCCGGAATTCGGGGCCGAACTGTTCGCAAACCCACCCAGGAGCGCGGCTTTTTTCGCAGGCGCAGCGAAAGCGCTCTGTCAAACTTGTGCTCTATATAGCAATTTGCTATATTTCCACATGCACGTCATATCGCGCAAGGCGCTGGCGGACTTCTGGTTGAAGCACCCGCGGGCCCGAACCCTTCTCGCGTCATGGCACAAGGCCGTGGAAGCGGCCGGTTTTGCGGATTTCGCGGCGGTACGGCGGTCTTTCGGATCTGCAGACAAGGTCGGGCCGTATATCGTGTTCGACGTAAACCATTTCCGTGTAATCACGGTGATTCATTTCAACCGGGGCAGGCTTTATATCAGGCATGTCTTCACGCACGGCGAGTACGACCGCTGGAGCGACAGACTGAGGAGAGGAAAATGAAGCGCGACGATTTCGATCCGGCCGCCATCGAAGGTCACTGGACAGCCCTGCAGCAATCCGTCGGCGGAATTGCCCCCATCCGCTCCGCGCGCCAGCACGCCAGGACCGTGCGTTTGATGAACCGCCTGCTGGACATCGTCGGCGAGAACGAAAAGCACCGGCTCGCCGGCCTGCTCGAGATCGTCGGCAACCTCGTTTCCAGCTATGAGGAGCGCGAGGTGCGGATGCCGGATGCGGATCCGCGCGAGGTGCTGCGCCTGCTGATGCAGTCCAACGGGCTGACCCAGCGGGATCTGCGCGAAGAACTCGGCGGCCAGCCGGTGGTGAGCGCGATCCTCAGTGGCAAACGGAATATCAACGCCCGCCAGGCGCGCGCCCTGGCTGGCCGCTTCGGAATGTCGGCAGACGCCTTCCTGCATCGACCCTGAAGCGGTTCCGGGCTGCCTTGCCTGCGCCGCTTGCGCATCGGCACAAGGTCTTCCCCCAGGGCATAAGCGATGTAACGTACATACGATGGGTGGCGCACAATCCTAAGCTGTACGCCAATCGCTGGAATAGAAGCAACGCCCACGCCCCATGCATGACAACCTGACTGAAGTCGAGGCCGCGAGGCGCCTCGCGCGCGACGGCCCCAACGAACTGCCGATGTCCAAGCCGCGCGGCGTGCTGCGCCTCCTGGGCGAGGTCGTGACCGAACCGATGTTCCTGCTGCTGGTCGCGTGCGGGGCGATCTACATGGTGCTGGGCGATCGGCACGAGGCGTTCATGCTGCTGGGATTCGTGTTTGTCGTCATGGGCATCACGTTCGTGCAGCAGCGCCGCACGGAACGTTCGCTGGAGGCGCTGCGCGACCTCTCGAGCCCGCGGGCACTGGTCCTGCGCGATGGCGCCGAGCGCCGGATCGCCGGGCGCGAACTGGTAGAAGGCGACATCGTGCTTCTTGCCGAGGGCGATCGCGTGCCCGGAGACCTCCACATCCTGGAATCCGCAGACCTTGCCGCCGACGAATCCCTGCTGACCGGCGAGTCGGTTCCGGTTGCCAAGCAGGCCGGGCCGATGGCCGAGGGCGCGCCCGCGGTCCCCGGCGACAACAATCCCGCCGCGGCCTTCTCCGGCACGCTGATCACCCGGGGCACCGCGCGCGGCCGGGTCTTTGCCACCGGCGAGCGCAGCGCACTGGGGCGCATCGGCCGGTCGCTCGGGAGCATCGGCACCGAGCGCACGCCGATCCAGATCGAGACCCGCCGCATCGTGAAGCAGGTCGCCATCGTCGGGCTGGCACTGGCAGCCACGCTTGCGGTGTCCTATTGGATTGCGCGCGGAGACTGGCTGCACGGACTGCTGGCCGGACTGACCCTTGCGATGGCGATCCTTCCGGAAGAACTGCCAGTCGTGCTCACGCTGTTCCTCGGCCTGGGCGCCTGGCGTCTTGCGCGCGAGAAGGTGCTGACGCGCAGCATTCCTGCGGTGGAAATGCTGGGTGCGACCACCGTCTTGTGCGTGGACAAGACCGGGACCCTCACGGCCAATCGGATGGCGGTACGGCGGCTGTCATCGGGTGCCGCGGTGTACGACACGGCGAAGGCAGGGTCCGCGCCGCTTCCGGAAGCCCTGCACGACACGCTCGAATTTGCCGTGCTGGCCAGCCACCGCCGCGCGTTCGATCCGATGGAGTCTGCGATTGCGGAGGCCGGAAGCCGGATGCTCGCCGGCACCGAACACCTGCACACGGACTGGACGCTGGTCGAGGACTACCCTCTGTCCGCCGACATGCTCGCGATGTCGCGGGTCTGGCAGTCGCCGGATCGCAGCGAGCGCATGATCGCCGCCAAGGGCGCGCCCGAGGCGATCGCAGATCTTTGCCACCTCGATCCCGGACAGCACGCGAACGTCGTGGCGCAGGTGTTGGCGATGGCGGCCGACGGACTGCGCGTGCTCGGCGTGGCACGGGCGACATTCGCTGCGGCAGACCTGCCGGGCAACCAGCACGAATTCACGTTCGAATTCCTCGGCCTGGTCGGCCTCGAGGATCCGGTCAGGCCCGACGTGCCGCAGGCGATCGCCGAGTGCCATGCGGCTGGGATCCGGGTCGTGATGATGACCGGGGATCACCCCGCCACGGCCCTCTCGGTTGCGCGGCAGGTCGGCCTGCCCGCGGATTCGAAGGTCATCACCGGCGCGGAGCTCGCGTCGATGCGCGACGAGGAACTGCGCAAACGCCTGGCGGACACGCACATCTACTGCCGCGTGCAGCCCGAGCAGAAGCTGCGCCTCGTGCAGGCCTTTCGCGCGAGCGGCGAGGTCGTGGCGATGACCGGCGACGGCGTCAACGACGCACCGGCGCTCAAGGCTGCGCACATCGGCGTGGCCATGGGCGCGCGCGGTACCGACGTGGCGCGGGAGGCCGCTGCACTGGTGCTGCTGAACGACGACTTCTCGTCCATCGTGACGGCGGTGCGCTACGGGCGGCGCGTATTCGCCAACCTGAGAAAGGCGATCGTGTTCGTGGTGGCGGTGCATGTGCCCATCATCGGGCTCTCGATCCTGCCGGTGATGCTCGGCTGGCCGATGCTGCTGATGCCCGTCCACATCCTGTTCCTTCAGTTGATCATCGATCCGGCCTGTTCCGTGGTCTTCGAGGCGGAGCCGCTGGAGGCCGATGCGATGACCGCGCCACCGCGCAGGACGGATGCCCACCTGTTCGACGCCGCGGTCCTCGAACGCGGGCTCTGGCAGGGCGCGGGCCTGCTGGCCATTCTGCTTGGCGTGTACGCCGGCGCACGTTCGATGTCGGGCTCCGACGATGTGGCACGCGCGCTGACCTTCGTGGTGCTTGTGCTGTCCAATCTGGGCCTGATCTTCGCAAACCGTTCCTGGAGCCACGCGTCCTGGAGCAATGCCGGTGAATCCAATGTGTCCTTCGCCTGGATCGGCGCCGCAACTCTCGTATTGCTCGGCTGCGTGCTCGGCTTTCCCGCGATCGGCCGCCTGTTCGCGTTTGTGCGGCCGGAACCGGTCCTGCTGCTCGCCGGCACCCTCGTGTCGTTGCTGGGCCTGCTGTGGTTCGAGGGCGTCAAATGGGGGCTGGGTCGGCGCAACCGGCCCGCGCAGCGATGACCGCATCCCTGCTCCTTGTCCTTCATCATCGGCGCAATCCTGTTTCAGTTGGTGGCGGGCATCGGCATTGCGGCCTGGCGCAGCCGCCGCGCCACTCAGCGGATCGCCGTCGTGCGCGCAGACGATGCGCCTCGCGCTTCGACCGGCGCGTGGCCGGACTGGCGCGAGTTCCGCGTCGTGCGCCGGGAATACGAGGACCGTGCGCAAACACAGTGCTCGTTCTACCTGGCGCCCGTCGACGGCGGACGCCTGCCGCCGTATCTGCCGGGGCAGTTCCTGACCTTTGCGCTGCCTGTCGGGGAGCGAACGATCACGCGCTGCTATTCCCTGTCCGACATGCCGGATCCGGCAAGCTATCGCATCACGGTGAAGCGCATCCCGGCGCCCTCTGGCGAACCCGCGGTACCCGCTGGCCTGTCTTCCAGTCATTTTCACGACCATGTGCCGGTGGGCAGCGTGCTGGAGGTCAAGGCGCCGGCAGGGAATTTCCACATTGATGCCGCGCCGGAGGTGCCCGCGGTATTCGTGGCCGGCGGGATCGGCATCACGCCGATGATGAGCATGCTGCGCTGGTGCCTCGCCGAACAGCCGGAGCGAACGCTGCACCTCTACTATGGTCTGCGCTGCGGGGACGAGCATGCGTTCAGGCCGCAACTCGAACAACTGGCGCAGGCGCATCCGGCCCTGCACCTGCATGTGGCCTACAGCCGTGCGGGCGCAGGCGATGTCGCCGGCCGCGACTTCCACCACGCGGGACACGTCGATATCGATCTGTTGAGAAGCACGCTGCCGCACGGCCGGCACAGGTTCTTCGTCTGTGGCCCGGCCGCCATGATGGAAGCGCTGGTGCCAGCGCTGGCCGGGTGGGGCGTGGAGAGGTCGGACATCCGTTTCGAAGCATTCGGCCCGTCCTCCGTGCGTTACGCGGCCGGGACGGAAGCGGAGACCCTGCCGTCGCTTGCTCAGCCGGTGGACGTCCGGTTCCAGCGTTCCGGACGGACGCTCGCATGGGAAGGGCGCGAAGAATCGCTGCTCGAGTTCGCCGAGCGGCATGGCGTGGCGATCGAATCCGGCTGCCGCTCCGGAAGTTGCGGAACCTGCGAGACGAAGGTGATTTCCGGCGAAGTCGGTTATGCGAAAACCCCCGACCATGCCGTTGCGCCCGGCCATTGCCTGCTGTGCGTCGGCATGCCCGCGTCGGCACTGGTGCTGGAGGCCTGAGGGCGATGAAGGCCAGACTCATCCGGCGTGAG
>CAWJNP010000066.1:0-109959 GCA_963844255.1 uncultured beta proteobacterium
GCCGATTCGATGGACGATCTGGTCATCAATTTCGTCATCACCGACGACGTCTTGGCTGAGGGTCCCGAAGAATTTCAGCTGGCGTTGTCCAACGCGACATCGACGACCGGTGCCTATGTCGACGTTGATACCACGGCAAGCAGCGTCACGACGAACGTCAATGACACGCAGGGTCCTGGCGGTGCGCTGGATGGCCCGCTCGAATGGTCGTTGACAGGTCCTCCCGAGGCGAATGAAGGCGATTCGGCCATCTATGAACTCTCCCTGACCGGAATTTACCAGGGTGGAGAAGCCGTGAGCGTTCAAATTGCCTTGACAGATATCAACACCGATGCTGCCGACTATCAGGATTTCTACGCCGCAATGCAGGCAGCCGCCGACGCGAATCCCGATGTGACCTTTGATGTGGCAACTGGCACGTTGACTTACGTTGCTCCGATCGACGGGGCCTCCATGTCGCCCCTGTATATTAACCTGACGATCAACGCCGACGTCATCGCCGAACCAACGGAAAGCTTTCGTGTTGGCCTGTCCAATGCCACCAGTTCCACCGGGCTACTCCCCGCGGTTGATCCAGCTGCCGCGAGCGTCGTAACGGAAATCAACGGACCGCCGTTTGCTGAGCTGGATATCAACAACACCGTCGCCAACGCGGCTGTGCGGGGCTCCGTTTTGACGAATGACTTCGATCCGGATGGCGATGCGTTCTGGGTGACGAAGGTCAATGGAGTCGCGATTGGTGGTCCCATCTCGACCGGCAATGGCACCGTTTGGATGAACGCAGATGGAACGTACAACTATCGGCCCGATCGTAATTTTTCCGGCACCGACATATTTACGTACGAGGTGTGCGATGACACGGGAGCCTGCGCTACCGCAACGGTAACCATTGAGGTCCGCGACAGTATATCCAACCCGGGGAATACGCCTCCCATTGCCAACGATGACACGGCCAGTGGATTGGTCGATCAACCTGTCGCCGGTTGCCAACCGCAACACCGACAAAACGGGGGAACCTGGGTTACCCTGCAATGTACTGGTACCGATACATCAACTGGCCTGAGAGCGGCTCCAGTCGGTCACTTATAGAAACAAAAGTTCACGATTTGTCAGAAGCCCGGTATTCCGCACTTGCCTGCTCTACGCGCAACAGGTCCTTCCCGATCGGCGTCGATTCCCGATAGCATCATCCACTCAACCGCGTTGTCGAGCGGTTGCGGGAGTCGGGAGATGTCAGGAAACAACAGACGCAGAGGGGGCCCATGCAGTTCAAGTACGGAACCAATCCACACCAGGCTGGCGCGAGCGCCGAGCCGCTGAATCCGCGCGCGGCGCCGGTCCGGCTGCTTCACGGCACGCCCTCGCACATCAACCTGCTCGACGCACTCAACGCCTGGCAGCTGGTGCGCGAAGTTCGCGCGGCGCTCGGCCTGCCGGCAGCCGCGAGCTTCAAGCATGTCTCGCCGGCCGGGGTGGGCATCGCGCTGCCGCTCGACGCATCGCTTGCGCAGGCCTACGACGTCGACCCCGGGAAGCTCACGCCGGCGGCGCTCGCCTATGTGCGCGCGCGCGAAGCCGATCCGAAGAGCGCGTTCGGCGATTTCGTCGCCCTGTCCGATCCGGTGGACGAAGCCACCGCATTGTTCCTCAAGGGTGTGGTGTCCGACGGCATCATCGCGCCGGCCTTCGAACCGGCGGCGCTTGCGATCCTCGCTGCCAAGAAGTCCGGCGCCTTCCTCGTGTTCCAGGCCGATCCGGGGTTCGAGCCGCCGGCCAGCGAGGCGCGCGAACTGTTCGGCATGCGGCTCGTGCAGGAGCGCAATTCCCGCACGCTCGGCCCGGCCGACCTGAAGGACCTGCGCTGCGGTGCGCTCACGGACGCGGCGGCGCGCGACCTGCTGCTCGGTCTGATCGCGGCCAAGTACACGCAGTCGAACTCCGTGGTCTACGTGCAGGGCGGCCAGACAATAGGCATCGGCGCGGGCCAGCAATCGCGCGTCGATTGCACGAAGCTCGCGGGCGCGAAAGCCGATGTCTGGCAGCTGCGCCGGCACCCGAAGGTCCTCGCATTGCGCTTCAGGCAGGAGGTCAGGCGCCAGGACCGGATCAACTGGCGGGTGCGCTACATCGAAGGCGGGCTCGCGGATTGGGAGGCCGGCGCGCTCGACGCGGTGCTGGAGCATCCGGCGGAGGCGTTGAGCGAACAGGAGAAGCGTGAATTCCTGACAGGGATCGACGGCGTGAGCCTGGTATCCGACGGCTTCATCCCGTTTCGCGACAACATCGACCGCGCCGCCGAACACGGAGTGCGCTTCATTGCCCAGCCGGGGGGCGCGTCACGCGATGGTGAAGTGGACGACGCCTGCCGGGCGCTGGGCATCAGCATGGTTCATACGCACATCCGGCTGTTCCATCACTGAGACCACCGCCGGGCGCGATCGTGTGTATCGGTATCGATACACCAACTGGCGGGAGAGCCGCTGCAGTAGTGAGTTTCGTGAATTAAATCTTATGGATTTCCCGGCCGATCCTTCAGTCGTGATAGCCCGCTTCGCGCTGATGCCGGATCCGCAGCAGCCGCACGACCGCGCGTGCGGGGTCGAATCGATACAACGCGAGATACCCGGAATTGCCGTGGGAGATCACCAGTTCGCGCAATTCACCCTCGACCCGGCGACCGATGAGCGGATGATCGGCGAGAATGCCGATCGCATCCGTCACACGCGAAAATATTTCCGGGGCCATGTCGGGTGCCTGCTCCATCAGGAATTCGCCCAGGCGCTCAAGGTCACCAAGCGCTTCGGCCGAATAGACTACTTGCGCCACTTGACGGGTTTCGGACGCTTTGCCGGTTCGCCGCGCACCTTGGCGGCCACATAGGCGTGCACGTCCTCCATCGCGTACCCGACACCGTTCAGTTGCATGGCGTCATCTGCGTGCGCGGCGTCGTCGAGAAATCGCCTGTATCGATTTGCCGCGGCAACATGTTCAGTCAACGCGCGCACCATGATGGCATGCGTGGTTTCGCCGGAGCGGCGCGCAAGCTCTTCGAGTTCGGTCTTGAGAGCGGACGGCAATTTCAGGCTCGTAGCAGCGATTGCCATGACGATCCTCCTTCAGGTAGTCGGATTGTACTACTACGATCCGCTAGTGCGCCTGATCCCAGTTGTCCCCGACACCGACGTCGACGATCAGCTGCACATCAAGCCTCCCGACGTTCTGCATCAGCTCCGGCAGCGCGCCTTTGACCGCTTCCAGCTCGCCCTCCGGCACCTGCAGCACGAGTTCATCGTGCACCTGCATGATCAGGAGCGTGGCCAGCTTTTGCACATCGAGCCAGTCCTGCACCCGGACCATCGCAAGCTTGATCAGATCAGCCGCAGTTCCCTGCATCGGCGCATTGATCGCGGCGCGCTCCGCGGCCTGCCGCCGCTGTGGCCCGCCGCTCTTGATCTCGGGGAGCCACAGGCGCCGGCCGAATACGGTTTCCACATAGCCGAGGTTGCGCGCACTCTCGCGCGTTTCCTGCATGTAGCGCGCGACACCGGGGTAACGGGCGAAGTAGCTGTCGATGTAGGCCTGCGCGGTGGCACGCTCGATGCCGAGGTTCTGCGCCAGGCCAAAGGCCTGCATGCCGTAGATGAGGCCGAAGTTGATGGCCTTGGCGGCGCGCCGCTCATCACCGGTCACCTCCTCCAATCGCCGTCCGAACACTTCCGCGGCCGTGGCGCGGTGCACGTCGTGGCCGTGCTCGAAGGCATGCCGCAGCCCGGCGTCCCCGGACAGGTGCGCCATGATGCGCAGCTCGACCTGCGAGTAGTCGGCGCTCACGATCTTCCAGCCCGGCGGCGCAATGAACGCCTCGCGGATGCGCCGGCCCTGCGGCGTGCGGATCGGGATGTTCTGCAGGTTCGGGTCATTCGATGCAAGCCGCCCGGTGACGGCGACGGCCTGCGAATAGGTGGTGTGCACCCGGCCGGTCTTCGCATCCACCATGCGCGGCAGCTTGTCGGTGTAGGTGGACTTGAGCTTGGCGATGCTGCGGTATTCGAGCAGCAGTTTCGGCAGCGGAAAATCGGCGGCGAGTTCCTGCAGCACGTCTTCATCCGTCGAGGGCTGGCCGCCGGGCGTCTTCTTCTTCACCGGCAGGCCCTGCTTGACGAACAGAATCTCCTGGATCTGCTTGGGCGAATTCAGGTTGAACGGCTGGTTGGCCGCCTGGTGGGCCTTCTGCTCGAGCTCGAGCATTTCCTTGCCCAGCTCATGGCTCTGCGCGTCGAGCTTTGCTACATCGAGCAGCACGCCGTTGCGTTCCATGCGCAGCAGCACCGGCGTCACCGGCATCTCGATGGTTTCGTAGACCCGCTTCAACTTCTCGTCGGCCGCGATCTTCGCGTACATCACTTCGTGGACGGCGAGCGTGCAATCGGCGTCTTCTGCCGAATACTGCGTCGCCCGTTCCACGTCGACCTCGGCAAACGAGATGCGCGAGGCGCCCTTGCCGGTGACCGCGTCGTAGCTGATGGTCTCCCAGCCCAGGTGCCGGCGGGCGAGCGTTTCCAGGTCGTGGCGTTCGTGCACCTCGAGCACATACGACTCGAGCAGGGTGTCGTGCGCGATGCCGCGCAAGGCGACGCCGTGGTTGGCGAGGATGTGCGCGTCGAACTTGAGGTTCTGGCCGACCTTGGTGCGCCTGTCGCTCTCCAGCCAGGGGCGCAGGATCTCGAGCGCGCGCGCGACGCCCATCTGGTCCGGCGCACCGGCGTAGACGTGCGCCACCGGTACGTAATATGCCGCATCGCCGAACGCGAACGACAACCCGACCAGATTGGCCACCATGGGTTCGAGGCCGTCGGTTTCGGTATCGAAGCCGACGAGGGCCGCGCCTTCCAGTTGTTTCACGAGCTCGATCAGTCCGGTCTCGGTGATCACCATCGAATACGCGCGACGCGTGGTGTCCGTCGGCGCCGGCGCTGCGACAGGCACGGCGGACGGCGTGCGAAAGTCGCGGCCGGCCGCCGGCGATTTTTCCTCGGGTGCATTGCCGTCGAGTTCGCGCAGCCGGCTCTTGAACCCGAAGCGCGCGAACAATTCGCGCAGCCGGTCGGCGTCGTAACCGTCCTTGTGCAGGTCGTCCAGCGTCACCGGCAGTTCGCAGTCGCGCTTCATGGTCAGCAGCCAGCGGGCCTTGGGCAGCCACTCGAGGGAGGCGCGCAGGTTCTGCACCGACCACGCCGCCGATGTCGTCCGCGTGCGCGACCACGGCATCCAGCGAGCCGTACTGCTGTATCCATTTCGCCGCGGTCTTCGGGACCGACTTTCGGCACCCCGGGCACGTTGTCCACCGCGTCGCCGACGAGCGAGTAAAAATCCACGATCAGCTCGGGCGGGACGCCAAACTTGCTCTTGACCCCCTCGATGTCGAGCTTTTCGTTGGTCATGGTGTTGACCAGCGTCACCTGCGCGTCGACCAGTTGCGCGAGGTCCTTGTCGCCGGTGGAAATCACGCAGTGCATGCCGGCCAGCTTGGCGCGCTCGGCGAGCGTCGCGATGACGTCGTCGGCCTCCACGCCATCGACGCCGATGACCGGCCAGCCCATTGCGGCGATCGCTTCCTTCAGCGGTTCGATCTGCACCACGAGGTCTTCGGGCATCGGCGAGCGATGGGCCTTGTACTCCGGGTAGGCGTCGTCGCGAAAGGTCTTCGCCTTGGTGTCGAATACGCAGGCGCGTGCCGCGGCCTTGTAGTCGGAGGACAGCCGCCGTAGCATGCTGACGACACCGGAGATCGCGCCGGTCGGCTCGCCCTGCGCGTTCCTGAGATCGGGCAGCGCATGGAATGCGCGATACAGGTAGGACGAACCGTCGACCAGCAGCAGTGTTCCGGCAGATTCTTTTTGAGGGATAGAAGACACGATGAGTGACCTGGACAAGCTTCCGGAACCTGCAGACCCGGGCGCCGCGACGCGCAGTGCAACGACGGCGGGCGAGGCGTGGCGGGTGTTCGAGATTATGTCAGAGTTCGTCGAAGCGACCGAGCGGCTGTCCCAGATCCGCCCCGCGGTGTCGATTTTCGGCAGTGCGCGCCTGCCCGCCGATTCAGCCGGCTACATGCTGGCCGAGCAGACCGCCCGGCTGTTGTCGGACGCGGGCTTTGCGGTGATCTCGGGCGGCGGACCCGGAATCATGGAGGCGGCCAACAAGGGTGCGTTCTTCGGCAAATCTCCGTCGATCGGCCTCAACATCAAGCTGAAGCATGAGCAGGTGGGCAATCCCTACCAGGACATCAGCCTGCGCTTCAAGCATTTCTTTGCCCGCAAGGTGATGTTCGTGAAGTTTGCCTGCGCCTACGTCGTCATGCCGGGCGGGTTCGGGACGCTGGATGAGCTCTTTGAGGCGCTGGTGCTGGTACAGACCAAGAAAACCCGCCCCATGCCCATCATCCTGATGCATTCGCCGTTCTGGGCCGGTCTGGTCGAGTGGATACGCGGTCGCCTGACCGAGGAAGGGATGATCGATTCGGCGGACGCCGATCTTCTGCAGGTGATCGATACGCCGGAAGCTGTCGTGGAAGCCATTTTTGCCCACTACGAGAAACGTGGGTTCCAGCTGCTTCCTTCGGAGCGCGAGGTAATGCTCAACCTGTAGTGCCACCTGTGGTGCCGGGTGATTCTGCTAGAATTCTCCCAGCCAACCTACTGCCATGCGCAAACTCCTTTTTCCCCTCCTTCTCGCAGTCGCACTGCCGGTGTTCGCGCAGACGAGCCCGCTGCCCAAGCTCGAGCCGCTGCCCGCGCCACCGCCGCCAGCGCCGGGCCTGGGCAACCTCAACGAGGCCGAGCCGCGGGTCAATATTCCGGTTCAGAAGGACGACAAGGTCGAGGAGTTTCGCGAGAACGGCCGGGTCGTGATGCTGAAGGTGACGCCGCCGAACGGCGTTCCCTACTACCTGATGGACAACACCGGCAACGGCAACTGGATCCGCCGCGACTCGCTCGACAGCGGCGTGCGCGTCCCGATGTGGACCATCCGCACCTTCGACTGATCGCTTGTCGGTATTTACCCCGGTTTCCGAAGCCGAGCTGGCTGACTGGCTCAAGGGCTATTCCGTCGGCTCCAGTGCGCGGCTCGAGCCGATCGCCGCAGGCATCGAGAACACCAATTACTTCGTCACCACGACGCAGGGCAGCTACGTTCTCACGCTCTTCGAGAAGCTCACGGCCCGGGAGCTTCCGTTCTATCTGAATCTGATGGCGCACCTCGCGCGGCACGGCATACCCTGCCCGGCGCCGATTGCCGACCTCTCCGACCAGTACCTCGGCGAGCTCAACGGCAAGCCCGCGGCGCTGGTTTCCCGGTTGCGCGGCGCCTCTGTCATGCAACCGGACCGGGAGGCCTGCGCGCAACTGGGCGCCCTGCTGGCGCGCATGCACCTTGCGGGGCGCTCGTATCCCGGATTCCTGGAGAACCCGCGCGGGCCGCGCTGGTGGCGCGAGACCGCACCGCAGGTGCGCCCGTTTCTGGACGAGGAGCGCCGGGTGATGCTGGATTCGGAAATCGCCTTTCAGGGGCAGCATCGCTTTCCCGACCTGCCGCGGGGACCGGTCCACGGGGACCTGTTCCGCGACAACGCCCTGTTCGATTCCGGGCGCCTTACCGGCCTCATCGACTACTACTTCGCCGGGATCGACGTGCTGCTGTTCGATGTCGCGGTCTGCGCCAACGACTGGTGCCTTGTCGACCCGGACGCCGACCGTCGGTTCGACGCAACGCGCGTGTCCGTATTCCTCTCCGAGTATGCGGCCGTGCGGCCGTTTACGCCGGCCGAGCGAGAGGCCTGGCCGACGATGTTGCGTGCGGCTGCGCTGCGCTTCTGGCTATCGCGCCTGTATGACTTCCATCTGCCCCGGCCCGGCGAACTGGTGCACGCCCACGATCCCGAGCACTTCCGCGAGATCCTCCATTTGCGCGCCGAACCGGGGTATGTCGCCCCGTGGGTGGCCTGAGCGATGCAGGCGAAGCTGATTCCCGGAGCGCGCGGCTGGCGCTGGCTGCCCGAGGGCTGGCAGCTGTTTCGCGCCGCCCCGGTCATGTGGCTGGTGCTCGTGTTTGCCTACTGGATGCTGATGACGGTGGTCAGCATCGTGCCGTTCGTCGGGGTCGTTGCGGTGCTGGTTCTGGTGCCGGGGTGCTCGGTTGCGTTCATGGCAGCGAGCCGCGCCGCCGAACGCGGCCAGCCGATCGAGGTTTCCTTCATCTTTGCCGGGTTTCGCGACAATCTGCGTGGCGAGCTTGTGCTCGGCGGCGTCTACTTCGCGGCCATGCTGCTTCTGTTGCTGGCGAGCGCGATTGCCGATGACGGTGCGCTGGCGCGCTGGATGATCACCGGTGCCCGGCCGGCGCCTGAAGTGGTCCAGTCCGACGGCTTCCTCGGCGCCTTGATCATCGCAGCCGGTTTTTACATGCCGGTCATGATGATGTTCTGGTTCGCACCGACACTGGTGGCGTGGCATGCGATGCCGGTGGGCAAGGCCCTGTTCTATTCGTTGTTCGCCTGCATGATGAACTGGCGCGCCTTCCTTACCTATGGGATTGCTTCTGCGCTGGTGCTTTTCGTCCTGCCGTTCCTCACGCTGTTCCTGCTGATGCTCGTTTCGGGGGGGGCGGTGCGCCCCGGCGCGATGGCCCTGCTGTTTCCGTTCGTTCTTTCGATGATGCCGACCTTGTTTGCGAGTTTCTACGCGAGCTATCGCGACATCTTTGCGATCGAGGAAGGCGCGGAAGAACCGTCTGACGATCCGCCGCCGATTGCTGAGCCCCCTCCGGACGGACCGCGCACCCCGCCGGAACCCTGATGGCAGTAGGGTTGTGCGGCGCAGCACAGGCGCTCTCAGCGGGTTAGAATTCCGGGTTCCCCGCCAGGAAAGTGCATGCAGCGCCTGCGAGAAATTCCCTACAACTACACATCGTTCTCGGACCGGGAGATCGTGCTGCGCCTGCTCGGCCAGACCGGGTGGGATCTGATCAGCGAGCTGCGTGCCGAGCGCCGTACCGGTCGGTCCGCGCGAATGCTGTATGAAGTTCTCGGCGAGATCTGGGTCGTGCAGCGCAACCCTTACCTTGAAGACGATCTTCTCGAGCACCCCAAGCGCCGCGCCCAGGTGCTGGCCGGGATGCGTCACCGGCTGGAGGAAATCGAGCGGCGCCGTGGCGAAAGCGAAAAAGTCGATGAACTGCTTTCCTCGGCGCGCCAGGCCGTCGCGGCATTCGACAAGGACTTTGACGAAACCCGCGCGCTGCGTCGCAAGGCTCAGCGCGCGCTGTCGCGCATCACCCGCAAGGACAATATCGCCTTCGACGGTTTCGCGCGCGTTTCGCATGTGACCGACGCGACCGACTGGCGGGTCGAATACCCCTTCGTCGTCGTTTCCCCAGACACCGAGGAAGAAGTGCAGGCAATCGTGCGCGAGCTGATCCGGCTCGGATTGACGATCATTCCGCGTGGTGGCGGGACCGGATACACGGGCGGCGCCGTGCCGCTGACGCGCCGGTCCGCCGTGGTGAATACCGAAAAGCTCGAAACGCTGGGCGCGGTCGAAGATACGCCGTTGCCGGGTCTTGCGCGCAGCGCGACGACGATCCGCTGCGGCGCAGGCGTGGTCACCCGCCGGGTGATGGATGCGGCGGAGTCGGCGGGACTGGTGTTTGCGGTCGATCCGACTTCGGCGGATGCCTCGTGCATCGGCGGAAACGTAGCGATGAATGCCGGCGGCAAGAAGGCCGTCCTCTGGGGCACGGCGATCGACAACCTGGCGTCGTGGCGCATGGTGACGCCGGACGCAGAGTGGCTCGAAGTCGAACGGGTCGGCCACAACCTCGGAAAGATTCACGATGCCGAGATGGCGACGTTCCGGATCTGCCGGTACGCGGCGGATGGCAGAAAGCTGCTGGAAGAGCGCCATGTGGAAGTGCCGGGCCGGGCGTTCAGGAAAACCGGCCTTGGCAAGGACGTGACTGACAAGGTGCTGGCCGGACTGCCGGGTGTGCAGAAGGAAGGCACCGACGGGATCATCACCTCGGCGCGGTTCATCCTGCACCGGATGCCGGCACATATCCGCACCGTGTGCCTTGAGTTCTTCGGCAGCGCCCACGAGGCGGTACCGGCCATCGTCGAGATCAAGGACTACCTCGATGGCCACGCCTCGGCGATGCTGGCCGGGCTCGAACATCTCGACGAGCGCTACGTGAGGGCGGTGGGCTATGCGACCAAGGCGCGCCGCAACCAGCGGCCCAAGATGGTGCTGTTCGGCGACATCGTAGGCGATGACGTCGATGCGGTTGCGAGTGCGGCTTCGGCCGTGGTGCGCATGGCCAACGCGCGCGGCGGCGAGGGATTCGTCGCAGTCACCGCTGAAACGCGCAAGCGCTTCTGGCTGGACCGGGCGCGCACCGCCGCGATTGCGAAGCACACCAATGCGTTCAAGATCAATGAAGACGTGGTCATCCCCTTGCCGCGGCTCGCCGAATATTCCGATGGCATCGAGCGGATCAACATCGAGTTGTCGATTGCCAACAAGCTGGAACTGCTCGGTGCGCTTGGCGAATACTTCGCGGGCGAATTGCCGCTGGTACAACAGGACGTCAAGGTCTCGTCCACCGAGCTGCTCGGCGAGCGCCCGCAGCGCGCGCTCGACGCCATCGATCGGGTGCGCGCGCGCTGGCAGTGGCTACTGGAGCATCTGGACGCGCCCGCGACCGACCTGAGTTCAGACATGTCCGGCTGGGGGGCGCTGCATACCGAACTCAGCCAGCGCTACGCAAGCGTATTTGCCGCGATCCAGGACCACGCGCTGCGCGTTTCCTGGAAAACCGAACTGCGCGAAGACCTGCTGCGCATCTTCAGCGGCCTCGCGTTCGGCAAAATCGTCGAGGGCGCGCAGGCGATTCACGGCCGTGTTCTGCGTGGTCGGGTATTCGTCGCGCTGCACATGCACGCCGGCGACGGCAACGTGCACACGAACATTCCGGTGAACTCGGACGACTACCTGATGCTGCAGCGGGCGAACGAGGCCGTGGCGCGCATCATGCGTCTGGCCAAATCGCTGGGCGGCGTGATCTCGGGCGAGCATGGGATCGGGATCACCAAGATGGATTACCTCGAGCCCGGCGAGATCGAGGCGTTCCGCGCCTACAAGCAGAAGGTCGATCCGAACGGGCATTTCAACGCCGGCAAATTGCTCGCCGGTGGCGACCTGGCCAACGCCTATACGCCGAGCTTCTCTCTGCTTGGCGCGGAGTCGCTGATTCTCGAGCAGTCCGATCTCGGGAAGATCAACGAGTCGATCAAGGATTGCCTGCGCTGCGGCAAGTGCAAACCCGTCTGCGCCACCCATGTGCCGCGCGCCAACCTCATGTATTCGCCGCGTAACAAGATTCTGGCCACTTCGCTGCTGACGGAAGCCTTCCTGTACGAGGAGCAGACCCGGCGCGGCGTGTCGCTTGCGCATTACGACGAGTTCGGCGACGTGGGCGACCATTGCACCGTGTGCCACAAATGCGCGAGCCCCTGCCCCGTGGACATCGATTTCGGGGACGTGTCGATCGCGATGCGCAACCTCATGCGCCGCCAGGGCAAGCGCCGCTTCAACCCGGGCACCGCGGCGTCGATGTTCTTCCTCAACGCGACCGACCCGCGCAAGATCAAGCTCGTGCGCACGATGATGATCGAGTGGGGGTACGGGCTGCAGCGCTTCGCCTGGGGCCTTGCGCGCAGGGCGGGCCTGGCCGGCCGGCAGACGCGTCACCCGCCGGCCACAACGGGCAAGCCGGCCCTGGTCGCGCAGGTGGTGCACTTCATCAACAAGCCGATGCCGGGAAATCTGCCGAAGCGGACCGCGCGCGCGCTGCTCGACGTGGAGGACGCGCACATCGTGCCGATCATCCGCGACCCGAAGAAAGTCACCGAGGATTCGGACGCGGTGTTCTATTTCCCGGGCTGCGGTTCGGAGCGTTTGTTCTCCCAGGTCGGCCTCGCAACCCAGGCGATGCTCTACGAGATCGGCACCCAGTGCGTGCTGCCGCCGGGCTACCTGTGCTGCGGCTATCCGCAGACCTCGGCCGGGGAGGCCGAGAAAGGCGAGCGCATCATCACCCAGAACCGCGTGCTGTTCCATCGTCTGGCGACCACGCTGAACTACCTCGACATCCGCACAGTGATCGTCTCGTGCGGCACCTGCATGGATCAGCTGGAGAAATACGAGTTCGAAAAGATCTTTCCCGGCTGCCGGCTGCTCGATATCCATGAGTACCTGCTCGAAAAAGGAGTGAAGCTCGAGGGCGTGCAGGGCACCCGCTACATGTATCACGACCCCTGCCACAGCCCGATCAAGACACAGCAGCCGATGAAGGTGGTCAATGCGCTGCTGGGGGGCGACGTGGATCTCTCTGCGCGCTGCTGCGGGGAATCCGGAACCCTGGCGGTGACGCGCCCGGACATATCGACCCAGGTGCGCTTTCGCAAGGAGGAGGAGTTCAGGAAGGGCGTCGCGGCGATCAGCGCGGCCGGTCACGATGGTCCGGTCAAGATGCTGACCTCGTGCCCTTCGTGTTTACAAGGCTTGACACGCTTCGCGGATGACACCGGGGTGCAGTCCGATTATATTGTCGTCGAATTGGCCCGCCACCTGCTTGGCGAGGACTGGTTGGCGGGCTTCGTACAGAAGGCCAACAGCGGCGGGATAGAGCGCGTCCTGCTCTGAGAGGAGCCAGGGATGCATTGTCAGCTCTGTGAGGAGGATGGCGGAACCGTGCTTTGGCGCGACGATTTCTGCCGGGTGGTGCGGGTTCCGGGGAGTGACTATGCCGGCCTGTGTCGCGTCATCCTGAACCGGCACGTACGCGAAATGACCGACCTTGCGGAAGCGGAAAGCGCGCGGCTCATGCGCACGGTGTTCGCCACCGAATCGGCGCTGCGCGGGTTGTTCCAGCCGGACAAGATGAACCTGGCAAGTTTCGGCAACCAAGTGCCACATTTGCACTGGCACGTGATCCCGCGGATGTCGGATGATGCACACTTTCCCGACCCGGCGTGGGGACCACCGCGCCGGACGGCGCCCGCCAAGCGCGCCGAGGTGAGCGACGCCGCAATTGCGGCCAAGCTCGCCGAGTTGCTCGGCTGACGAAACCCGATCAAAGCGACAATCAGACACCATGACAGATCTCGCTACCCAACTGCCGCAGATATCCGCCGAGTCCGCCCCCGAGTTCAGTGACACAGAAACCTGCAAGGCGTGGCTCGAGCACGTGCCGCTCGCCAACGTTGGGGAGGCGCAGCGCCAGCTGCTTGCACAGGTGCAGGAATTCAACCGGTTTCCCTGCAAGGCGGCGATGCGCCTGCAGACCCTAGAGGCGCTGCGCGAGGCGATTGCGTTTGTCCAGATCGAGCAGGCCAAACGCTTTACCAACCGGGCGCTGCCCATGGCCGAGACGGAAGCGGGAATATTCGAGGCAACGACCGAGCTCTGGGAGCAGATGCGAATCGGCTATCTGCATTGCCTCATGGCGAGCCGCGCCGAAGAATCGGGAATGCGGGCCCACGCGGCGCTGCTTGCCCAGCGGGTGCTCGCCTACACGGGTCTGAAGATGTTCCATCACTACCGTGCCTATCGCGAAATTCCCCCGCACGACTGGGACTCGCTGCACGCGACCTATCTGTGTTCGGAAGAACTCGGCGTCAGGGACGAGGAGGTCAAGGACTACCTCAACCGGGACGTCCACGAGGCCACGCCGCGCATCCAGTACATGCGCGCCCTGCTGATGGGCATGGCCAACCCGAACGAGCTTGCCCGCAGGCAGCTGTCTTTTGTCGGGTTCCTCCTCGAACGCTGGGCGGAAAAGGTCGACCTGTCGACCGAGCCGGTTGCGGACGAAGGCATGCTTCCGCTGGTGGTGGACCTGTCCGGTGATAAGCCTCCCGAGCGACAGACCGGAAGCGGCGATGTGGTCGCGGCCGATCCGCGCTATCTCGACGTGACCCGGCTGGCGAAAAGCCTCAAGAACCGGATTGGTCTCTTGCGCAAGGGCGAGTCGCCGGCAAAACTCGCGCTCGGCGAGGATTGCGTGCAACCCTCGTGCGAACAGTTGCTGGTGTTTCTTTTCAGGCAGTGGTGCCAGCCGCGCCAGCCGCGCGTCGGTGAGCGCAAACGCGTCGCCGATCCCGCCATGGTCTGTAACGACATGGCGGCGATTCATTACTATATTTTCGGCAAGGTGTTCAGGCAGCCGGGCGGGCAGAAAGAGCTCTCCAAAAAGGAGCGCGAGCAGATTGCGACCTTTGGCCGCGTCAGCACCAAGGACGAAGACGATTACAGTCAGGTCCATGGGTTCCTGCTCGAGCACTGGCAGGTCGAGGACGAGAGCGTCACGGGCCTGCGCATGGTGCGGCCGGCGGGCAGTCCCGGAAAGCGGTTTACCCACGGACAACTGGTCGCCGTTCGGCCCGGCGACGCAAAGAACTTCATGCTCGCGCAGGCGCGCTGGCTGGTCCAGGGGAACGATGGTTCGCTGAATGCAGGGTTGCGCCTGATGCCGGGATTGCCGGCGGCAATCGCAGTACGGCCATACGGTCTCAATGCCACGAACGAGAAGTATGTCGCTGCCCTGACGTTGACCGAGGTTGCCGCGCTCAAGTCACCACCGACTCTTATCCTGCCTTCAGGGTGGTTCAAGCCGAAGCGCGTCATTGAGGTGTTCGTGCAGGATGTGCTGCGGGTCAGGCTCGTTGAGCTGATCGACCGTGGCCCGGACTTCGAGCGGGTGACGTACGAGGTCTTGCCGGACTAGCTCGGAACAGGGGCACCTGCGGTTCCCCCGTTACCCCCTCCCTTGGGGCTTCAGCGCACGGGAATCCGGTTCGAACTAGGCGGCTCTGACGGTGTCGATCTTCTCGATGCGGCGGGCGGGGAAGACGGCGATGAAGGTTGAGCCGCGGCCGAGTTCGCTGCGGATCTCAAGAGCGCCCTGGTGGCGCGTGAGCACGTGTTTTACGATGGCCAAGCCCAGTCCCGTGCCGCCGGTTTCGCGCGAGCGGCTGCTGTCTACGCGATAGAAACGTTCGGTGAGGCGGGCGATGTGGCGGCGCTCGATGCCAATCCCCGAATCCTCCACGCTGAACAGGCCCTGGCCTTCGCGCAACCTCCATCCGAGGCGGATCGTGCCGCCCGGAGGCGTGTAGCGAACCGCGTTCGTCACGAGATTGGACAGCGCGCTCGAAACCTCCTGCAGGTTACCTGTGAGCCGTGCATCCGACTCCACTGCGCAACTCACCCGGTGGCGCCCGGCCGACAACAGGCGTGCCTCTTCGGCCATCTTTTCCACCAGCGGACGGACGTCGATCGCCTGCTCGTCGGCCGGCGCAGCCGTCGATTCGAGCGAGGACAGCGTCAACAGATCCTCGATGAGGCTCTGCATGCGGCGCGCCTGCTCCGACATCAGCCCGAGGAACCTGCCACGCTGCTCTCCGCTCAGGGTGATCTCCTCGTTGGCGAGCGTCTCGACAAATCCGGACAGCACCGTGATCGGGGTCTTCAGTTCATGCGACACGTTGGCGACGAAATCCCGCCGCATGGTGTCGAGCTTTTCCTGGGAGGTGATGTCCCGGGTGAGCACCAGCTTCTGATCGTCGCCGAATGCGATCACCCGCAGCGTAAGGACGGACGCATCTCCGCGCGCACGGCGCAGCACCAGCGGTTCGCCGAACTCGCCGGCGTCGAGGTAGCTGATGAAATCCGGGTTGCGCAGAAGATTGGTGATCGTCTGTCCGACGTCGTGCCGCGCATCGATGTCCAGATGGCGTTCGGCAGTAGGGTTGGCCCATTCGATCTGCGATTCGCGATTCAGGATCAGCACACCATCGGGCAAGGCCTGGCCGGCGGCACGAAAACGCGCGAGTGCCTGGGCGACGCGCAGTTCGGCTTCATCACGCGTGCGTACGTGCCGGTGCAATTCCGCAAACGCGGCTTCCCACAGGCCCGTGCCGTTGGGCAGGGTGGCACGCGTCGGGACGGCAAGCCAGTCCACGAATGCCGACAGGTTGCGCACATGATGCAGAACGCGCAGGAACAGCCCGGCCGCGACGACGCCGAGCGCCCAGGTTGCGCCGGCCAGAGGCCAGACGACCAGTCCGGCCAGCGCGAGCGCGGCGATCACTGCAACAAAGCCCGTCCAGACCGAATTCAATGCTGTCTGCTCCTGCGCGTGGCCCGACCCGCATGGGCAAAAGGCGGGGAGGCGGCGTTTGCCGGGAGCCCCCCATCCGCATTATTTCACGAAGGGGTCGCCGAGAAGCGGTAGCCTGAACCGCGAACGGTTTCCACGAACCGGTCGTGTCCCGTCGGCTCCAGTGATTTTCTGAGCCGCCGGATGTGTACGTCGACGGTGCGTTCCTCGACGAAGACGTGGTCGCCCCACACCTGGTCGAGCAGCTGGGTGCGCGAGTGCACGCGCTCTGCGTGGGTCATGAGGAAGTGGAGCAGCCGGAACTCGGTAGGACCCAGCGCGAGCGGCGCCTGGTTGCCGAACACGCGCCGCGTTGAAGGATCCAGCCGCAGCCCGCCCGATTCCACCGGATCGTCGGTCATCTGTGGCGCGCGGCGGCGCAGGACGGCCTTGATGCGGGCAATCAGCTCGCGCGGCGAGAACGGCTTGGTTACATAGTCATCGGCGCCGGCCTCGAGGCCGAGCACCTTGTCCTTTTCCTCGGAGCGCGCAGTCAGCAGAATGATCGGGATGCCGCGTGTGCGCTCTTCCTGGCGAAGCTGCCGGGCAAGCGCCACGCCGGACATGCCCGGGAGCATCCAGTCAATCAGCATCAGATCGGGCAGCGCGTTCCTGACGATGCTCAGTGCACCTTCGGCGTCGCGTGTCCGGATGACGTGGTGCCCCGCGTGCTCCAGGTTGACCGCGATCAGCTCCTGAATTGCAGGTTCGTCCTCGACTACCAGAATGTTTACGGCCATCGTGTGTTGTTCCCGGTACGCGCACGGATTGGAAATTTCCGTCCCCATTCTATGAAGCTTACGTGACAGATTTGTTGCATTCGTCAAATTGGCCCCGATGTATGATCCTGCCGATATGAGCGATTACCCTACCCCGACCGAAATCAAGCTGCACCAGAAGTCCCGCGTTCTGGAGATCGCATTCTCCGACGGGCGCAGCTTCTCCCTGCCTTTCGAATTCCTGCGCGTGTTCTCGCCCTCGGCGGAAGTTCGCGGCCACGGGCCCGGACAGGAGGTGTTGCAGACCGGGAAACGCACGGTCGATATCGTGTCGCTTGAACCGGTCGGCTCCTACGCGATTCAACCCAGTTTTTCCGATGGGCATGCGACCGGCATCTACGCCTGGGACTACCTCTATTCGCTGGGTACCGATCAGGACCGGATGTGGTCGGAATACCTGCAGAAACTCTCGGCAGCAAATGCCAGCCGGGATGTAGAGCAAGTACTTGCATCCGGCAACGGATCCTCTGGAAAAGGCCATTGCGGATGACTTCGGAGACGGACTTCGGCTACCAGAAGGTTGCAGAGGAGGCCAAGGCGGGCAAGGTTCGCCAGGTCTTCGACCGCGTCGCCGGCCGCTATGACCTGATGAACGACCTGATGTCCCTCGGTCTGCACCGGGCATGGAAGGCGTTTGCAATTGCCCTCTCCGGGGTGCGGTCCGGGCAGCGTGTACTCGATGTGGCGGCAGGCAGCGCGGACCTTTCCGGGGCATTTGCGCGCCGCGTCGGACCAACCGGGCAGGTGTGGGTTACCGATATCAACGGCAGCATGCTCGCCGTGGGTCGCGACCGCCTGCTGGACGCGGGGCAGGTCTGTCCGGCCGTGCAATGCGATGCCGAGCGGCTGCCGTTTCCCGACGCCTATTTCGACTGCGTATCCGTGGCCTTCGGCCTGCGGAACATGACCCATAAGGACGTCGCCCTGGCCGAGATGCATCGCGTCCTGAAGCCCGGCGGCCGCCTGCTGGTGCTCGAGTTTTCCAAAGTCTGGAAGCCGCTCGAAAAGCCCTATGACCTGTACTCCTTCAAGGTGCTGCCCTGGCTTGGCGAGAAGGTGGCCGGCGACGGGGAAGCCTATCGCTATCTGGCCGAGTCGATCCGCATGCATCCGGATCAGGAGACCCTGAAGAACATGATGGAACGAACCGGACTCGAGCGGGTCGAATACTTCAATCTGGCCGCGGGTGTCGTTGCCC
Organism: uncultured beta proteobacterium; assembly: GCA_963844255.1. Lineage (GTDB taxonomy): Bacteria > Pseudomonadota > Gammaproteobacteria > Burkholderiales > SG8-39 > SZAS-79. The sequence continues at coordinate 18,253 of CAWJNP010000066.1, forward strand.
TGCACCGCGGCTTTCGGGTTTAGGCAGGGTTGATGTCTGTTTGATTGTTCCTGCGCCTAGCGTAGGATATTCGGATAAGACCTATACTTAGCGTAATACAACGAGGAGCGGGATCACCAATGAAACGTTTCATGCTGGGTGTGATGGTGGCAGTGATGGGCGTCGGGCTCTTTGCGGCGCAGGCCGAAGCTGCGAAACTTGGCGGCGGGCGAAGCATGGGTACGCAGCGCAATATCACCAGCGCACCCACGGCCACGCCGCCGCGTACGGCACCGCAATCGGCGCCTGCCGCTGCTCCTGCGGGCGCAGCACCGCAGCCACAGTCCGCGCTCAGCCGTTGGGCACCGATGCTCGGCGGACTTGCGATTGGCGGCCTGCTCGGTTCGATGTTTGCCGGCGGCGGGCTCGGCGGCGCCATGGGCAGCATCCTGATGATGGCGCTGCTCGCGTTTGCGGTCGTGTTCGTGGTCCGTCTGCTGATGCGCGGGCGCGCAGCGCCGCAAGCCGCTCCCGCAGGCGGCGCGCCGATGCAATACTCGGGGCTGGGCAATGAGACGGTCGCTGCGCCTCCGCCCTCGCAGGCAGCCGGATTCGATGCGCAACCCGTGCCGGTCGCGACCAACGTGCCGGCCGGTTTCGATGTGGAAGGTTTCCTGCGCCAGGCCAAGCTGTCCTACATTCGCATGCAGACTGCAAACGATGCAGGCAACGTTCCCGAATTGCGCGAGTTCACCACGCCTGAGATGTTTTCGGCGCTGCATTCGGACATTGTGGCGCGCGGCGGAGAAAAGCAGTTTACCGACGTGGTGACCTTGAACGCGGATCTTCTGGAAGTCGTTACCGAAGGTGACACTCATATGGCGAGCGTGCGTTTCTCGGGTCTGGTGCGCGAAGTTCCGGGTCAGGCGCCCGCGAGCTTCGAGGAAGTCTGGAACCTTGCCAAGCCGGCAGACGGTTCGACCGGCTGGTTGCTGGCCGGCATTCAGCAGATGCATTGACGCGCCCTCTGGGATAACCTTGAAGGCCACCGCAGGGTGGCCTTCTTTTTTGGACCTGCCACCACTCGCTCCTTTCGTCATGGGTCTATTCGATACCGGTGCCGCCACGGCCCTGAACCATCTACTGGCGTCCGAAGCCTGGGCACGGGAGAAGCTCGCGCCATTCGTGGGGGAGGTCGTCGAAGTGCGGATCGCACCGCTGCCCCTGCTGCGCCTCGTCGTGATCGAGGGCGGCCGTACGCGGGCCGCGGATGCGTCCAGCGAATCCACCCTCGTCATCACCGCCAGGGATGGTGCGCTTGCCGCCCTGTCGAAGGGGGAAGACCACCTGATGCGCGCAGTGGAAATTTCCGGCAATGCCCGCCTCGCGACTGAGATTCTTGCGCTGCTGCGCTACCTGCGCTGGGATGTCGAGGAAGACCTGTCGCGCGTATTCGGCGATGTTCTTGCCCACCGCATGGTCGGCACGGCCCGCGATTTCGCGTCCTGGCAGGCGGAGGCGGGTCGAAGGCTGGTGGAAAACGTCATGGAGTATGCAATCGAAGAGCGCGGCAGTATCGTGGCGCGTCCCGAATTCGAGGCGTTCGCGGCCGACGTGGCGAGATTGCGCGACGCTATTGCGCGGCTGGAGCAGCGCGCCGAACGCCTGCCTGTCGAAGGCGCGGAGCGCTCCTGACGTGAAGCGCCTGCTGCGCCTGTTGCGCATCCTTTCCGTGGGCCTGCGTTTCGGGCTGCATGAGTTCGTTCCGCGCGGACGTGTTCGCTGGCTGCTCGCGCTGGCGGGGGCGCAGCGCAGCGAACGGCGCGGCGCGCGGCTGCGTGGCGCGCTGGAGGAACTCGGTCCGATCTTCGTCAAGTTCGGGCAGATGCTGTCCACGCGCCGTGATCTGATGCCGCAGGATATTGCCGACGAACTGGCCCGGTTGCAGGATCAGGTTCCGCCCTTCCCTTCGGAGATCGCGGCCGCGGAGATCGAACGCTCGCTCGGCCAGCCGATCAGCACCGCGTTCGCTTCATTCGAGCGCGATCCGGTGGCCAGCGCCTCGATTGCGCAAGTGCACCTGGCGACGCTGGCCGACGGCAGCGCGGTGGCGGTCAAGGTACTGCGACCGGATGTGGAGGCGATCATCGCGCGCGACGTCGCCCTCCTTGAGACCGCCGCGGAGCTCATAGAGAAGCTCTGGATCGACGGGCGGCGGCTCAAGCCGCGGGAGGTCGTGGCCGAATTTGCCAAACACCTCGGCGACGAGCTCGATCTGATGCGCGAAGCGTCCAACGCGAGCCAGCTGAGGCGCAATTTCGCCGGCTCGAAGCTGCTCGCCGTGCCTTCGATCCACTGGGACTATTGCTCGCAGCGGGTAATGGTCATGGAGCGCATGTACGGCACGCCGATTTCTCAGATCGATGTCCTGCGCGAGCAGGGCGTGGATATTCCCCAGCTCGCGCGCGCAGGCGTGGAGATATTCTTCACCCAGGTGTTCCGCGACGGATTTTTCCATGCCGACATGCACCCGGGAAATATCTTTGTCGCGACCGAAGGTGAGATGCGCGGGCGCTACATCGCGCTCGACTTCGGCATCATGGGAACGCTCACCGAAGTCGACAAGAGCTACCTCGCGCAGAATTTTCTCGCCTTCTTCAATCGCGACTACACCCGGGTTGCGCAGGCGCACCTCGATGCCGGATGGGTTCCCCCGGAAACCCGGATCGACGAGTTCGAGGCCGCGATTCGTGCGGTGTGCGAGCCGATCTTTGCCCGGCCGCTGAAGGAAATCTACTTCGGCCGGCTGCTGCTGCGGCTGTTCCAGACCTCGCGTCGTTTCAATGTCGCGGTGCAGCCGCAGCTTGTACTCCTGCAGAAAACCCTGCTGAACATCGAGGGCTTGGGCCGCCAGCTCGACCCGGACCTGGACTTGTGGAAAACGGCCAAGCCCTATCTGGAGCGCTGGATGGTCGACCAGATCGGCTGGCGCGGCCTGGTGAGGAACGTGAAGAAGGAGGCGCCGTTCTGGGCAGCGACCCTTCCGCAGTTGCCGCGGTTGTTGCATCGCCTGCTCGCGGAGGAGCGTATCGACAAGCTGGAACAGGCGTTCGCTGCGATGCATGCACAGGGCGCGCACCGAAATCGGTTGCTGGCCGCGCTGGTCGCGGTTGCCGGCCTGTGGGCTTTCGTCCAGGCCTGGCTGACATTCAGATAGGCATGGGCCGCTCGTCGCCGCTCGCCAGACTGCTGTGCCTGGCTTACGTGCTGCTTGTTGTCTATGCGACGCTGTACCCTTTCTCCGGCTGGCGCGATTCCGGCGTCTCCGCGTTCGCCTACCTCTTCGCGGCCAAGCCGCGTTACATCACGGATTTCGACATTGCGGTGAACGTGCTCGGTTACATCCTCTACGGATGGCTTATCGTGCTCGCGCTGCATCCCCGGTCGAGAGGCTTTGCGGCGTTTGCGATCGCGATCACGAGCGGCACCTGCCTGTCCATCCTGCTGGAAGCCGGGCAGACGTTTCTGCCGTCGCGCTTCGCCTCGAACATCGATGTACTCTGCAACGCTTCGGGCGTGGCGATCGGCGCGTTGATCGGCGCCAGCAGCGCGGGGTGGCTGCTGGGCAAGAGTCCGCTGCTGCGCTGGCGTGCCCGCAACGTATTGCCGGGCGCGCGGGCCGATGCTGGACTGGTGCTGATTGCCCTCTGGCTGGGCACTCAGCTGAATCCCGCCAGCCTGCTGTTCGGCGCCGGTGACTTGCGCGACCTTTTCCAGCAACCGGTCGGCGCCGCCTATGAGGCCGATGTCTTCGTTGCGATCGAAGCGCTGACCGCCGCCTGCAACCTCATCGCGGTCGGCTTGATGGCCTCCGCAATTCTCGCGCCAGGCGGACCCGTGCTGCGTACGCTCGCGTTGCTGGTCGGTCTGGGTCTGCTGGTGAAAACCGGCGCGTTTGCGATACTCATGCAGGCGGAAAATGTGCTTCTCTGGCTCACGCCCGGCGCACTGCTTGGACTGGCGATCGGCGTGCCGCTCCTGTTCGGCGCGGCCCTGCTGCCGCGCATCCTGCGTCTGGGCCTTGCCGCGGTCCTGCTGATGGGTGCAACGGTGCTGGTCAACATGGCTCCCGCCAACCCGTATTTCGCGTCGATCCTCTCTGTCTGGGGACAGGGAAATTTCCTGAACTTCAACGGGCTGACCCGGCTCCTGTCTTCGCTCTGGCCGTTCGCAGCGATGTCCTACCTGATCCTGCTCTCGGGACGGCAGGGCGACGAGGCGCCGCACGGGTAGAATGACGGCTTTTTGGCGGCGACCGATGTCCTACTACCAGCGGCATGTATTTTTCTGCTGCAACCAGCGCGACGGCGAGCGCGAATCCTGCAATCCGAAGGGCGCATCCGAGCTTCGCGACTACGCGAAGGCACGGGTCAAGGCCATGGGCCTGGCCGGTGCCGGCAAGGTACGGATCAACCAGGCCGGGTGTCTCGATCGCTGCGAAGAAGGGCCGGTGATGGTGGTCTATCCCGAAGCGATTTGGTACACGTACGTTGATCGCGCCGATATCGACGAAATCCTCGAAGAGCACGTCACCCACGGCCGGGTCGTCGAACGCCTGAAGATCTGATGCGCGCCGCGACGCGCCGCGAACTGATCGCAGGCCCGGCCGGCCGGATCGAATGTGCCATCGATACGCCGGAGAATGAACCCGCGCGCGGCGTCGCCCTGATCGCCCACCCGCATCCGCTGTATGGCGGGACGCTGGACAACAAGGTCGTGCAGACGCTGGCGCGCAGTTTCATCGAGTTGGGCTACGTTGCCGTGCGGCCCAACTTTCGCGGCGTGGGGGCGACCGAAGGCCTGCATGACGAAGGTCGCGGCGAGCTCGAGGACCTGGCCGCGGTGCTCGCCTGGGCGCAGGCGCGGTTTGGCGGCGCCACGCCTGCGCGCCCGGTGCTGGCCGGATTTTCATTCGGCTCCTTCGTCCAGACACACCTGGCCGGGCGCGTCACGCCCGAGCGCATGGTGCTGGTTGGTGTCGCGGTCAGGCGATTCGATGCGCGACCGGTGCCAAAGGGAACCCTGATCATTCATGGCGAAGTCGATGAGACCGTGCCGCTGGCCGACGTGCTCGACTGGGCGCGGCCGCAGGATCTGCCAGTGATCGTGGTTCCCGGCGCGGATCACTTTTTTCACCAGCGGCTGCACATCCTGCGCGGCATCGTGCTGTCCAACTGGGGCTGTACTTGAACTCTGCCGTGGCTGATGACGGGTCGGTACTGTCGGTATCCGGCCTTCGAAAGCAGTACGCAGGAAAGGAAGTCGTCGCGGGCATCGATTTCAAGGTCCGGGCGGGTGAATGCTTCGGGCTGCTGGGTCCGAATGGCGCGGGAAAAACCACAACGCTCAGGCTGGCGCTCGGGCTGATCGATCCCGACGCGGGCGAAATACGGCTTCTGGGTCGTGCGGTGCCCGAAAAGGCGCGCGAAGCACGGCACCACGTGGGCGTGGTGCCGCAGTTCGACAATCTCGATCCGGATTTCACTTCAAGCGAAAACCTGCAGGTGTATGGACGGTATTTCGGCCTGGAACGCAAGGTGATCGAGGCGCGCATTCCGCATCTGCTCGAATTTGCCGGCCTGGCCGGTCGTGGTGACGCCAAGATCCAGACGCTCTCCGGGGGAATGAAGCGCCGCCTCACGCTGGCGCGAGCACTGGTCAACGACCCGCAGGTGGTGTTCATGGACGAACCCACCACAGGACTCGATCCGCAGGCGCGGCACCTGATCTGGGAGCGTCTCAAGCGCCTCAAGCAGCAAGGCAAGACGCTGCTGCTCACAACCCATTTCATGGAAGAAGCCGAGCGCCTGTGCTCGCGACTGGTGATTCTCGATCACGGACGCATCGTCGCGCAGGGTTCGCCGCGCGAACTGATCGGCATGCATATCGAGCCGCATGTGGTCGAGGTCCACGGTCCCGGATTCGAAGCCTGGACGGAAATTGCGCGCGGTCTTGCCGGCCGCGTTGAGATCGCCGGTGAGACCGCCTTCTGCTACGCGAGCGACGAAGAGCCGCTGCTCGCCAGCCTGAAGACTGCGCCGCAGCTGGTTTACCTTCATCGCCCGGCCAATCTCGAGGATGTATTCCTCAAGCTCACCGGCCGCGATCTCAGGGACTGAGCGCGTGCGAACCCGTATTTTCACCTTCCCCAGTCTCTCGCTGCGTTTCGTGCCGGTCCTGCGACGCAACCTGCTGGTCTGGCGCAAGCTCGCGATTCCCTCCCTGCTCGGCAATCTGGCCGATCCGATGATCTTCCTCTTCGGCCTCGGCTATGGCCTGGGAGCGATGATGAGCGACGTACAGGGCGTGCCCTACATCGCATTTCTCGCCGGTGGCATGGTCGTGTCGAGCACGATGTATGCGGCCTCGTTCGAGTCCATGTACGGGGCTTTCGCGCGCATGCATCAGCAGAAGACCTGGGATGCGATTCTCAACGCGCCGCTCAATCTGGAAGATCTGCTGCTTGGCGAACTCGCCTGGGCGGCGACCAAGGCGACGCTTTCCGGCCTGTCCATACTAGTCGTGGTATCCGTGCTGGGATTCGCCAGCTGGCCGCTGGCCGCGGCCGTGCTGCCCGTCATCGTCCTCACCGGCCTTGCGTTTGCCGCGATCGGGCTGGTCATGACCGCGCTCTCGCCGAGCTACGATTTCTTCATGTACTACTTCACGCTGGTCATCACGCCGGCCCTGCTGCTGTCCGGGGTGTTCTTTCCGATCGAGCAACTGCCGGCTGCGTTGCAGGTCGCGTCCGCGCTGCTTCCGCTGCAGCACGCGGTTGTGCTGTCGCGCGCACTGCTGCTTGGCGAGATGCCGCACGATGTTCTGCTGCACCTCGCCGTGCCGCTCGGTTATGCTGCGGCAGGGTACTACCTCGCACTGGTGCTGACGCGCCGGCGATTGCTCAAGTAGGACACAGGGTCCGCATCGAAACCATGCTCTGGGTAAAGGCATTGCACATCGTATTCATGGTGACCTGGTTCGCCGGGCTGTTCTATCTGCCGCGCCTGTTCGTCTACCACGCCATGAGCGAAGACCGGGCGTCGATCGAGCGCTTCAAAGTCATGGAGAGAAAACTCTTCCACGGGATCATGACCCCGGGCGCGGTTCTGACGATCGTGTTCGGCACCTGGTTGTGGCTAGGCTGGGGTTTTTCCGGCGGCTGGCTGCATGCCAAGCTCGCCCTGGTGGCGGTATTGATTGCGTATCACCTGTGGTGCGGCAAGCTGCTCGCCGACTTCAAGCACGACCGGAACACCCGCGGCCATGTGTGGTTTCGCTGGTTCAATGAATTTCCGGTCGTTGTCCTCCTTGCCGTCGTGATCCTCGTTGTCGTCAAACCTTTCTGAGCGTTTTTTCGCGAGCAGTCCGCGCGGGCTCGAGGGCCTGCTCGCAGACGAGCTGCGCGCGCTGGGGGCGGCAGACGTCGCCGTCGCGCCTGGCGGTGTCGCCTTTGCCGGGTCATGGGAGACCTGCTACGCGGCCAACTTCCATTCGCGCATTGCCTCGCGCGTGCTGTGGCGCGTTGCGGCGTTCGACTACGCGAACGAAGAGGATATCTATGCGGCCGCGCGCACCATCGACTGGGCGCGGTACTTTAAAGTAGACCAGAGCCTGCGGGTCAACCTGACGGCGATCAAGAGCCCGCTGCGCAGTCTCGAGTTTGCGACCCTGCGCATCAAGGATGCAATCTGCGACCGGTTTCGCGACGAGACCGGGCAGAGACCCGACGTCGACCGTCGAGAGCCCGATGTACGAGTGCACTGCTTTCTCGAGCATGCCAAAGGCACGCTGTATCTGGACACCTCGGGTGAGCCTTTGTTCAAGCGAGGCTGGCGGCGTGCAGCAGTCGAGGCGCCGCTGCGCGAGAACCTCGCTGCGGGAATCATCCGACTCACGGGCTGGAAGTTCGACGAGCCGCTGTTCGATCCCATGTGTGGCGGTGGCACGCTGCTGATCGAGGCCGCGGCCATGGCACTGAACGAGCCACCGGGTGCGGGCCGCAATTTCGGTTTCGAAAATCTTCGATCCTTCGACCTCAAATCCTGGAACCGCGTGAAGGACGGCCGTCCGCCGAGAAACAAATTGCGGCCGACACTGTTCGGCAGTGACATCGAGCAGCGCGCGGTCGAGAGCGCCAAGAAAAACCTCATGGCGGCGGGATTCTTCGACCTGGTCAAACTGCAGCGCGCGGATGTCCTGAAGGTCGAGCCGCCCGCGCCCGCGGGCGTGATGGTCGCCAACCCGCCGTATGGGGAACGACTGTCGGACGCCGATCAAATGGCGGCCTTCTATCCGCAGCTGGGCAATGCCCTGAAGCAACGCTTTGCGGGTTGGCGCTGCCATTTCTTCACCTCCGACCTTCGGATGGCGAAGATGATCCGGCTTTCGCCCAGTCGCAGGGTGCCGCTGTTCAACGGGGCGCTTGAATGCCGACTGTTCGAATTTCTGGTGGTGGCCGGGTCGAACCGAAAGTAGGCCTGGCGGGGTCGTTCAGTCGACGACCTTCCCCCGAAGCACCTTGATCCGGCCGCGCAGAACCTTGCCCTCCACGCGCTTCTTCTTTGCACTGCGACTCGGTTTGGTCGGACGGCGCTTTTTCGGCACGAAGGCGGCGGCTTGCACAAGTTCGTGCAGGCGGGACAGCGCCTCGGCGCGGTTCATATCCTGGCTGCGGTGCTGCTGGGCCTTGATGACGACCACGCCTGTGCGCGTGATGCGCTGATCGGACAGTTTCAGCAGGCGTTCCTTGATGGCGCCCGGAAGCGACGAGGCGCGCACGTCGAAACGCAGATGGATCGCGTTGGAGACCTTGTTGACGTTCTGGCCTCCGGCGCCCTGCGCGCGCACGGCGCTGATCTCGACCTCGTTCTCCGGAATGACGATGTCAGCGACGTCCGGCATGGCCCTTACTTGGACTTGCTCTCCATGCCTTTCTTCAGCAGGTCTGCGACCACGGCGTTGAGGCCGCCCTCGCTGTTCTGGGCAAGCGCCTGCAGCTTCGCCACCAGCCCCTCATTCAGCTTGACGGCAAAGGGCACGAGCCCCGCCGCGCGGTCCAGTTCGCGCTGTTCGCGCCGGCTGGGTGCGGCAGGCGCGCCCTTGCCGAATTGTCCGCCGGCCCCCGCCACGCCGGCCTGCGGTTTGAGGCGCAGGCCTTTGAGTTTCTCCAGATCGGTCTTCTTCATTCCAGTTTCCCCTTGAATTCAAAACATTCGATAACGCAGAATGGCTCCCAGAGCGGTCTCCAGGGCAATTCGAATAATATTTTTTTAATATCTACAAACGACGAGAGACGCCTGCGCGCCTCTCGTGACACAACCCGTCCAATCCGCCTCAGACGATATCCAGGTGGGCGATTCCCTCATTGAGATCGCGGCTCTTCGAGCCCTTGCCGTTCAGCTTGATGTTCAGGCGCACTTCGTTGGTCGAGTCGGCGAAGCGCAGCGCGTCCTCGTAGCTGATCCGGTCCGGCCTCGTACAGATCGAACAGCGCCTGGTCGAAGGTCTGCATGCCGAGCTCCCGCGACTTCTTCATGATCTCCTTGATGCCGGTGCATTTCGCCCTTGAAGATCAGGTCGGAAATCAGCGGCGAGTTGAGCAGCACCTCGACCGCCGCGGCGCGGCCCTTGCCTTCCTTCAAGCGGGATCAGGCGCTGCGACACGACCGCCTTGAGGTTCAGCGACAGGTCCATCAGCAACTGGTGGCGACGCTCTTCGGGGAAGAAGTTGATGATCCGGTCCAGCGCCTGGTTGGAGTTGTTGGCGTGCAGCGTGCCCAGGGCCAGGTGGCCGGTTTCGGCGAACGCGATCGCGTGCTCCATGATCTCGCGCTCGCGGATCTCGCCGATCAGGATCACGTCCGGCGCCTGGCGCAGGGTGTTCTTCAGCGCGGCCTCCCAGGAGTCGGTGTCGACGCCGACCTCGCGCTGCGTGATCAGGCAGTTGCGGTGCGGGTGCACGTATTCGACCGGGTCTTCGATGGTGATGATGTGGCCGTAGCGTGTTCTCGTTGCGGTAGCCGATCATCGCCGCCAGCGAGGTCGACTTGCCCGAACCGGTGCCGCCGACAAACAGCACCAGGCCGCGCTTGGTCATGACCACGTCCTTCAGCACCGGCGGCAGCTTGAGGTCGTCGAATTCGGGAATCGGACGTGGTGATGGTGCGCAGCACCATGCCGACCTGCTGCCATGCTGCATGAAGGCATTGACGCGGAAGCGGCCGATGCCGGCGGGGCTGATCGCGAAGTTGCATTCCTTGGTCGCCTCGAACTCGGCCGCCTGCTTGTCGTTCATGATCGCGCGCGCCAGCATCGCGCGTGTGCTGCGACGTCAGCGGCTGCTGCGACACCGGCGTCATCTTGCCGTCGACCTTCATCGCCGGCGGGAAAGCCGGCCGTGATGAACAGGTCGGAGCCCTTCTTCGCGAGCATCGCGCGCAGAAGATCGTAGATGAATTTTGTTGCCTGTTCGCGTTCCATGAGCTGCCTCCTAGCCTCGCGAAATTGTCTTTGTTCGCCGCCTTGCTGCGCGCCTCGGCCATCGAGACCACGTTGCGCTTGACCAGGTCCGGTCAGGTTCTGGTCCAGCGTCTGCATGCCGAGCTGCGCGCCGGTCTGGATCGCCGAGTACATCTGCGCGATCTTGTTTTCGCGGATCAGGTTGCGGATCGCGGGCGTGCCGATCATGATCTCGTGCGCCGCGACGCGGCCGGTGCCGTCCTTGGTCTTGCAGCAGGGTCTGCGAAATGACCGCGCGCAGCGAGTCCGAGATCATCGCGCGGATCATGTCCTTTTCCGCCGCCGGGAACACGTCGATGATCCGGTCGATGGTCTTGGCCGCCGAAGAGGTGTGCAGCGTGCCGAACACCAGGTGGCCGGTTTCCGCGCCGGACAGCGCCAGGCGGATGGTTTCCAGGTCGCGCATCTCGCCGACCAGGATTACGTCCGGGTCCTCGCGCAGCGCGCAGCGCAGCGCGTTGGAGAACGACAGCGTGTGCGGCCCGACCTCGCGCTGGTTGATCAGGCATTTCTTGGATTCGTGCACGAACTCGATCGGGTCCTCGATCGTGAGGATGTGGCCTTCCTCGGTCTCGTTCTTGTGGTTCACCATCGCCGCCAGCGTGGTCGACTTGCCCGAACCCGTCGGGCCGGTGACCAGCACCACGCCGCGCGGATAGTCGGCAATGTCCTTGAACGACTTCGGCGCCTTGAGGTCCTCCAGCGACAGTATCTTGGAGGGAATGGTCCGCATCACCGCAGCCGCGCCGCGCTGCTGCACGAAGGCATTGACGCGGAAGCGCGCCAGGTTCGGGATCGCGAACGAGAAGTCGCACTCGAGGTTTTCCTCGTAGAACTTGCGCTGCCCGTCGTTCATGATGTCGTAGATCATGCCGTGCACGTCCTTGTGCTCCATCGCCGGCAGGTTGATGCGCTTGACGTCGCCGTGCACGCGGATCATCGGCGGCAACGCCGGAGGACAGGTGCAGGTCGGAGGCCTTGTTCTTGACGACGAAGGCGAGCAGTTCAGTCAGATCCATTACAATTCCCCCGGGGAATGGTGGGGCGTCCGAACCCTGGGAAAAAGGTCGCGAACGCGGGCGGAAGATGCGGGTGAAAAATTATGGCGGTAATCAATGATAACTTGCAAGCTGTCGCAGCGCGCATCCGGCGTGCGGCCGAGGCTGCCGGGCGCGATCCTGGCGGCGTGAATCTGCTCGCGGTGAGCAAGACCCAGCCGCCGGCCGCCCTGATCGAGGCATTTTCGGCCGGACAGCGCCGTTTCGGCGAAAACTACGTCCAGGAGGCGCTCGACAAGCAGGTGGCGCTCGGCAGGGAGATCGGTGCGGAACGCGCCCGGGAAATCGAGTGGCACCTGATCGGACCGCTCCAGAGCAACAAGACACGTGTCGTTGCCGGCGCGTTCGACTGGGTGCACACGGTCGATCGCCTGAAGATCGCGCGGCGACTGTCCGAGAACCGCGCCGAGCAGCCCACCACAGTGGCACCGCTCAATGTATTGATCCAGGTGAACGTTTCCGGCGAATCCACCAAGAGCGGCGCACGGCCTGCAGATGTTTCCGCGCTGGCCCGCGAAATCGCCGGGATGCCGCATCTGCGCCTGCGCGGACTCATGGCAATTCCCGAACCCACCGACGATACACAAGTGCAGCGCGCGCGGTTTCGCGCAGTGCGTGAGCTCTTCGAACACCTGAACGAAGACGGCCTGACGCTCGATACGCTGTCAATGGGCATGTCGCAGGATCTCGAGTCGGCGGTCGCGGAGGGCGCAACGATGGTGCGTATCGGGACGGCAATTTTCGGCGAGCGCGCGAGCGTCAGGGCGGCGGCATGAAGATCGCACAGAAGGAGGGCGCGTGAAGATTGCTTTTGTGGGTGGCGGCAACATGGCCGGGGCGCTGATCGGCGGCTTGCTCGCAAAAGGGTATGCGGCCAACGCGTTTTCCGTGGTCGAAGTCATTCCCGAGGCGCGTGAAAGACTGGTTGCACGTTTCAAGGTGCATGTAAGCGCGGCGCCCGACGAGTCGACCTTCGCGGCCGACACGCTGGTACTCGCCGTGAAACCGCAGGACATGCGCGCGGCGGTCGCCCCGCTATCGGGCAGGCTGCGGCGCCAGCTGGTGATCAGCATCGCCGCAGGCATCCGGCTGGAGGACCTCTCGCGCTGGCTGGATGGCTACGCCAGGCTGGTGCGCGTCATGCCGAACACGCCGGCGCTGGTGGGTGCCGGGATCGCGGGACTGTATGCGCGACCGGAAGTCAGTCCCGAGGAGCGCACGCGCGCGGAGGCCGTGCTTGCCGCCGTCGGAAAAGCCGTATGGGTGGGCGACGAGGCGCTGATCGATCCGGTCACCGCAGTCTCGGGCAGCGGTCCTGCGTATGTGTTCTATTTCATCGAAGCGCTTGAGCGTTCGGGCATCGAACTGGGCCTGGCGCCCGAAACGGCACGCACCCTGGCGATCCAGACTTTCGTCGGTGCGGCGCGGCTTGCCGCAGAAAGCACCGAGTCGCCATCGGTGCTGCGCGAGCGCGTGACCTCCAAAGGCGGAACGACCGAGGCCGCGCTCAAGGTGTTTGCGGCCGAAGACATCGCCGGCCGCATCGGTCGTGCGCTCAAGGCAGCCAGCGACCGCGGTGCCGAACTCGGGCAGTTGCTGGGCAAGGACGGTTAGAGGGATGCTTGCGCAGATCCTCGAGTTCCTGATCGACACGGTCAGCAGCTTCCTGGTTTTTCTCCTGCTTGCGCGGTTCCATTTCCAGTGGCTGCGGATATCGTTCCGCAACCAGGTCGGAGCGTTCGTCATCGCGCTGACCAACTGGGTGGTGCTGCCGGCGAGACGCGTGCTTCCGGGATTGGCTGGTCTGGACCTGCCGACCCTGTTGATCGCGTGGATCGTGCAGGCCGCCACGCTGGCCGTGGTTCACGTGTTGCGTGGCTATGGATTCGGAGGGTCACCGGGAACGGCGGCGGCAATCTTCTCCGGCCTCGCGCTGTTCGACTTGCTGCGCTACAGCCTGTACCTGCTGATTTTTGCGCTGATCATGCAGGCGGTGCTTTCCTGGACCAATCCGGAGTCGCCGTTCGGCTCGATGTTCGACGCGATGGTGCGGCCGTTCCTGCGGCCGATCCGCCGCTATGTGCCGCCGGTGGCGAACATCGACCTGTCCCCGCTGGTGCTGATCGTGCTGCTCCAGGTGCTGCTGATCCCGCTCGCGTACGGTCGCGCGCAATTCGCGGGGCTGTTCTGAGCCCTCCGGCCTGGCACAGCCTGCAGGGAGGGCGGCTCGTGCTCCAGGTGCATGTGCAGCCGGGCGCATGGCGCACCGAAGTTGCCGGTCTGCATGGTGACTGCCTGAAGATCCGCCTGTCTGCCCGGGCAGTCGAGGGCGAGGCCAATGCCTGCCTGATCGAGTTTCTCGCCGCCAGCCTGGGTGTGGCCAAGCGTGCGGTGTCCATCGAAGCTGGCGAAACTTCGCGACGCAAGCGCGTTTCGGTGCAGTCGCCGGCGCGCGGCGTGGAGGCATTGTGGAGCGAATGAATCCCGCTGCCGCCGTTCCCGGCGGGTATCCCGCGGTCGAGCCCGGCACCATCGGTGCGTGTCCGGTTGCGCCGGATGCCCTGCAGGGGATCAGGCGCCAGCAGACCAATCCTTCGCGCTGGAACGGCGGGAACTGGGACGCGTTTGCCGCAGCATTGCGCGCGCGTGGCGTCGAACTCGCGGAGTCCGTGTCAGCGCGCGGCTCTTACGCGACCGATGCCGGCGGCACCGCCTATGGCCTGCCTCACGGCGTGGTGATCGCGCGCAGCGCCACGCAGATCGCGAGCCTTCTTGAGGAGGCGCAGCGCCATCGCGTGCCGGTCACGGTGCGCGGCGGAGGCCTGACAACCGAGGGCGAATCGGTCGCCTTTGGCGGCGTGCTGCTCGACATGACCGGCATGAGCCGCGTGCTCCACATCGATGCGCAGGCGCTGACGGTGCGCACCCAGGCCGGGATCTTCTGGCACGGACTGACCGAGGAACTGCGCCGCGAGAATCTGGACTATCTGTCGGCGCCGCTCAACCTGACCTCTTCGGTCGGCGGCACGCTCGGGGTCGGCGGAATCGACGTGAATTCGCCGCGCCTGGGGTGCAGCGCCGACCAGGCGCTCTCCCTGCAGGTCGTGACGCCGACCGGCCGGATCGTCGAGTGCTCCGATACCGAGAACGCGGCGCTCTTTCGTCGCGTGATCCTCGGATACGGGCAGTTCGGCGTGATCACCGAGGCCACGCTGAAAGTGCGCCCCTATACGCCGCTGCGCATGCACTACTACTACTACTCGTCACTGCGCACGGCGATCGAAGATCTGCAGATGATCGACCGCAACGACGCAAGCGATTACTCCGGCATCCTGACGATCCTCGACTGCGCGGTGAATCTGCTCGTGGCGTTCGATTCGGACGCGCGCGAGGCTGAATTCCGCAGGAACTGGGAATCGCGCCTGCGCGGACACGGCGAACTCAGCTTCGGCCTGTGCATGCTCGGACGCTATGCGCTGCGTCCCTGGAAACTCGGCGAAGCCTGGTTCCTGCTGCAAAGAAAACGCGAGCTTTTCCCCGAACTCCAGCGCTCGGAATACATGCGCGACGGCGCGATGCTCGACCGGACCGTGGTGTTCTCGCGTGCGGTATGGAAATTCTGGGGCGGGCGGCAGATGGTGATCCCCGACCTGGCAACGTCGGCAGAAAAATTCGTCGAAGCCGTCGAGCGCGGCAATGCGGTGTGCCGCCGTTATTTTCCGCATTACACGCTGTACTGCGTCGGCATCAAGCTGCGCCCGGAGCATCGCGAGCACTACGAGATGTCGTGCATTCCGCCGGACGCCGAGGGGTGGGCCTACGGCTGCGAGTTCGAACCCATGACCAACGGAAGGGATTACAGCCGCGACCACCTGCAGTCTTTCAAGAACGCGATTTACGACATCGGCGTCGATCTCGGCGCAAGCTACTACCGATTCGGCGGCATGATGAAGGGCTACATCCGGCGGGTGTTCGGTGATGCGCTCGTCGACCGGCACCTCGAAATGAAGCGCGAGGCGGATCCCGCGATGATCCTCAACCGGGACGTCATTTTTTGAACGGGTCCGCCGCGCGCAGGGACTTTGCCGCTTGCAGCGGTTGCAGCCTTTGCCTGCTGGTGTGTCCGGCATGGCGCGCAATGCGCGATCCCCGCATCAGTCCCGAAGGCCGTGCCAAGGCGCTGCAGGCCGGCGCATCGCCGGACGAACTGGCGTCCTCCGCGGCTGCGTGCACGCTGTGCGGCGCTTGCGAGCCGGTATGTCCGGAAGGCATCGATCTGATCGGCATGACGCTCGGGCTGCGCGGCGCATTGCCCGACACGCCGGTGCGGCACGCAATTCGGGTGAGCATGAGCGAGGGCGCGGGACATGCGGAGATTGCGGCGCCCGCAAAGGTCCTGATCCTCGCGGGCCCGGTGTTGAGCGCAAATGCGCAGGCGCTGGGTCGGATCCTCGAATTGCTCGAAGCGCGTCGATGCGAGGACGGCGGTGCAGATATTCTGCGTGCGCTCGAGTCCGGGGTGCCGGTCCCCGTGCTCCGTCTGGAGCGCTTCCTCGCACCTTTGCGTGCGGCGGATACCGTGATCGTCGATGATGGGTTCTGGATGCGCCATCTGCGCGTGTGGCTGCCGGGAAAAAATCTTGCAGGACTCGGTGAGGCGCTTACCCGCATCGCGGCGGTCCGCAGCGCGGTCGGCCCTGGGGACCTGTATGTGATCGAGCCGCGCGCCTACCACGAGGACTATGAACGTCTGGTCAAGCACTACGACCGCCTGCGGCTGGAGCGTGGTTGCGCGACCAACCTCGACCTCCAGCGGATCGCGATTCCCGCGGCCGGCGAGGCGGCGTGGATACTCAAGGGGCGCCGCGTGGAGCGCATCGTGGTCGAGCGAATGGAAGATGCCGAAGCCTTCAGCGGACACAGCGCCCTGCCGGTAGTGCATGTGGCGGAATTGGCGGATCATTGAAGCCCATGTCTGAAGTGCCTACAGAACGGAAACGCGACAATGCGCTCGGTTGACGTCATCATTGTCGGGGCCAGCCTTTCGGCGGCCGCTGCGGCCAAGCGCCTTGTGGACGCGGGGCTGGAGACGGTCGTCCTCGAGAGAAAGGAATTGCCGCGCCACAAGATCTGCAGCGGCATCCTCTCTCCGCGCGGGCACCGCTTTCTCCTCGAGAATTTCGGACCCCTGCCGCCGGAAGCGCTGCACGAGCCGACCGCCTGCCGCGGTGTGACCTTCCACTTTCCATCGATGGTGTCGTTGTCGATGGATTTCTTCGGCGGGACCACGCCACACCTGCACCGCAAGTACTCCGACCACTGGGCCATCCAGCGCAGCGGTGCCGAGATCCACGACCAGACTTCGTTCGCAGGGCTGGAAGACAAGGGTGACCATGTTCTCGTGCACGCGCGCAAGAAAGGCGAGCCGGTCGAGTACCGTGCCCGACAGGTGATCGGTGCCGACGGCCCGAGTTCGCTGGTGACGCGCGCCGTGTATCCCGACTATCCGAAGCAGATTCCCTGGTTCTTCGTCGGGCAGAAGTTTCACGACATCATCGAGTGTCCGCTGGACACCGAGTACTTCCATTTCTGGTTTCACCCCGGGCTGGGCCACTACACCTGGAGCCACGCGCGCGACGGGCGCCAGATCGTCGGTGTGGGTTTCAAGCGCGGCGACAATTTCGCGGCGAAGCACGCAAATGTCGTGAAATACCTCGAGGAAAAGCACGGTGTGCGCCTCAAGCCGCATACGGAGGACGAGGGTTGTGCCGAGAATTTCGGACCTTCGCTGATCAACCGTTACGTGTTCGGCAAGGGCAATGTGCTGATTACGGGACAGGCTGCGGGCTTTCTGAACATGATCGGCGAGGGCATGAGCTGCGCGCTGCACTCGGGCGCGATCAGCGGCGAGGCCATCGTCGAAGCGCGGCTGCGCAACCGTCCGGTCCAGGAAATGTACCGGCGCATGATCGCCTCCGAAGTCCGGCGCACGACCGACCAGTGGAATCCGCTCAAGATCGCGTTCGACAAGCCCCACGAGGCCGATTTCCCGGCGGCATTGATGGCGCTCAGCTGGCGGGATCGCGCGAAAGTGCTGCGCGACATGTGGCGTTTCGTCGTGCTCTACAAGGAATTCAAGTGGGGGCGGCAGATCGCGCGCGCCGCCATGCAGCGCCCGCTGTTCGGCGGGTATCCGATGCAGCGCTGGTTATAGGCTAGACGAGAAGAGGGGGCTTGCGCCCCCCTCCTCAGACCTCCCCCGACGAGAAGAGGGTGGCTTGCGCCCCCCTCCTCAGACCTCCCCCCGAAAAAAAGCCGCCGCGCCCGTGGGCGCGGCGGTCTCCCTCCTCCTCCTTCTAAACAATTGCGCTCAGGCGGCCAGCTTGGCTTTCGCCTTGGCATCGAAGAACTGCTCGTCTTCGGTCGAACCATGCAGAGCTGTCGTCGAGGACTTCCCGCCGGTCACGGCCTGCGTGATTTCGTCGAAATAGCCGGTGCCGACTTCGCGCTGGTGCTTGACTGCGGTGAAACCCTTCTCTGCCGCGGCAAACTCCTTCTGCTGAAGCTCGACGAACGCCGTCATGTTGTTGCGCGCGTAACCGTAGGCCAGCTCGAACATCGAGTAGTTGAGCGCATGGAAGCCCGCCAGCGTGATGAACTGGAACTTGTAGCCCATCGCCCCGAGTTCGCGCTGGAATTTCGCGATCGTCGCGTCGTCGATGTTGCGCTTCCAGTTGAACGAAGGCGAACAGTTGTAGGCCAGCATCTTGCCCGGGAACTTCTTCTGCACTCCTTCGGCGAACTTGCGCGCGAATGCGAGATCCGGCGTGCCGGTTTCGCACCACACCATGTCGGCGTATTCGGCGTAGGCCAGGCCGCGCGACAGTGCCTGGTCGAATCCCTTCTTCGTGCGGTAGAAACCTTCGGGTGTGCGCTCGCCGGTCAGAAACGGCTTGTCGTTCTCGTCGACATCCGAAGTCACGAGGTCGGCCGCCTCGGCATCGGTCCGTGCGAGCAGAACGGTCGGCACGCCCATGACGTCGGCCGCCAGCCGCGCGGCGATCAGCTTCTGCACGGCTTCCTGTGTCGGCACGAGCACCTTGCCGCCCATGTGGCCGCACTTCTTCACGGAAGCGAGCTGGTCTTCGAAGTGCACGCCGGCCGCGCCCGCTTCGATCATCGAGCGCATCAGCTCGTGCGCATTCAGCACGCCGCCGAACCCGGCTTCCGCGTCGGCTACGATCGGCGCAAACCAGTCGACATCGCCCTTGCCTTCCATGGTCTGGATCTGATCCTGGCGGGCGAGCGCATTGTTGATGCGCTTGACCACGGTCGGTACCGAGGAGACGGCGTAAAGCGACTGGTCCGGATACATCGACAGGGAATCGTTGGCGTCGGCCGCGACCTGCCAGCCCGACAGGTAGACGGCCGGCACGCCGGCCTTCACCTGCTGCATGGCCTGGTTGCCGGTCAGCGCGCCGAGCGAGTTCACGAACGGCTTCTCGTTGCACATCTTCCAGAGCTTCTCGGCCCCGTTCCTGGCCAGGGTGTACTCGATCTTCAGGCTGCCGCGCAGCCGCACGACGTCTTCCGCCGTATAGCCCCGCTTCAGACCCGACCAGCGCGGGTTTTCGGCCCAGTCCTTCTTCAGCACTGCGATTTCCTGCTCGCGATTTGTCATTCTTCGACTTCCTCCTGGTTGGTTTCATAACGCCCGGTGCAGCATCAGGAGGGCAGGTTGCAGCCCGTTTCGTCCTGATGTGATGCCCGAGAATAGGCGGCTTCATAACGCGGCGCAACAAATCAGGACGAAAAAAGAAGATTAGAAAATTCACATGGTTAAGTTCACAAAAACAGACTTTATTTCAACAGGTGGGATAAATTTTCAGCGCACTTGCGCAACGCAATACGGGCTGATGCTGCGCAGCAGGAACGGCTCAGGTCTGAACCAGTTTCCGGTGCCGATGGATGCTCATCAGTATGCCGATCCCGACGAACAGGGTCGCCAGCGCGGTACCCCCGTAGGACACAAAGGGCAGCGGCACCCCGACCACGGGAAGGATTCCCGAGACCATGCCCATGTTCACGAATGCGTAGGTGAAAAAGATCATCGTCACGGCGCCGGCCAGCAGGCGGGTGAAAAATGTCGGTGCATTGGCCGCGATCATCAGGCCGCGTGCGATCAGCAGCAGATACAGCAGCATCAGGATGCAGTTCCCCGTCAGCCCGAACTCTTCCGAGAACACGGCGAAAATGAAGTCGGTGTGGCGCTCGGGTATGAACTCGAGGTGGGTCTGGGTGCCCTGCAGCCAGCCCTTGCCGAGGATGCCGCCCGAGCCGACGGCGATCGTGGACTGGATGATGTGGTAGCCCGCGCCGAGCGGGTCGGTGGTCGGATCGAGCAGTGTGAGGATGCGCCGCCGCTGGTAATCGTGGAGTAATCCCCAGAGCGGAAACAGTGCCGCCACGCCCAGCACGACAAGTCCGACGATGACCTTCCAGGACAGTCCGGCGAAGAAGATCACGTAGCATCCGGCGGCCAGTACGAGCACGGCGGTGCCGAGGTCGGGTTGCCGCGCAATCAGGAGCACGGGCACGAAGAGCAGCACGCCGGCGACGATGAAGTCCCGCGTGCGCAGCGTGGCCTCGTGACGATGGAAATACCAGGCGAGCATCAGCGGCATCGCGATCTTCATCATTTCGGAGGGCTGGAACCGCGTCACGCCCACGTGCAGCCAGCGGCGCGCGCCGTTGGTGACCTCACCGAACAGGGCCACTGCCACAAGAAGAATCACGCCCGCAAAATACACCGGCACGGCAAAGCGCATCAGTGTCTGCGGCGGAATCTGCGCGACGATCCACATGGCCGTGAAGGCCACTGCGACGTTGGCCATTTGCGAAGTGACGCGCGCCGGATACTCGTAGCTCGCGCTGAAAAGGGTTGCCAGTCCGATACCGACCAGCAGCAGCGCGAGGCTGAACAGCGGACCATCGATGCTTCCCGAGAAACGGTCCGCCAAGCGGCGCAAGGACATGTGCGGCGCTTCGAGGGCCATCAGTTGCCGTCCTTCATTTCTATTTCCGGCGCCGGTTTCTTCGGTGCGTCCGGCAGCTTGCCCAGCAGGTAATAGTCGAGCACGGTGCGCGCGATCGGCGCGGCGGCACGCGCGCCGAACCCGCCGTTCTCGACAATCACGGCGAGTGCGATCTTCGGGTTCTCGAGCGGAGCAAACGCGATGAACAGCGAGTGGTCGCGATGCCGCTCCAGCACGTTCTTCTCGATGTATTTTTCGTTCGCCTTGATCGCGATCACCTGCGCGGTGCCCGTCTTGCCCCCGCTCGTGTACTGCGCGCCCGCAAACGCGCGCGCGCCCGTGCCCTCCCGGTTGACGCCCGCCATTGCGTCCTTGATGAACTCGACGTTTTCCGGTTTGAGCGGTATGCGGCGCACGGGCTCGGGTTCCAGATAGCGGCGGGATCCGGTTCGTTGATTGTCGATGTGGCTTACGAGATGTGGCTTGAATACTGCGCCGTTGTTGGCCAGCGTGGCCACGGCCTGCGCCAGTTGCACCGGGGTGTAGGCGTTGTACCCCTGTCCGATTCCGATAGAAATGGTCTCGCCTGCGTACCATTTCTTCTGCTCCGGCTTGCGGAAGCGCCGCGCCTTCCATTCGGGCGAGGGCAGGATGCCGACCGATTCGCCTTCCAGATCGATGCCCGTCCGGCTGCCGAAACCGAAGGGCGCCAGCGACCGCGCGATGGCATCGATGCCCAGGTCGTTGGAGAGAACGTAGTAGTACGTGTCGCAGGACTCGACGATCGACTTGTACATGTCCACCGTGCCGTGCCCGCCGACCTTGTCGTCGCGAAAGCGCCGGCCGCCGAATTCGAAGTAGCCCGGATCGAAGATGGTCTGGTTCGCCTTGCGCTTGCCAAGCTCCAGCGCGGCCAGCGCGAGGAAGGGCTTGAAGGTGGACCCCGGCGGGTACAGGCCCGTGATGGCGCGATTGTTGAGCGGCCGGTCGGGCGAGTTGTTGAGTTCGGACCAGCTCTGCGGGTCGATGCCCTCGACAAAGAGGTTGGGGTCGAAGCCAGGCATCGAAACGAAGGCAAGGACGCCACCGGTCCCCGGCTCGATGGCGACCATTGCGCCGCGTCGTTCGCCGAAGGCCGTCTCCGCAACTTCCTGGAGCTTGATGTCGAGCGCGAGCGTGATGTCGTTGCCTGACTGCGCGGGCGTGCGCGAAAGGGTACGGATCCCGCGCCCGCCGGCGTCGATCTCGACCTGCTCGATCCCCGTTGTGCCGTGCAGTTCGCTCTGGTAGCTGCCCTCGATGCCGGATTTGCCTACGAAGTCGGTGCCGCGGTAGTTGGCTTCAACCCCGAGCTCCTCGAGGCGTTCCTGGTCCTTGTCGTTGATCCGGCCGATGTAGCCGATCACGTGCGAAGCGGTTTCGCCGAACGGATACTGGCGGAACAGCCGTGCCTTGATCTCCACCCCCGGAAAACGGTAGCGATTGGCCGCAAAGCGCGCGACCTCTTCGTCGGACAGTCGCGTGCGGATCGGCAGGCTCTCCGCGTTGCGCGTTTCGGCCATGAGCTTCTTGAACCGGCTGCGATCCTTGGGCTGGATGTCCACCACCTCGGAAAGCTCGTTGATCGTGCGTTCCAGGTCGGGCACGGTGGCCTGCATGATCTCCAGCGTATAGGCCGAATAGTTGCGTGCGAGCACGACCCCGTTCCGGTCGAGGATCAGCCCGCGGTTGGGCGCGACGGGGACGATCGAGATGCGGTTGTCCTCCGCCTTCGTGTGGTAATAGTCGCGCTGTATCACCTGGAGATAGACGAAGCGCGCAAAGAGCACCCCGAACGCGACCAGCACGGCGATGCCGGCCGCGCCGATGCGCAGCTGGAAATAGTGCAGCTCGCGCTCATGGTTCTTGAGCTCTGGCAGGCGCATCGTGGGAAGGGGGGCTGCCGCCCCCCTCAGACCCCCTGCGTGGTGGTTTCGCTCGACATCAAGTTCAGCTCCCCTGAGTGAGGGCTTGGTTCGACATCGATGTCATAGCGGGCGGTTCTCGTCGATCTCGATGGGCCGCCGCTGTGGCGAGAGCAGGATGTAACTCGCGACCGGCCAGAGCAATGCGCCGATCAGCGGCCCGACGAGCAGTGTCCATCCCGGGAATTGGGCACCGGCGGCGAGCCTGACCAGCACTTCGACCGATTTCGCGCCGACCAGCAGGACCGCGACATGCATGGCCTGGTGCAGCCACGTGAACCACAGGATCCGGCGCGAAAGCGTGATGGCGGCAAACGCAAGGAGCGAATAGGCCAGCGCGTGCTGGCCGAGCAGCACCCCGTTGCCGGTATCCATCAGGAGGCCCAGCAGCCAGCCGACCCCCAGGCCGACCAGTCGCGGCTGGCGCACACACCAGAACGTCAGGATGAGGGCGACAAAATCAGGCACCAGCGCGAGGTTCGACCAGGGAAGGAAATTCAACAGCAGGGCCGCGAGGACGGAAATGGCGATCGTTCCGACGCGTACCGGCAGAAGAATGTATTGCGGCCGCTCAACCAGCATCGGCTGCTCCCCGGTTCGCAACCCTATTCGACATTCGGAACATCCTTTCTGCGCTTGCCTTTGCCTTTTGTCTTGCGCTCAGCCCGCACCGCCTCCGCTGGATACGGGGGCAGCTTGGCCTCGGTGGAAAGCGCGAGAAGATACCGGTTGTTCTCCACACCGGCAGAGGGCTCGCAGACGATGCGTGCAAAGGCAGCCACCGCGTCGCGCTCGATGCGGACGACGGTCGCCACCGGCAGTCCGGCGGGGTAGGTACCGTCGATCCCCGAGGTCACCAGTTTGTCGCCCGTCTGGATCTCGGCGTTCGCCGCCATGAAGCGCAGCTCGAGCGTGCCGGCGGAACCGGAGCCGAAGGCAACGGCGCGCAGGCCGTTTCTCACGACCTGGACCGGGATTGCCTGGTCCTTGTCGATGAGTTGCGTGACTTCGGAGACCATCGGGTGCACCCGGGTCACCTGCCCGACCACGCCGGTTTCGTCGACCACCGCCTGCCCGGGACGGATGCCCTGCGTGGCGCCCTTGTTGACGATGAGTTTTCGGGAGAAGAGATCGCGACCGGAATACAGCACCTCGACCGGGGTCGCCTGCAATTCGAGCCGCTCCTGGGCACCCACCAGGCGGCGAAGCTGGGCGAGCTCGGCTGCCGTCGCGGCATAGCGCTGGGCGTCGATCGCACCGGCCACAAGCCGCGCCCGCAACCCGGCGTTTTCCGTCTGCAAGGAAGACTGCGCGGCGAAAAAGCCGGCGATGCGTGCGGCGAACTGGCCGGGTGCTGTCGCGATCTGCTGCAGCGGATACGCGGCAACCGCGATGACGCTTCTCAGCGCCTCGGTGTATTTGAAACGCGCATCCAGTACGAGCAGGGCGATCGAGAGTGAGGCGAAGAATGCGAGGCGAACGAGCGGCGCCGGACCGCGCTTGAAGAACGGTGGGGGCGAGTGCTCCATCCCCCCATCACTCAGTCATTCGTGAAGATCGGGCCGAAGTGCTCCATCTTTTCGAGCGCCATGCCCGATCCGCGCACCACGCAGGTGAGGGGGTCGTCGGCAACGATCACCGGCAGGCCGGTCTCTTCCATCAGCAGGCGGTCGAGGTCGCGCAGCAGCGCGCCGCCGCCGGTGAGTACCATGCCTTTTTCGGCAATGTCCGCGCCGAGCTCCGGCGGCGTCTGTTCGAGCGCCGATTTGACCGCCGATACGATCTGGTTGAGCGGCTCGGTGAGCGCCTCGAGGATCTCGTTGGAGCAGATCGTGAAGCTGCGCGGAATGCCCTCGGCGAGGTTGCGGCCCTTCACTTCCATCTCGCGCACTTCGCTGCCCGGGAATGCCGAGCCGATGGTCTTCTTGATCATCTCCGCGGTGGTCTCGCCGATCAGCATGCCGTAGTTGCGGCGGATGTAGTTGATGATCGCCTCGTCGAACTTGTCGCCGCCGACGCGCACGCTGCCGGAGTACACCATGCCGCCCAGCGAGATGACGCCCACTTCGGTCGTGCCGCCGCCGATGTCGACGACCATCGAGCCGGTCGCCTCGGCCACCGGCAGGTCGGCGCCGATCGCAGCAGCCATCGGTTCTTCGATCAGATACACCTGACCCGCGCCGGCGCCGATCGCGGATTCGCGGATCGCGCGGCGCTCCACCTGGGTCGAGCCGCAGGGCACGCAGATGATGATGCGCGGTGAAGGCGAGAACAGGCGCGAGTCGTGCACCTTCTTGATGAACTGCTTGAGCATCTGCTCGGTGACGGTGAAGTCGGCGATCACGCCGTCCTTCATCGGACGGATCGCGGTGATGTTGCCCGGCGTCTTGCCCAGCATCATCTTGGCTTCCTTGCCGACAGCCTGAATGGTCTTCTTCGCGTTCGGGCCGCCTTCCTGGCGGATCGCCACGACCGAGGGCTCGTCCAGCACGATGCCCTTGCCGCGCACGTAGATCAGCGTGTTCGCGGTACCGAGGTCGATGGCCAGATCATTGGAAAAGTAGCTGCGCAAAAAGCCGAACATGGCGTGGTGAAAGCCTTTTCTGTTGCGCCTTAACTTCGAACGCTAAGGCTGTGTTGCAATTGGGCTTCGGGTGTTCGGGACATGCCGCCGAGACGCCTGAAATGCCAGCGGCATATGATACCCTATAGAGACCCTGAAAAAAGCCGAAAACCCGCTCTTGCAACAGGTTTTCCGGCCCATCTTCCGCAAACCGACATGTCCCTGGACCTCGAACAGATCCGCCGCATTGCCCGGCTCGCGCGCATCGCCGTCAGCGAGGCCGAGGCGGCTGCCACCGCCGACCAGTTGAACGGCGTGCTCGGCCTCGTCGAACAGATGCAGGCCGTGGACACGCAGGGCATCGAACCCATGTCGCATGCCCAGGATGTGGTCCAAAGGCTGCGCGAGGACAGGGTGACCGAGGCTGACCGGCACGGCGCGTTCCAGGCGGTTGCGCCGGCCGTGGAAGGCGGCCTGTATCTCGTGCCCAAGGTCATCGAGTAGGCCTTGCTCAACGCGCCCCTGATCGAACTGTCCGCCGCGCTGGCGGCGAAGAAGCTCTCGAGCGTGGAGCTCACGGGGCTGTTCCTCGACCGGGTATCCCGCCTGAATGGCGAGCTGAACGCCTTCATCACGGTCGATTCTGAGCGCGCGCTGGCTGATGCCCGGGCGGCGGACCAGCGCCGCGCGAAGGGCGAGGACGGTGCACTGCTCGGGATCCCGGTCGCGCACAAGGACATTTTCTGCACACAGGGCATGCGCACGACCTGCGGCTCGAAAATGCTGGAGAACTTCATTTCTCCCTACGATGCCCATGTCATCGAACAGTTCGGCCGCGCCGGGGCGGTACTGCTGGGCAAGACCAACATGGACGAATTCGCGATGGGCTCGTCCAACGAAAACTCGTTTTTCGGCCCGGTGCGCAATCCCTGGAAAACCAGCGCGGTGCCCGGCGGCTCATCGGGCGGTTCGGCCGCAGCCGTCGCGGCACGCATGGCCCCTGCGGCGACGGGAACCGACACCGGCGGGTCGATCCGCCAGCCGGCCGCACTGACGGGGATCTGCGGCCTCAAGCCGACCTACGGCGCGGTGTCGCGCTACGGCATGGTCGCCTACGCCTCCTCGCTTGACCAGGCGGGGCCAATGGGACGCAGTGCAGCTGATCTTGCCTGCCTGCTCAACGTCATGGCCGGTTTCGACCCACGCGACTCGACCAGCCTCGAGCGCCCGAAGGAAGACTACGCGCGGGACCTGGGCGCGTCCCTGGCCGGCCTGCGAATCGGCCTGCCGAAGGAGTATTTCGGTGACGGTGTCGATGCCGATGTTGCCGGGCGCGTGCGCGAGGCCATCCGGTGGTTCGAGGCCCAGGGGGCGAAAACGGTCGATATCACCCTGCCGAACACCCATCTGGCGATTCCCGCCTACTACGTGCTGGCCCCGGCAGAGGCCTCCTCGAACCTGTCGCGTTTCGACGGCGTGCGCTATGGGCATCGCGCGGCGGAATATGCCGACCTGTACGAGATGTACTGCAAGTCCCGCGCGGAAGGTTTCGGCGCGGAGGTGAAACGACGCATCCTGATCGGCACCTACGTGCTCTCGCACGGTTACTACGATGCCTACTACCTCAAGGCACAGAAGATCCGTCGCCTCATCGCCCGGGATTTTACGGAGGCGTTCACGCAGTGCGACCTGATCATGGGCCCCACGTCGCCGACCACGGCGTTCGAAATCGGTGCAAAAAGCGGTGACCCGGTGCAGATGTACCTCACCGACATATTCACGATTGCGCTGAATCTCGCGGGCCTGCCCGGCATGTCCATCCCGGCCGGTTTCGACGCTGGCGGCCTGCCGGTCGGCCTGCAGATCATGGGCAACTATTTTTCCGAGGCGCGGATGCTGAATGCCGCGCATCGGTACCAGCAGGCGACCGACTGGCATCTGCGTGTGCCGGCCGGCACCCCGTTGTGATGCTCGGCTGCGAGATGCTGAGATGACCTGGGAAATCGTAATCGGTCTGGAGACCCACGCGCAGCTTGCGACGCGCAGCAAGATCTTTTCTGGCGCCTCGACGGCGTTCGGGGCCGCACCCAATACGCAGGCGTCGGCGGTAGACATTGCGCTGCCCGGTGTGCTGCCCGTACTCAACGCGACCGCGGTGGAATTCGCGATGCGCCTGGGCCTGTCGATCGGCGCGACGATCAGCCGGCACTCGGTGTTTGCGCGCAAGAACTATTTCTATCCCGACCTGCCCAAGGGCTACCAGATCAGCCAGTACGAACTCCCGGTGGTGCAGAACGGAACCCTGTCGTTCGTCGTCGACGGGGGAGAGAAGACGGTGCGCATCCTGCGTGCCCACCTCGAGGAAGACGCAGGCAAGTCCCTGCATGAGGACTTCAAGGGCATGTCGGGGATCGACCTGAACCGTGCCGGCACGCCGTTGCTCGAAATCGTCACCGAACCGGACATGCGCGGCGCGAAGGAGGCCGTGGCCTACGCACGTGCGCTGCACTCGCTCGTGCGCTGGATCGGCATATGCGACGGCAACATGCAGGAGGGGTCGTTTCGCTGCGACGCCAACGTCTCGGTGCGCCGTCCCGGAGAACCACTGGGCACGCGCTGCGAGATCAAGAACCTGAATTCGTTCCGTTTCATGGAACAGGCGATCGATTACGAGGTGCGGCGCCAGATCGAGCTGATAGAGGACGGCGGAAAGGTGGTTCAGGAGACGCGCCTGTACGACCCCGACCGCGACGAAACCCGCTCGATGCGTTCCAAGGAAGACGCGCAGGACTATCGCTATTTTCCCGATCCGGACCTGCTGCCGCTGGTCATCGCCGAGGCCGACATCGAGCGCGTGCGCGCCGCGCTGCCCGAACTCCCGCAGGCGAGGCGCGAGCGCTTCGTGCGCGATTTCGGCCTGACCGGTTACGACGCGGCCCTGCTCACCGCTTCACGCGAGGCGGCCGACTACTTCGACACGCTGGTGCGGGATTCGCGCGCAGAAGCCAAGATCTGCGCCAACTGGCAGAACGGCGAACTGGCCGCCGCCCTCAATCGTGCGGGACTCGAGATTTCCGCAAGTCCGGTATCGGCCGCCGCGCTCGGCGGCCTGCTCCTGCGGATCAATGACGGCACGATCTCGGGAAAGATCGCGAAAGAAGTATTCGAGGCGATGTGGGCTTCGGGTACCATGGACGCGGCGGCGGCGGACGCGATCATCGAGGCAAAGGGCCTCAGGCAGATTTCCGACGGGGGGCAGATCGAAAAGCTGGTCGACGAGGTCATCGCCGCCAACCCCAAGCAGGTCGAGGACTACCGCGCCGGCAAGGAGAAGGCTTTCAATTCGCTCGTCGGGCAGGTCATGAAGGCCTCCAAGGGCAAGGCCAACCCCGGGCAGGTCAACGAAATCCTGAAGGGCAGGCTCGCCAGGTAAGCGTTCCGGGCAGGCTCAGAATTTCTGCCCGCGATTGCGTTCCAGCTCCTGCAGATAGCGGCGGTCGCGTTCGAGCTGCTGTTGGGAGCGGCGCATGCTTTCACTCTCCTCCCTCTGTCGCTGCATTTCCGCGCGCTGCAGGTCGGCTTGCTTCCTGCGCTCTTCCTGCAATTTTTGCTGATTGGCACGTTCCTGGTCGGAGGCAATCTGGCGCCCCACGTGTGAGCCGTACTCAAGAGTGCGGCGGGTCTCCGCCGCTTCGCGGTAGGCTTCGGAGCGCTCCCTCGCCACCTGCATCCTTTCTTCGTTCCTGGCGGCGTATTCCGCGCGTCGCTCCGCTTCTTCCTGTCGCGTCTTTGCCTCAAGCGCAGCCTTTTCGGCTTCCAGGCGCAGGACGGCGACCTTGCGCGCATGGTCGAAGTAAACCCAGGCGCCCACGACCAGTGCAATGGAAACGGCAGCAACCCCGTACATGATCTGGGCCATGCTCCACGAGGCTTCCACAATCGACGGCGCATTGGTTTCGCGCGTGTTCGCCGGCCGTGGCCGCGCATCGTCGGTGCCGCCGCCGGACAGCGCGCGCATCCGCTCTTCGCGCAGCCATGCATCGTATTTCTCGCGGCGCGCCGGATCGGCAAGCGTCTCCAGCGCGTCGCGCAGCATCGCGCGATCAGCTGCATCTTCGGGCGTGACAGCGTGTGCAAGTTTCGCGGAACGCGCCTCGTAGGCGGCCTTGATGACATCGAGGCTCGCGTCCGACCGCACTTCCAGCAATTGGTAGAGTGTTCTCTTGGCGGCCATGGGGACGCGCGCGGGAGGGCAGATTACCTGCCGTCGTACCGGTAGTTCCGCTCCAGGGAGGGAGCGGGAGAGTCCGGAAGGTTGGGGTCCCAGCGGGCTCGCGGTCGGTAGTGCGGATCTGGCCGCCGCAACGAAACCGGGCCGGTCTCTACGCTGCCACGCGGGTCATAAACCGCAATCTTGCGCGGCAGCCGGTCCTCGAGGTATGACCGCTGCACCGAAATGCGCGCGGATTCTGCGCGCATGACCGCTTCGTCATAACGCGCCGCGCTCGGCTCGGGCGATACACGATTCGGAACCGGCTTGCTCCCGGTCGATGCAGGCCGGTCGGAATAGACCGTCCGTCCGGCGGGATCCGTTCCCTTGTAGACCGTGCTCTCTGCATTCGCCCACTGCGGCGCAAGCGCAATGCCAAGGACGACCGCCAGACACGGCAGCCTGACTGCCCTGCGCCTTGCGACGATTTCCCCGCAGATCACTTTTTGGCTGGCGCGCGCGGCGTCGCGGGGCTTGCTGTCAGTTCGAGATAGCGGCGCTTGTACTCGTCGTAGCGCGCATTGATGATTTCGACGTCCTTCTTCTTTGCCGCCAGCAAGTCCTGCTGCGCCTTGATGTCGATCTCGTTGTTTTTTATGCCTTGCAGGACGCTCGCCGGCGGCTTGTTCTTGCCCTGGTAGAACTCCAGTTCTTTCTTGAACTTGTCGCCGGTTTTTTCCAGCTGGGCGATCTTGTCCTGCGTCTGCCTGACGGCCGTCTCGTTATCCTTGAGCGCCGAACTGCGGGCGATCTCGATGTCCTTCTCGCTGCCGTAGGTCGACAGCAGCGCCTTGTTCTTGCGCGCCTCTTCCTTTTCCTTGCGCGCGGCGTCTGCTTCCTTCTCCTTGGTGGCGCGCTCCTCGGCTTCCTTGGCGGCGCGCTGCTCGGGCGTGAGCATGGCGTCGGTGCGTTTCACGACCATGCCCTGCTTGTTCATCTGCTCGGTCGACTGTCCTGCACACTGCGGCGGCAGGGTGGCGCCCACGTAGGTCTTGCCGTCCTTGCCCTTGCACTTGATGATCTGCGCCTGCGAGGCCGCTGGCGCCAGCGCCACGGCAGACACGAGTAAGAACTTGACCAGATTCGCTTTGTGCATCACTTCCCCCGATTTACCCAATCCTGACTGGCTTCGCACGCTTGCATACGCGTACATTTTGCGCTTTTCGCGGCCGCCGCTCAACCAAAGCCGCCCCGGCATCACATACTGAATCAACGCGCGGGCAGCACCGTTGTTGACTCGGGGACGCGCCTGTATGCGTTAGAATTCCGCCACCCTTCCACGCTCAGGCCTCTCCAATCCGACCATGGTATTTACCGACAAGGCACTGATCGCCGAGATCACCGCCAAGATGCTGCTCGAAGTGAAAGCGGTTCTCTTTTCGGATGCCAAACCGTTCATCTTCACCTCCGGCTGGGCGAGCCCGGTCTACATCGACGGCAGGAAGCTGATCTCGTATCCCCGCATTCGCAGCCAGCTGATCGATTTTGCAGCGGCCACGGTCGTGCGCGAGGTCGGTTTCGAGCAGTTCGATACGGTCGCGGGTGGCGAGACGGCGGGAATCCCCTACGCGGCCTGGATCGCGGATCGCCTTGCGCTGCCCATGCAGTACGTGCGCAAGAAGCCCAAGGGGTTCGGGCGCAACGCGCAGATCGAGGGACACGTCGAAGAGGGCGCGCGTACATTGCTGGTCGAGGACCTCACGACCGACGGCCGCTCCAAGGTGATCTTCTGCAAGGCCCTGCGCGATGCGGGCGCGATCGTGGACCACGTATACGTCAACTTCTACTACGACATCTTCCCCGAGTCGAAGAAGATCCTGTCCGACCTCAATGTGCAGCTGCACTACCTTGCCACCTGGTGGAACGTGCTCGAGGTGGTCAAGAAAGGCGGATACCTTGCCGCGGCACAAATCGACGAAGTCGAGAAATTCCTGCACGAGCCGGCCAGGTGGTCGGCCGCGCACGGCGGCGTGGCGAGCTTTCCTTCCAGCTGAGCTCTCGCGTCAGATGAGGGTCATCAGCGTCAACGTCAACGGGATCCGTTCGGCGGCGAGAAAGGGTTTCTACGAATGGCTCGCGGCGCAGCGCGCCGATTTCGTCTGCATGCAGGAGATCAAGGCGCACGAGGCCGACCTCGACCCGGAGATCGTCGCGCCCAAGGGGTTCAGCGCGGCGTTTTCGCTGGCCGAGAAGAAGGGCTACAGCGGCGTCGGCCTGTACAGCAAACGCGCCCCTGATGGTGTACAGCGCGGTTTCGGCAGCACGGAGTTCGATGCCGAAGGCCGTTATGTCGAGGCGAGGTTCGGCAATCTCTCGGTGGTGTCGGTGTATTTTCCTTCGGGTTCGAGCTCACCCGAGCGGCAGGAGGCGAAATTCCGTTTCCTCGAGCAGTTCCGGCCGCATCTGAAGAAACTGATCAAGGCGGGACGCGAGGTCGTGCTGTGCGGCGATGTGAACATTGCGCACAAGGAGATCGATCTTCGAAACTGGAAGTCGAACCAGAAGAATTCGGGTTTCCTGCCCGAGGAGCGCGCCTGGATATCGGAGGTTTTCGACAAGAGCGGTTTTGTCGACGTGTTCCGGCGCCTGAACCCGGATCCCGACCAGTACACCTGGTGGTCGAATCGCGGCGACGCCTGGAACAAGAACGTCGGCTGGCGCATCGATTACCACATTGCCACCGAAGCGCTCGCGAAGGCCGCGAAGAAGGAATCGATCTACAAGGCCGAGCGGTTTTCCGACCACGCGCCGCTGATCATCGACTACGACTGGAAGTTCTGAGCCGCGGCTCAGGGCTCACTCCACCTCAGGCGCCGCGTCCGTCCGGTGCGGTGCCGGCCGGTGGTGGGATGCGGTTGCGTCGTCTGCGGCGATCGAGCCACCAGGCGAGCACCGGCAGCATCGCAAATCCGCCCGGCATGACGAACACCACCACATAGGGCGAAAGTTTGGTGATTCGCTTCAGGTGGTCCTGCAATTCGCGAATGTCCGCCTCGCTCCATTTCTGCTTGTTGCGCGGTTTCATGAGCAGCGGCATCAGGCCGCTGACCTGCGCCATTTCGGCAAGCAGGGCGCGGCGCTCGCGTTCAGCGAGATCCCATGCGCTGCGCACGACTCGCGGCGGGAATGCCATTTCGGAACGGGACCTGCGGGGACGTGCTAGACGCTGCGGGCCGGCTGTCGCGGGCCGATGCGCTCAAGCATGGCGCGCAGGCTGCGCCAGCCGCGCCAGAAAGAAAACCCGGCCGCCAGCAGCCTGAACGACTTGCGAGGACGCAGCGCCACGAACAGCGCCACGCCGGCGGCAATCCATACCGGATGTTCGCGGGCCTTGCCCAGCAGGGTGCGCGCGCGGTCGAACCACGCGGTCGCAGCTTCGGCGCGAACAACGATGCCGTGCACGGCCTCACGCTGTTGCTCGGCGCGCGCAACCAGCACCGCGCGCCGTTCGCGCAGTTGCAGCAGCCTTTCGCGGATCACGAGTGGCGCATCCTCTCGCGGTCTTTTTCGAGCTCCGCGAGCGTTGCAGCGAGGAACTTCGGCCGTGCCGCCATGCAATTGCGGACCATCAGCGCGCTGAATCCGGCCGCAGACGCAAACAGCCCCGCAAGCAGTCCGGCGGCGAGCAGGCGGTTGGAATCCCAGAATACGAGCACGATGAAAAATGCGATCAGCAGCAGCGTGATGGCGAACAGGAAGAGCGCGGCGACCGCCCAGACCGCGACTTCGAGAAGCCGCAGTAGCTGCTCCTCGAATTCGCTGGCGGCGATGCGTGCGCGAGTCTCCACAAAGGATAGGAGAGAACGCACGACGGAGCGCACCGCTGATGTTGCAGGCTCTCCGTGCGGCGCACCGCCGCTGTCGTTCATCGCGGCGAAATACTAGCGGCGGCTGACGAGCAGGCCGAGCAGGAAACCCACGCCGGCCGCGACACTCACGGCCTGCCAGGGGTGCTCGTGCACGTATTCGTCGGTCGCGCGGGCCGCTTCCTTGGTTTTCTCCATCAGCGCCTGTTCGGCATCGAGGAGCTTGTCCTTGTACACGGCAAGCGAAGCCTGGATGCGCTCGCGTGCCACGGCCACTTTCTCGCCGG
Organism: uncultured beta proteobacterium; assembly: GCA_963844255.1. Classification (GTDB taxonomy): domain Bacteria; phylum Pseudomonadota; class Gammaproteobacteria; order Burkholderiales; family SG8-39; genus SZAS-79. The sequence goes on from CAWJNP010000066.1 coordinate 51,793, forward strand.
CCTGGCCGGCAGTGGCCTTGAGGAGTTCTTCGGTGTCGCCGATGAGCACTTTCAGATCGGTGACGAGCTTTTGCTTTGAAACTGCGGTGTCTGCGGTCATGATGGATGGTCTTTTGTGAACGTGCGCTGCTAAGGGAGATCCGGTCGCCGGTTCGGCTGTTAGCGTAGCCGTAAAACATTGATGCGGCGCGGAAACGTACCACAAGGCTACCGATTTTTGGCGTCTGAAGCAATTGTGGGGGGAACCCGTGCGATGCTCAGACGACGAATGGGAAGGGTCCGGTCGAGGGCGTTGCCGGCGCGGTGAACGAACCCCCTGCCGGTACAATCCTGACGAATCCCATGCCTTTCGCGGACACCCTCCTCGTCTTCCGTAGCCGGAAGATCCTCCTTCTGCTGCTCCTGGGCTTCTCCTCGGGGCTTCCGCTCGCCCTGACGGCGGGCACCCTGCAGGCCTGGCTGACGGTCGAAGGGGTCAATCTGACGACCATTGGCTGGTTTGCCCTGGTTGGTCAGCCATACACCTACAAGTTCCTGTGGGCACCGCTGATGGATCGCTTCGCCCTGCCCTTTCTCGGCCGGCGGCGAGGCTGGCTGGCGCTGACCCAGGTTGCGCTGGCAGCGGCGATCGCCTTCATGGGGACGCTCTCGCCGCGCGATGCGCCGTGGCTGCTGGCCGGGCTCGCGCTGCTGGTCGCGTTTCTCTCCGCCTCGCAGGACATCGTGTTCGATGCCTTTCGCGCCGACAGCCTGGCGGCGGAGGAGCGCGGCGCCGGTGCGGCGGTATCGGTGTTCGGATACCGGATCGCGATGCTCGTTTCCGGCGGTCTTGCGCTGGTGCTGGCTGACAGCGTGCTGGGTTGGACCGCGACCTATGTACTGATGGCCTGCCTCATGGCGATCGGCATGGCGGCGACCTGGAGCTCGCTCGAGCCACCGGTCGTGGGAACGCCGCCCCGTACGCTGGGCGCCGCCGTAAGGGAACCGCTGGCCGAGTATTTTTCCCGCAACGGGGCGTGGACGCTGCTTGTCCTGGTGGTGCTCTACAAACTGGGCGACGCATTTGCGGGCAGCCTGTCTACCGCCTTCCTGATCCGAGGCGCCGGGTTTTCCGCGACCGACGTGGGCGTCATCAACAAGGGTCTCGGGCTGGTGGCGACGATACTCGGTGCATTCGTCGGCGGTGCGCTGATCGCCCATCTGCGCCTCTACCGTTCCCTGCTCCTGTTCGGGATATTGCAGGCGGTGACCAACCTCGGCTTCATGGCGGTCGCGATCGCGGGCAAGAGTTATCCGCTGATGATTGCGGCGATCGGGGCCGAAAATCTCTGCGGCGGGATGGGGACGGCGGCTTTCGTTGCGCTTCTGATGGCACTGTGCGACCGGCGTCATTCGGCAACCCAATACGCCCTGCTTTCGGCGCTTGCCGCGGTCGGGCGGGTCTATGTCGGGCCCGCTGCCGGGTACATGGCCGCGAGTCTCGCGTGGAGCACGTTTTTCTTCATCACGTTCCTGATCGCCCTGCCGGGCGTGGCGATGCTCTGGTGGTTGCGCGCGCGGATCGACGCGCTGGATGCTTCGCCGGGCGGCTGAGCCGCCCGGACGCCGGTCAGCCCTGCGGATCAGGGACGAAGCGCGCATCGGCCGGGAACGGCGCCGGCACCGGCAGGTGGCGGCGCGGGCTTGGGATGATGCCGCGGGCGAGCAGGTTGGCGTAGCTGTCGTAGTAGATCGTCAGCAGTTCGCTGGGGCGGTTGCTGGCGCGGCGAAAGTGGGTGAAGCCGACTTGCGAACCTTCGCGTTCGCCATGGCCGGTTCCAATGCGCTCTTCGGGCTGTGCGCGCGCCAATTCTCCCCTGGCCGACGCGCCGGCCGATGCGGGTGCGTCCTTGCGGTTCGATTCCGCCGCACGGTCTTCAGTGGTCGAGCGCGAGAGCGCATCGGCGTGCGAATAAGGCCGCGGTTCCGGGGCATAGGCCGGCCGCGGTGGATTCCATTCGCGGTACACCGCCATGCCGATCACGCCGACATTGTCGGGCCGGCCGGTGCGCGCTGCGTAGCTGTCGGGCAGCGCGGTAAACACGAAGGCCGCGACTTCGTTCGAACTTTTGCGCCAACCGGTAATTTCATAGTGCATGCCGCCCTCGAGCACATAGCCGTTCTGCGCGGGTGCCGCGGTTTCGCCGGTGACCACGTTGACCCCGTCCACCGACACCACCGTCATGACCCGCTGTCCGGTTTTGTTGTCGACCGAGACAGCGTATTTGTTGCCGGGTTTGCCGGCGATCCAGAGGCGTCCGCGGTGGACGTAGGTGGGCAGCCGCTCCCCCGTCGAGCGGTCGATGATGGACAGGTCGGCGAGGGTTCCTGCAACGCCCGGGGTGGCGCAACCGGACAGAGCGAACGACAGCAGTGCGACGAGCAGCTTGTTCATGGTGGTCTCCGTTTGAATGACACCCATGTAAACGGCGTCCGGAGAAAATCGGGGTTAAGGCTGTTTCAAGTCCTGAGGCAGGAGGAATTGCGGATAGCGTTTCCTGAATTCGGCGAGACGGGCCTCGGCCTCGGCCGCCCTGCCTTCGCGGCGCAACTGGCGGATCTCCTCGAGCCATTGTTCCGGGCTGCGCTCGAGTGTGCCGCTCAGTGCCGGCCGCGCTGCGGACTCGGCACTGGCGTTCGCGCGGGCGGTCGCCGGGGCCGACCGCATCGCCGCCGCGCCCGCGGTGGATTCTGCAACCGGGGGTGCTGCGCGTTCGGCGGCCCGGTCGGACTGGGGCGGGTCGCGGGGATCTTCCCGCGGATGGTCGGCGAGCTGATCCTTGGCGGTATTGGCTTCGCCACGGTCCTCGCGCGAGGGTGCTGCCGCCTTCGCCTTGCGTTCGGTCCCGGAAATTGACTGCTGTGGCGCCGGTTGCGGCGCAGGCGAAGCCGGCGCAACGGATGCAGATGCAGCGGGTGCCACCGCCTCGCTTTTTCGCGCGGCCGGTGCCTGCCTCGGCAACATGGTTTCGTCGCTGTCCACGCCGTGCTCGCGCACCAGCAGGGTCAGGGTCGAGGTCATCAGCACGGTCGCAGCGAGCGCTACGGGAATGCGCCAGCGCTGCGTCCAGGACTTCGGGCGCAGGTTGGCCGCGGCCTCGCGCGGCGGCGTCGCGGCGTCGCGGGCGGCCGCAAGAATGCGCGCGTCCAGCCCGGGAGACGGCGCCTCCTGTGCCGCCGCGCGGTAGAGCGCGCCGAGCTCCCGGTCCTGCGGGTCGTCAGGTTTGATCATGCTTGCCCCGTCATTTCGGCACGCAGTTTCGCCAGTGCGTAACGCAGGCGGCTCTTCGCCGTTTCCCGGCTGACGCCGGTCGCGGCGGCGATCTCTTCGACCGACAGTTCGCCCTCCTGTTGCAGCACGAAGGCCTCGCGCTGTGCTTCCGGCAACGCATCGAGCAGCCGCAGCAGTCCCTGCGCGTCCTGCTTCCTCTCCAGCGTGCGCTCGGGTTGTGCCAGCGCTGCCGCAGGCACTTCCTCAAGCGGTCCGGCTTCTTCTGTGTAGCTCACCAGCCGGGCACGGGCGTGTTCGCGGAAATGATCCATCAGGCGATTGTGCGCGATGCTGTAGAGCCATGCACAGAATCTGGCTTTGGACGTGTAGGCGGCCCGCGCGTTCACCACGCGCAACCAGACATCCTGGAACAGTTCCTCGGCCAGCTCGCGCTTTCCGGTCTGGCGCAGCATGTATCTCAGTACACCGCCCTTGTGGCGGCCGTACAGTCGCTCGAACGCCGTCGCGTCGCCGGCGCACCAGGCCAGCATCAGGGGTTCGTCGCCGGGCTCGGCGTCGTTACGGTCCATGGCCACGGAGTGTACCTTCGGTGTGGCGCAAGGCGCGGCACCTGCGGCAGCAAATTCGGATTGCAGACTTGTGGCGGACATTCCAATATGAACGCACTTGGCGCGGGTTCGGGGTCGAAGTGCCTGGGAACCGGTGCCCGACAAGGTCAGGTACGCTTTGATTGCAGCAACAGCCAGGAGAAAAAGATGTCGACACAAAGCGAAAGAGCACATGCGCTGAGCGCCCTGCATGCGCGGCCGGGCGCCTTCGTCATTCCCAACCCCTGGGATGCCGGTTCGGCGCGCTTCCTCGCGGCACTGGGGTTCGAGGCGCTGGCGACCACCAGCGCGGGATTTGCGTTTTCGCTCGGACGCGCGGATGGCGCAGTCACGCTGGACGAAAAGATCGCGCATTGCCGGGATCTGTGCGCAGCGACCGACCTCCCGGTCAGCGCCGACCTGGAGAACTGCTTCGCCGACGATCCGCGGACTGCTGCGAAGACGATCCTGCGGGGTGCGGAAGCGGGACTGGTGGGCGGCTCGATCGAGGACTGGAGCGGCACCGGGATCTACGACTTCACGCTGGCCGTCGAACGGGTGCAGGCGGCAGTCGAGGCGGCGCGCTCGCTCGATTTTCCGTTCGCACTGACAGCGCGCGCCGAAAACCTGCTGCGCGGCTGGATGGACATGGACGAGACCCTGCGCCGCCTGCAGGCGTTCGAAGCCGCGGGCGCGGACGTGCTGTATGCGCCGGGGCTGAAGAACCTCGACGAAGTCCGCATGGTGACCGGCGCGGTGAAGAAACCGGTCAACGTGCTGGCTGCGGGCATGCCGGGCGTGACCCTCGACCAGCTGGCTGCGGCGGGGGCGAAACGCATCAGCACCGGCGGTGCGCTCGCGCGCGCGGCGATCGGCGAGCTGTTGCGTTCCGGGCGCGAGATGCAGGAGAAGGGCAGCTTCGACTGGATGACGAGGGTCGCGCCGGGTGCCGAGGTCGTGAAGCTGCTCGCGCGCTGGGCGCCCTGAGAATTTGAAAGATTATTTTTACCTGAATGGCTTGCAGAGCCGCTTCCAGGTGAGTTTGTGTATCGGTATCGATACAAGTCCGGCTGAGTAAGGCCGGTTCAGTCGGTGCAGCGATAGACCGCGAGGCTGCCGAACAGGTTGGGCAGCAGGTTCACGTGGCGGCCTTCGTGCAGCACCACGCGCTCGATGATCCTGATCCCGATCTTGCGCGCCAGGTCCTCGAAGTCGCTGAGGGTGCACAGGTGCACGTTGGGTGTGTCGTACCACTGGTAAGGCAGGTTTTCCGACACCGGCATGCGCCCGGACAGCACCTGCAGGCGCCCGTTCCAGTGGCCGAAGTTCGGAAACGAAACGATCGCTTCGCGGCCGACGCGCAGCATCTCGCGCATGATCTCCTCGGTATGGCGCACCGCCTGCAGGGTCTGCGAAAGGATCACGCAGTCGAAGGAGTTGTCGCCGAAGGTCGACAACCCGCTTTCCAGGTTCATCTGCAGCACGTTGACATCGTTCTGCACGCAGGCAACAACGTTCGCATCGTCGATCTCGATCCCGTAGCCGTGCGCCCGGCGCTGCTCCCAGAGGTAGCGCAGCAGCTTGCCGTCGCCGCAGCCGAGGTCGAGCACGCGCGAGTCGGGCGCGATCCAGCCGGCGATGGCGGCCAGGTCCGGGCGTCTGGCCAGCAGGGCGCGGTCCGAATCCGTCATAGCGCAATGTTCCCGAAGTAGGCGCGCACGGCGGCCATGTAGCGCGCGTCGTCCATCAGGAACGCATCGTGGCCGTGCGGCGCGTCGATCTCGAGGTAGGACAGCACGCGGCGATTGTCGAGCAGTGCGCGCACGATCTCGCGCGAGCGCGCAGGCGCAAAGCGCCAGTCGGAGGTGAACGAGACGATCAGGAACGCCGCCTTCGCACGCGCCATCGCCGCCGACAGGTCGCCGCCGAAGTCCGCGGCCGGGTCGAAGTAGTCGAGCGCCTTGGTGATGCGCAGGTAGGTGTTGGCATCGAAATAGGTGGAGAACTTGTCGCCCTGGTAGCGCAGGTAGGACTCGATCTCGAAATCAATGTCGAAGTTGAACCCGAGTGCGCCGCTTCGCAATGTCCGGCCGAACTTCTCCATCATCGCGTCGTCCGACAGGTAGGTGATGTGGCCGAGCATGCGCGCCAGTCGCAGGCCCGAGCGCGGCACCACGCCGTGCTCGTAATAGTGCCCGCCGTGGAATTCCGGATCGGTGGTGATCGCCTGTCGGGCGACTTCGTTGAAGGCGATGTTCTGCGCCGAGAGCTTGGGCGCGGCGGCGATCACGATCGAATGTCGGATGCGCTCCGGAAACGACAGCGTCCACTGCAGCGCCTGCATGGCGCCCAGGCTGCCGCCCATCACCGCGGCAAAACTTTCGATACCGAGGTGGTCGGCGAGCAGCGCCTGTGCCTGCACCCAGTCTTCCACTGTCACGACCGGAAAATCCCCGCCCCAGGGCTTGCCTGTCGCCGGGTTCGGGCTCATCGGGCCGGTAGAGCCGTGGCAGCCGCCCAGGTTGTTCACGCCGAGCACGAAGAAGCGATTGGTATCGAGCGGCTTGCCCGGGCCGACCATGTTGTCCCACCAGCCGACGTTGCCCGGATCATCAGCGTAAGTCCCGGCCACATGGTGCGCGGCGTTCAGTGCATGGCAGACAAGCACCGCGTTGGAGCGCGCAGCGTTCAGTACGCCATAGGTTTCGTAGGCAAGTTCGAACCGCGGCAGGGTCGCGCCGCTCTTCAGCTGCAGCGGCGCGTCGAACTGCGCCTTCTGCGGCGTGACGACGCCGACCGAACCCGGCTGCGTTTGTGGTGCGTTCATGGCGATGGCGGCGATGGTGTGGCGTGGCCCCGAAAAACAAAAAACCCGTTCAGCTTCTCGCGAGAACGGGTTTTTCGGACCTGTCTCTTTAGCGGTATTTGTTGCGCGCCCGCAAGCTGAACTTCAAATCGGCGCGTCTAGCGAACCGGGACGTTACCCGCCCCTCTTTATGATGTCAACCGGTGATGCCAATGGCCCAGGGAATGAACTCATGGTCGCCGAGGCCGAACTCCTCGCTCTTCGTCTTTTTCCCCGAAGCGGTGTCGAGGATCAGTTCGAAGATCTTCTGGCCCATCTGCTGCATGTCGGCCGTGCCGTCGAGGATTTCGCCACAGTTGATGTCCATGTCTTCCACGAGTTTCGTGTACATCGGCGTATTTGTCGCGAGCTTGATCGAGGGCGAGGGCTTGCAGCCGAAGGCCGAGCCGCGCCCGGTCGTGAAGCAGACGACATTGGCACCACCCGCGATCTGTCCGGTGGCCGAGACCGGGTCGAAGCCGGGGGTGTCCATGAACACGAAACCGTTCTGTTTGACCGGTTCGGCATATTTGTAGACTTCCATGAGCCCGGTGCTGCCACCCTTCATTGCCGAACCCAGTGACTTCTCGAGGATGTTCGCGAGGCCCCCCGCCTGGTTGCCCGGGCTCACGATGCCGTTGATCTGCACGTCGCGGCCGAGCGCGTATTCGTCCTTCCACCAGCGGATGCGCTCGATGAGCTTCTCGCCGACTTCCCTGGTCACCGCGCGCCGCGTGAGCGTGTGCTCGACGCCGTAGATCTCGGGGGTTTCCGAGAGAATCGCGGTGCCGCCGTGGCGAACGAGGATGTCCATTGCCGCGCCGAGCGCGGGATTGGCCGTGATCGAGGAGAAGCTGTCCGAGCCGCCGCACTGCAACCCGACCGAAATATGGCTGGCGGACACGGGTTCGCGTTTGACGTTGTTCGCTTCGGGCAGCAGTTCCCTGATCGCGGCAATTCCCGCTTCGATGGTCTGCCGCGTGCCGCCGGAATCCTGCATCACGAAGGTCTTCAGTTTGGTGCCGGACGTCAGTTGCTCGGCCTGGAACAGCGTATTGATCTGGTTCCTCTCGCACCCGAGGCCGACCACCAGCACCGCAGCCATGTTCGGGTGGCGGATGTAGCCCGCGAGCGTACGGCGCAGGAGGGCCATGGGTTCGCCGGAGAGTTCCATGCCGCAGCCGGTTGCGTGCGTGAACGCAGCGACGCCGTCGACGTTCGGAAAGTCGGCCAGCCGCTCCGGGGTGAACCAGTCGGCGATGCGATGCGATACCGTGGCCGAGCAATTGACCGTGGATACGATGCCGATGTAATTGCGCGTGGCGACCCGGCCGTCGGAACGACGGATGCCCATGAACTTGGCTCGATCCGCTTCGGGCAGCATCGCGGTGGGCGTGTACTCCTGGGCGTAGGCGTAGTCCCGGTCGAACTCGCGGAATTCCATGTTCAGGCGGTGCAGCAGGGTGCCCGGGCGGATGTCGTTCGAGGCAAACCCGATCACGGTGTTGTACTTGAGCACCGGCTCGCCCTTCGCAATCGCGCGCACCGCAACCTTGTGCCCGGCCGGGATGCGGTTGAGGCAGGTCACGCCCTCTTCGGGGATCTCGTGGCCCTGCGCGATGTCGATGCGCGCAATCCGCACGTTATCGTTCGGGTGCAGCCGGATCGCCGTTGCGGCAACGTTCCTGGTCGTCATGTCGTTCATGGTGGGTTCTCCATCGAGCGGTTTCGTTCGGCAATGCGGATCCTGCGCAACCAGTCGGGGGCGCTGCGTCCGCGGCGTGCAAAGCGCCGTGGCGGATCGCAGTGGTCCGCCACGCGGTCAAGCACGAACTTTGCGATGGCCGGCTCGATGTCGCCGACCGACGCGAACAGTTTTTCGCGTACCGCCCAGCCGCCGAAGCGGCCGCCTGAACGCAGCAGCGGGGTGCGGCGCTCGGTCGCCGTTTCCTCGCCCGCGTCTACCGTATAGTTGGCGTACCCCAGGCCCCGCTTCCAGGTGAGTGCGCGTTCCCAGCGCGTGCCGCGTTCGTAGCAGAGCTGAAATTCCACGACCTCCCTGTCGGGCCCCTGCCAGACATAGAGGTCGAAATCGTCGTCATGGAACCAGCGTTTCCTGCGCGCAAGACTGCGCTGCACGATGTTGCGTATCTCAAGCAGCATCTTTCCCGGCCGCGGCACCTGCGGCGATCATTGCGTCGATGACGGGGTCGGTATAGCCCGCTTCGCGCAGGAGTTCGCGCGTGTGTTCTCCGAGCGACGGGGCGTGCCGCCGGTACGCGGGTTTCGTGCCCGACCATTCCGAGGGGGTGCGCATCGCGGTCAGGCGCCCTTCCGTGGGATGCGTCACCTGTTCGAAGAAGCCGGTCGCCGCGAGGTGCGGGTCGGCGAACACGTCGGCCAGCGTGTTCATCGGCGAAGCGGGGATGTCGTGCAGCGCAAAGCCCCCAAGCCACTCGGTGGTGGTGCGCTCCTGCATGCGCGAAGCGAGGTAGCCGTAGACGGCATCGATGTTTGCGATCCGCGCGGTCGGCGAGGAGAAGCGCGCATCCTCGCCGAATTTCGCGGGTTCGCCGAGGAGTTCGAAGAAGCCCTTCCACTGCTTGTCGTTGTAGACCAGCACGCAGACCCAGCCGTCCTTCGTGCGATACGGCCGCCGTTCCTTCGACAGCGTGCGCGCATAGCCTTCGCCCGGCAGCGGCGGCACGAAGGTGCGGCCCGAGAGGTGCTCGCCGAACAGCGTCTGCACCAGGCTCTCGAACATCGGCACGTCCACCCGCTGCCCACGGCCGGTGCGTTCGCGGCTGTAGAGCGCGGCGCAGACCGCGTTGACCAGGTGCAGTCCGACCGTGCGGTCGGCGAACACCGCCGGCACGTAGCGCGGCTGGTCGGCACCGGCCATCTGCATCAGCGCGGGCACGCCGGCCGCGGCCTGGATCAGGTCGTCGTACGCGGGCTTCGCCGCATAGGGTCCCGACTGGCTGTAGCCGAAGGCGCCGACATAGATGACGCGCGGGTTCACCGCAGCGACGTCCTCGTACGCCAGCTTGAGTCGCGCCATCGCCTGGGGACGGATGTTGTACACCAGCACATCGGCGGTTTTCGACCAGGCGCAAGCACTGCGCCGAGACCCTCGGGATGCTTCAGGTCGAGGACAATGGAACGCTTGTTGCGGTTCGCGTTGAGAAACACGTGACCCATGCCCGGGTGCCGCATCGGTCCCGCGTGCCGCATGATGTCACCCTCGGGCGACTCCACCTTGACGACGTCGGCGCCGAACTCACCGAGAATCTGGGTCGCATAGGGGCCCATGACCACGCTGGTCAGGTCGAGTACGCGGACACCCTCCAGCGGGCCGCTCACGGCCGAGGCTCAGGCATTCAACTTGAGCAGGAGGTCCTGCGTGCGGCGCGAATCGGTCGAGCGCAGCACGCGCGCGGCCAGCGGACGGATGTCGGTGATGCTCGTCTTCAGGACGCGCTCCTTGATCGTCAGCAGCTGCGTGGGGTGCATGGAGAAGTTGCGCAGGCCGAGGCCGAGCAACAGACGCGTCAGGCGCGGATCGCCTGCCATTTCACCGCATACCGCGACCGGCACGCCGGCGCGATTGGCTCGCGTGATGGTCTGCGACACCAGGCCGATGACCGCGGGATGGAGCGGGTCGTACAGGTGCGCCACCGCGTCATCCGTTCGGTCGATCGCGAGGGTGTACTGGATCAGGTCGTTGGTCCCGAGCGAAAGGAATCCCAGCCTGCGCATGAACATCGGCAATGCGAGCGCCGCAGCGGGAATCTCGATCATGCCGCCGACGAGGATGCCGCGATCGTAGGGCTGGCCTGCGGCGTCGAGCGAGGCCTTCGCCTCCTTGATCAGTGTCAGCGTCTGGTCGATCTCGTGCGCGTGCGCGAGCATCGGGATCAGCAGGCGGATTTTTCCGTAGTGCGAAGCACGCAGGATCGCGCGCAGCTGGGCGAGAAACATCTGCGGTTCGGACAGGCAGTAGCGGATTGCGCGCAGGCCGAGCGCCGGATTGGGCATCGCGGAGTTGTCGCCCGCACTGTTGCCCTGCAGGGCCTTGTCGGCGCCGATGTCCAGCGTGCGGATGGTCACCGGCTTGCCTTCCATCGCAAGTGTGACGTCGCGGTAGGCCTCGAACTGCTCTTCCTCGGTGGGCAGGTTCTTGCGGTTCATGAACAGGAATTCGGTGCGGAACAGCCCGATTCCCTGCGCGCCGTTCTCGATCACTTCGGCCACGTCCTGCGGAAGCTCGATGTTGGCGAACAGCTCCACCGGCACGCCGTCGAGCGTTGCCGCGGGCGTGGACCGCAGGCGGCGAAGTTTCTTTCGTTCCAGCTGGTGCTGCGACTGCCTGAGCTGATATTCCGACAGCACGAGCTCGTCCGGGTCGACGATCAGCACGCCCTGCACGCCATCGACGATCAACAGGTCGTTCTCGCGAATCATGTGGCGCGCGTGGTGCAGGCCCACGATCGCCGGGATGTCGAGGCTGCGCGCGAGGATTGCGGTGTGCGAGGTAACCCCGCCGACGTCGGTGACAAAGCCGCCGAAGGTGTGTTTCTTGAACAGCAGCATGTCCGCCGGCGAGAGGTCGTGCGCCACGACGATCAGGTCGCGCTCGCCCGTGAGGTCCGGCGCGACCGTTCCCGGCCGGCCGAGCAGCGCCTTGAGCACGCGCTCCACGACCTGGGTGATGTCTGCCTTGCGTTCCTTGAGGTAGGGATCCTCGATCGCGTCGAACTGGCCCACCAGGGTTTCCATCTGCTGGATCAGCGCCCATTCCGCATTGCTGCGCCGCTCGCGGATCAGCGCCTTGGGCACGGCCGACAGCGCCGGATCGTTGAGGATCATCGCGTGCAGGTCGACGAACGCGCTGAACTCGGCGGGCGCATCGGCCGGGATCTGCTTGCCGACTTCGGCGAGTTCGTCGCGGACCATGCCGACCGCCGCATCGAAGCGCGCAACTTCGGCTTCGATCGCCTCCTCGGCCACTTCGTAGTGGGCGACTTCGAGCCGCGCGCTCGAGACGAGATGCGCGTGCCCGATCATGATGCCGGCCGAGACGCTGTGGCCGTGCAGGACGAAGTTCATGGCGCGCTGTCCAGCCACGGGCTATTCGCCTTCGCCGAATTTTTTCGCGATCAGGTTCTGGAGCGCCGCGAGCGCCGCGTCGGCGTCGGCGCCTTCGGCTTCGATCAGCACGGTGGAACCCTTGCCGGCGGCGAGCATCATGACGCCCATGATGCTTTTTGCGTTCACGCGTCGTCCGTTGCGCGTCAACCAGATTTCGCAGCCGAAGGTGCTCGCAAGCTGGGAAAGCTTGGCCGAGGCCCGCGCGTGCAGGCCGAGTTTGTTGATGATGGGTACTTCAGCGTTTGGCATAGCAGGGGTCCCTGTTGATGTAGACCACGCCTTCGGTTCCACCGGCGATTGCCTTGTCGCGCACCTTGTCGAGCGTTCCGTCGCGATAGGCAAGCGAACGCACCAGCATCGGCAGGGACAGTCCGGAAACCGCGTCGACATTTCCCTCGCCGATCAGCTTGGTGGCGACATTGCAGGGCGTGGAGCCGTACATGTCGGTCATCACGAGCACGCCGTTTCCATCGTCGAGGCTGTGGAGCAGCCGGCGCGCTTCGTCGAGCAGCGCATCGGGCTCGTCCTTTACGCTGACCGACAGGTGCCCTACCTGCGGTAAGGATTGGCCGAGCACGTGTCCGGCCGAGGCGATCAGGTCCTTGCCGTAGTGCCCGTGGGTGATCAGGAGCACGCCGATCATGAGGGTTTCCTTTCTCTGGCTGCGGCCGCTTCGAGCGCGTCGACGAACAGGGCGGCCACGTCGCAGCCGGTCTGGTCCATGATCTCTCTAAAGCAGGTCGGGCTGGTAACGTTTACTTCCGTCAGGTATTCGCCGATCACGTCCAGGCCCACGAGCAGCAGGCCGCGCTCGGCCAGCAGCGGCCCGAGCGCAGTGGTGATCCGGCGGTCGCTCTCCGACAGGGGCTGCGCGACCCCCCGCCCACCGGCGGCAAGGTTACCGCGCGTTTCGCCTGCCTTCGGGATGCGGGCGAGGCAGTAAGGCACCGCCTGTCCGCCGATCAGCAGTACGCGCTTGTCACCCTGGGTGATTGCGGGAATGTAACGCTGCGCCATGATGCTGCGCCGGCCGTCCTCGGACATCATTTCGACGATCACGTTGCGGTTCGGGTCGTCGGCGCGAACGCGGAAAATGCTCGCCCCGCCCATGCCGTCGAGCGGCTTGAGAATCACGTCGCGGTGCGCATCGATGAAGGCGTGCGCCTGTGCGGCCTCACGCGTCACGAGGGTCGGCGACAGGAATTGCGGGAACTCGAGGATTGCCAGCTTCTCGTTGTGGTCGCGCAAGGCGGCGGGCGAGTTGATGACCAGCGCGCCTTCGCGCTCCGCCGCCGAAAGCAGCCAGGTGCTGGTGACGAACTCCATGTCGAAGGGCGGGTCCTTGCGCATCACCACCGCGTCGAACGATGCGAGCCGGCGCGTCGCCGACTCGTGCGCCGAGTACCAGTCGTCGTCCTGGTCGTTGACGGCGATGCGCATCGCACGGGCCTCGACGCTTGCGCCGCTCGAGGCAAGTGTCGTCTGCTCGCAGGCGAACACCGCGTGGCCGCGCCTGTGCGCCTCGCGCATCATGGTTACTGTGGTGTCCTTGTACGCCTTCAGGTCGTCCAGCGGATCGGTGATGAACAGGAACTGCATGGCGTGATCGACTCCGACGTGTCCCGGTCACCCGGCGTGAAACAAAAAAGGGCAGGGGGTGGCCTGCCCTTCGCTGGATGCCTGTGCGCCTGTTATTTCTTGGCGTCCGCCGCCGGCGCCGGTGCGGCCGCTTTCGGCTCGGCCGGCTCCTTCAGGCTGCCGCCCGACTGGTTTGCCATCCAGACGATGGAGCGCGCGATTTCAAAATCGCTCAGGTCGGGCACGCCGCCGCGGGCGGGCATCGCGTTCTTGCCCTTGATGGCGCTCTTCGTGAGCCCGTCCAGGCCCAGGGCCAGACGCGGCGCCCAGGCGGCCTTGTCCCCGACCTTGGGTGCGCCGGCCGCGCCGGTGGTATGGCAGGCGCCGCATACGGCCTTCACGACCTCTTCGCCGCTCTTCACGACCTTCGGTGCGTTCGCGTCGACCACTTCAACGCGTCCGACCGGCTGAATGCGCATCGCGACGGCGTTTGCCTCGAGCGCAGCGGGATCGGGCGGCGTTTCGCCGAGGATCAGATGCACGAGCATGACAATGCCGAGGATGGGGATCACGAACGCCAGGACCAAGATGACGAGCAGTTGCTTCGGCGTCTTGATGAACGAAGAGTGCTCCTCGTGCGCGTCGGAGGGCGCGTTGATCTGACCGGCGGCAGGCTGGCTCATGCAGGATTCCTTGGATTGGGACGGCAAAGCCATGATTTTAGCTTGAAAGTCGACGACCGGAAAACGGCGCGCGTGGACGTGCAGGGGGAAAACCGATATTCTCTGCCGCCTTGCGCACCGTGGGCCGCTTCCCGGAGTCACCGGTGGCAGGAGATCGCGTGACAGGGCGCCCGTAGCTCAGCTGGATAGAGTACTGCCCTCCGAAGGCAGGGGTCACTGGTTCGACTCCAGTCGGGCGCGCCAATAAATCCATCGGTCTTCGCGGCAGGCGGTTCCCGTCCGGTCCGACATCCGCAAATACCCCATCTCGCGCGCACCTCGTCCCATCGGGACGCGGGCGCGATTTGCGCAGGGCATGTTTTGCTGCGACGCAGCATAAAGTAAAAGAGGTGGCTTCCGAGCTAACGTGCCTCACCATTGTCAGACATTGTTATGAAGCGTGATTTTCATCACATTTTCGAGTCGATTCCCGCATATTTATCCCTATGACGTCTTGTAGTCTGCTGGATATGGGGCTAAAACTAGACGATAAGATAAGTTTTCCGAGGCCTCGCGTTCAACGAGAAGTTTGTCCGGGATTTGCCCCTCGGATCGGGGCGTGAATTCGGGCCGGAAGCACACGATAGCGGAATGGAAGAGATGCCATGAGCGACAAGAAATCCAAGTACGGTGATGACGATGATCGCGATGACGATCGTGAGCGCGAGGATGACCGCGACCGAAGCGACAGCCGCGACCATGAGGACGACCATGACAATGATCATGTTACCGGCACGATCCTCAACGGAACGAACGGTAACGACGCTCTGACGGGTACGAGCGGCAACGACAGTATTTACGGCGGCAAGGGCAATGACCGCATCTCGGGCGGCGCGGGCAGCGACACGATTGATGGTGGCGCGGGAAATGACAATATCGACGGCGGCTCCGGCAACGACACCTTGATCGGTGGCGCCGGGAACGACGTTATCGACGGTGGTTCGGGCATCGACGTCGCGGTGTACAGCGGCAACTTCAGCGACTACAAGCTCACGCTCAGCCGCGATGGCGGTCATCAGGGCGCCTGCGACGACGATACCAGCGCGATGACCGTGCACGACAAGCGCGCGGGTTCCCCCGATGGCGTGGACGTGCTGAAGAATGTGGAGATCCTCCGGTTTGCGGACGGCGAATATCGGAACGGGCATTTCTATCCAAGCAACACCCCTGCCGTCATCGGAAACCCAACGGCGGCGGTCGTTACCGAGGATCTCTCGGTTTCTGCTGGCAGCCTGATCGCGACCGGGACCATTTCGATTTCCGACGCAAACGCTGGTGAGGCGGGATTCCGGACCACGGTGGTCGGCGCGGCGGGCAACCTTGGCACGCTGGTGCTGGCAGCCAACGGCGCCTACACCTACGCGGTGGACAACAGCGCAGTGCAGTACCTCGGCGCAGGCGTCACCAAAGTAGATAGCTTCACCGTTACTTCGCTGGATGGCACGACCAAGGTGGTGAATTTCACCGTAAACGGCACCAACGATATGGCGGCCATCGGTACGCCGACAGTGGTCGCCGTAACCGAGGACGTGAGCATCGACGGTGCCGGGCGACTGACGGCAACGGGTGCAATCTCTGTTACTGACGTAGATGCGAGTGAGGCGAACTTCCAGACGGCGGTAGTCGGTGCCGGCGCAAACCTGGGCACGCTGGCGCTGGCCGCCAGCGGCGCCTACACATACTCGGTGTCCAACGCTGCGGTGCAGTCCCTGGGTGCGGGAATTACCAAGGTGGACAGCTTCACCATAGCTGCGCTGGATGGTACGTCCAAGGTTCTGAGTTTCACGATCAACGGCACGAACGACAGTGCCATGATCGGCACGCCGACCGTGAGTTCGGTGACAGAGGACCTCAATGCGAACGGCGCCGGCAACCTGACGGCGACCGGCACGATTTCGATCGGCGACGTGGATTCTGGCCAGGCGAACTTCCAGACATCGGTCACCGGTGCGCCCACCAACCTCGGCAGCCTCGTGCTGGCTTCGAGCGGTGCCTACACCTATACAGTGGCCAACAGCGCGGTGCAGTTCCTGGCCGCCGGGGTCAGTCGGGTGGACACATTTACTGTTCGTTCGCTTGACGGTACGACCAAGGTGGTCAGCTTTACGATCAACGGAACGAATGACGCAGCCGAGATAGGCGCGCCGACCTCGGCTTCGGTTACCGAAGATACCGGCGTTGGCAGCAACCTGACGGCCACAGGTGCGATTTCGATCTCCGATGCGGATGCGGGACAGGCCGGATTCCTCTCGTCAGTAGGTACCATAGGCAATCTCGGTAGCCTGGTGCTTGCAAGCAACGGCGCCTACACCTACACGGTCGCAAACAGTGCGGTGCAGAACCTGGGCGCGGGCGACACGAAGATCGACAGCTTCACCGTCACCTCGCTCGACGGCACAAGCAAGGTGGTGAATTTCACGATCCACGGCGCGAACGACGCTGCCGTGATCGGTGCACCCACTGTGAACGCAGTCACAGAAGACTTCGCGGCCGACACAAATGGCCGCCTGTCGGCGACAGGGACGATGCCGGTCAGCGATGCCGATGCGGGGCAGAACGTATTCCAGACTTCGGTTGTGGCAGCACCGGGCACCCTGGGGACGCTCGCGATACTCGCCGACGGAAGCTACACCTACTCGGTCGCGAACAGCGCCGTCCAGTACCTGGGTGCGGGCCTCAGCAAGGTGGAAAGCTTTACCGTTACCTCGCTCGATGGCAGTTCGCGCACCGCGAGCTTCACGATCCATGGTGCGAACGATGCAGCCGCGATCGGTGAGCCGAGCTTCAGCGGGGTCATCGAAGGCGTGGGCGTAAGCGGAGCCGGCAACCTGTCGGCAACGGGCACGATTTCGATCTCCGACGCGGACGCTGGGCAGGCCAGCTTCCAGACGAGCGTGAGCGATGACGGAAGCAACCTCGGTACGCTAGTCCTGGCTGCCGACGGCAGCTATACCTATTCTGTGGCCAACGCCGCCGTGGAATTCCTCGGTGCCGGCGAAATCAGGGAGGAAAGATTCACCGTCACTTCGCTGGACGGGACGAGCAAGGAAGTGACGTTCGTGATTGAAGGCGTCGACGCCGGTGCGGCGACCATCGGTTATCCGACCGTGAGCACGGTGACCGAAGACGTGGATGTTGTCGCCGGCCTGCTCAAGGCATCGGGTTCGATCTCCATCAGCGACCCCGATGCCGGTGAAGCATTCTTTACTGGAGATGCCTTCGGTTTTCCCGGGAACCTCGGTTCGCTCACGATCGATGTCAATGGCAACTACACCTACTCGGTCGCAAATGCCGATGTGCAGTACCTGGGCGCCGGCGCCACGCGGACCGAAGACTTCATCGTGTCCTCGTTCGACGGCACGATTCAGCTCGCGAGTTTCACCATCCAGGGCGCCAACGATGCTGCCGCGATCGGCTTGCCTACCTTCAGCACGCTCACCGAGAGCGTGAATGTCGTTGCGGGCCTGTTGACGGTTACTGGCACGATCTCGATCGGTGACGTCGATACGGGCGAGGCCGCGTTCCAGACGCTGGTGAGTGACGATGGAACCAATCTCGGCACGCTGACCCTGTCGAGCGACGGAAGCTATTCGTATTCGATCGACAACAGCGAGGTCGAATACCTGACGCCGGGCGAGATCCGGGTCGAGAGTTTCACGATCGCCTCGCTGGACGGCACCACCCAGACGGTGAGCTTCACGATCAACGGCGCGAGTC
Organism: uncultured beta proteobacterium; assembly: GCA_963844255.1. Classification (GTDB taxonomy): domain Bacteria; phylum Pseudomonadota; class Gammaproteobacteria; order Burkholderiales; family SG8-39; genus SZAS-79. Next base: position 69,664 of record CAWJNP010000066.1, read on the forward strand.
CCGCCGTGATCGGCACGCCTTCGGTCGATGTCGTGACCGAAGATGTGGCCGTGATCGCGGGTCAGCTGACGGCGATGGGCGTCATCACGATCAGCGATGCGGATGTCGGTCAGAACAGCTTCCAGACTTCGGTTGTGAGTGCACCCGGCAACCTCGGCACGCTGGTGCTGGCCACGGACGGCAGCTACACCTACGCAGTCGACAACACTGCGGTGCAATACTTCGGTGAAGGCGCCACCAGGGTGGAAGACTTCACCGTCACCGCATTCGACGGTACGACCCAGACGGTCAGCTTCAGCATCCAGGGCGCGAACGACGCACCGGTGGTGATCGATGAGACCAGGAACATCCTCGAGGACGAAGTCGTCGTAATGACCGGAGCGGGTGCCACGGATCCAGACGCGGGCGATACTGCGACGATCATTTCGGTCTCGGGCGTGAGCTTTGGCACGGCCGATCTGGTGGATGGCGTACTTAGCTTCCGGCCCGATGCGAACTACCATGGCCCGGCCAGCTTCACCTACACCGTGGAAGATCAATTCGGTGCGACATCGATGGCGACGGTCAGCCTGAACATTGCGGCGGTGGCGGATGCGCCGATCATTCCGGTGCCCGCCAACCTCGGTTTCGAGCTTGCGAGTTTCCACAACTGGGAAATCCTGGGTGCGGTGGGTCTGGCGTCTTCGGTTGAAGTCGACAGCGGCTTCGTTTCACCCTTCGACGGCGAGCGCATGGCCGTGCTGGATAGTTCCTGGGTGGAGCAGGGGGATCTGGAGCGCTTCCTCGGCCTGGCACAGGGTGCACTGACCGGGCTTGCCGGCAATGAGTATACGGGAACATACGGCGCCTACGACCCGAGTTCGGGCACGGTCTTTACCAACGTGACAGATGGCGCGGCGATGCGCACATCGCTCGCCGTGTCGGACGGTCAGGTGGTCAGTTTCGACTACGATTTCATCTCCGGCGACGCCCGGCCCTATGGCGATTTCGCCTTCGTCGTGATCAACGGCGTTGCGCAGCGCCTTGCAGGCACCTTCGACCTGGACAACTACGCGTCCACTGGTTGGCAGCATTTCGACTACATCGTCGATCTGGATGGGGACCCCTTGCTTCAGTCGTCCGGAATCGTGACTCTCGGCTTTGGCGTGGTGGACACCGGGGACATCGATGCGAACGGCCGGTTGCTGGTCGATAACGTGCGCTACGACGGCTCGGCTGCCGACGGCTACGAAGACATGGCGATCCTGCTGCCGATCGCCTCGGCAGTGGCCGATACGGATGGCTCGGAAAGCCTGTCCCTGACGACGATCTCGGGCGTGCCCTTCGGTGCCACGCTCTCTGCCGGCACGGACAACCTGGACGGCACCTGGACGCTGACGCAGGCCGATCTGCCGAACCTCACGATCACGCCGCCGGCCGATTACTTCGGCACTTTCACCTTGTCGGTGGCGGCGACTTCGACCGAGGCGTCGAACGGCAGCCAGGCCACGACGATCAAGACCTTCGATGTCACGGTCTTCCCGGTCAGCGACGGGACGGGCATCGACGCGGACTCGCAGGTCATCGTTCCCAGGGATTCGGGTGAGGTCAATCTGAACATCGCCGCGCCCACGGGCGTGATCGGTGATGTGCTCATCGTATCGGTCCCCGGCAACGGGACCGTCACCACGGTCGACGGCTCGGCCGTAACGGCCGGAACTCACGTGACGGCTGCCGAACTGCCGGGGCTGAGCTTTACGCCGGGCGGCGCGACCTTCAGCAATTCTGGGATGGCGTATACCTGGACGGACGGATCCGGCACCCACACGAATACGAGTTCCTTCTCCCTGGCCAATGCCACCGGCGCGATCCGCGTGGCGGTGGTGTATTCCTTTGAACACGTAACTACGGATGGAGCGGACTCTCTACCGCTCAGCCAGGTGGCGGCTGAAGATATTTCCTTCCAGCTCAACGACAGCTCGTACTTCAATTTCAATGCAACGCTGGTACAGCTCAACGCTACGGATAATACGGTCGATTTGTTCAACCTGTTCTCCGGCTACGATGTCGTTATCCATGCGGGATCGCGCGAAGATGTGATGACGGATGCGTACTGGAGCGCATTGCGGCAGTACGTCGAGGCCGATGCAGGTGGTGTCATTACCGCAGGCAGCTTCGCGCATACCCTGAGCACGACAACGCTTGCTGGAAACGCCGACGCGGATTTCGTTTCGCCGATCGCGCCGGCCGGTGCGGTGGTTGCGTCGGGGTCGGACTCGACCTTCACCGTCGTCGGCGGCCACGACATCACCTACGGCGTTGGCACGGTGCAGGGTTTCGGAATCAACGGCACGATACTGGAAGGGGCGGTGCAGATCGACGTGGATGCCGTTTCCCTGGCTGCGCATCCCGCCGGCGGATCGGTCATCGCATACACCGACATTGCCGGAATGGGCCGGACGGTTTACCTCGGGGAGCCGTATGCGGAGAGCGAGTTCTCGGGTATTCACACCGAACCCGTGCGCTCTGGATATGCCGATCAGTTGCTTGAGCAGGCAGTGCACTGGGCCGCGAAAGGTTCAGCCGAGACGCGCAGCGTCGCCTTGTCAGGCGGGACCGGGAACGACGTTCTTGCGGGTGGCGCGGACAACGACGTGCTGTCGGGCAATAACGGCAACGACATGCTCGTCGGCGCAGGAGGCAGCGACGAATTGACCGGCGGGAACGGCTCGGATCGCTTCTACTACGGCCCGAACGATGTGGTCGGTGGCGCAAACGATACGATCACGGACTTCACGGCCGGGGCGGGTGGCGATGTGCTCGACCTGCGCGATCTGCTGAGCGGCTACACCCCGGGACCTTCGGTTGTAGGCGAGTTTGTCGAACTGGTGGATGCGGGCGGCGGAAACACGCAGGTAAATGTCGATGCAAACGGCGGCGGAGACAGCTTCGTGTCCCTGGCGCTGCTCAACGGCGTGGCCATGTCGGGCACGTTGCTGGACGACCTGCTGGCCAACGGAAACCTGCAGCTGGGCTGATCGCAGGCCGATTTCTCGCGTTGCTGTTTGGCGCGCCAGGCGCTCCTCGAACTGACGCGAATCTTCATGGCAGAAGATGCGGTAGTTCAGCTACCGGCACAGGCCGTCTCGCCCGTGTCTTGTGGAATTTCACCGGCAGCAGCGGGTCCGGCTTCACGAAATTCTGCGGATTGCTGGGGCACATGCCGCAGACCGCTTCGGATCGTCTCATGAAGAATTCGACGATCTGCGCATCGGAGCAATCCGGGCCCAGCGGCTGATATTGCAGGTAGGGTTTCCACTTCTCCGACAGATCGAATTTCCGGTCCTGCAGCCGCAGATACGCGAGCGGCGCGCATTTCCACAGGTGATCTTCGAACAGCTGGAAGCATTCCTGCCCGGTCACGCAGTTGTCCCAGCTCGCTTGCGGATCGTTGTCCTCGAACGGCATGCTTTCATCGCCGAAGCCCCGGTAACCTCTGGTCCATTCGTTGAACGAATCATCCAGGACCACATCGATCCCGTAGTCCCTTTGCCACGTCCTGGCCAGGGCAAGACCTCGCGAGAATCTTCTCCTGATATTTCGGCGATACCGACCCGTCGCTGTGGATCGAGATGCACAAGCTCGTGTCCGTGTCCTCCAGCGCCTGCGGAAGCCCCGGATGCAGGTGCAGCAGCAGCCCGTTGGTGACCAACTCGCGCGCAGTCCTGGGATGCGGCCACATTTCCCCTGTCATGCGGACGATGTCGACCAGCTCGCGGTGCATGCACGGTTCGCCGCCCAGGATGGCAAAGCGCCTGGGCAGCAGCCGGTTGCTCCACAGGGACATCGACTTCCTCAGGTCGTCCGGCGAAATCGTTCCCGCATGCCGGTGATTGGTGAAATGCAGGCAGCTCTCGCAGGTCAGGTTGCACTTGTGGGTGATATGGATTTCCAGATGCGGTATCGAAATCCTGGAGCCGTTGCCCGGATACCTCGGATGGTCGCTGATCGCCTGCGCGACGCGACGGCCCGCGCGCAGGACACGTCCTGCACGCGACGTCCGCCATTCCGGTGGGATCGCTTTCCACGCACGGCGCAGAATCCGCTTCCAGTTCGAATCAGACTTCACCCGCGATTCACCTTACTTTCCCGTATCAAGGCCACAGACCGCGCTCTGTACAAGTGCTTCAAAATGGACATATGTACTCAGGAGGCAGGAGCTTTCGCCCTGCACTATTCTGGATTGAGAAGTACAACCGGGATGTCCGGGTTGAAATAGGTCGAAAACAGACTCAGGCAGGAGGTGGTTCTCATCAGGCGATTGCACCGCGACAGCAACAGGCAGTCCATCACCGCGTCCTCGCCCTTCTTGTGGTTGTTCTCCATCCGCAAATCAATGGGGTTGCCGTCGGTGGAGCGACGCGTTTCCCAGGAAAGCACCCTGCCGGGGAACGCGTTCTCCATGTAGTCCACGAACGCCTGCTCGTCCGAGGCGACGAACAGCCGGCAATCATCCATCCCCATGGCACCGATTGCGGTGCGAACCGCAGCACCGACTTCTTCATAGGGTACGCGGAGAGTCTCAGTCCAGTTGTCGGTGCCCCGGTAGTGAACCCCGATGACGTGAAAGCCCTCAAAATGGGCACGCACAAAGGTATCGACCTTGCCCCGGATCTGTGGCTTCAGATGAATATATCGGGCCAGGAAACCATGAGCCCGTGCACGCGGCATGACCAGGCCTCGCAGGCCGAATCGATCATGCTGGCGACGGCTTACCGTTCGTTCGGACGCGCGAGACACGCGCCCGACAAGGACCGGCTCAAAGAAGTACTCCCACGAATTTCTGCCGTACGCCGGGTCGTAATACAAACCCTGGTCCTCGAAATCGACCCGCACGCCGGCGATGACTCGATCCCATCTTTCGAAATGCTCCAGCAAGCCAAGCAGCACGGCGAACTCCGAAAAGAATCCGTCCCTCACGTGGACCATTGTCAGGGTTCGCTTCCGCGCCAGCCCGGATCTGACGAGGAGCGTCCAGCCGAGAAACGCGAGCAATTCCGGCACGGTGTGGCAGCCGGCCTCCATGAATCCCCATGGCCGGGTTGCGCGCGCGATGGCGCGCTTCATCCAGTGCCCTCGCAGGGGCGCCGAACCGGGATCTCCGGAGTCGTTCATCCGGATGACTTCTTCCATCAGTAGTCCTCGTTCAGTGCGATAACCGGGATGTGCGGGTTGAAATAGGTCGAACACAAACTCAGGTTCGATGACGTTCTGACCAGTTGGCTGCATCGCGACAACAACAGGCAATCAATCAGCGCGTCCTCTCCCTTCTTGAAATTGTTCTCCATGCGGTGATGCGTGGGTGTGCCATCAAGGGAGCGAACGGTCTCCCAGGTCAGCACCCTGCCCGGAAACGCGTTCTTCATGAAATCCACGAAGGTTTGTTCGTCCGAGGCCACAAACACTCGATATTCATCCGATCCTGCCGCAGCGAGCGCGGCAGTGATCGCGGCACAACACGTATCGTAGGGCACGAGAGGGGCCTCGGTTTTCTTGTCCGTTCCCCGGTAGTGAACCCCGACGAGATGAAGGCCTTCGAAATTCGAGCGCACAAAGGCATCGACCTTGTCCTGGATATGGGGTTTGACGCGGATGTATTTGTCTATGAGATCGAAAGCGCTTCGACGCGGCATGGACACGCCACGAAACCTGAATTGATCGCGCTGGGCGAGGTCTATCTTTGCTTCGACCGCCTTCGTCCCGCGTCCGGTATCGATGGGTTGACAGTGATGCTCCCATGAATTCGTGCCGTGTGCCGGATCGTAATACAGGCCCCGATCCCCGAAATCGACCCGCACCCCGGCGATGACCTTGTTCCATCTTTCGCAATGCTCGAGCAAACCCAGAAGCGCGGTGAATTGGCAGTAAAACCCGTCAAGCGGGGCATCGCAACCCATTACGAGGTTCTTCTTTCGCGCCAAGCCCAATCTGACACCGATCGTCCAGACAAGAAACGCTAGCAGCTGCGGCACGTTGTGGCAGCCGGACTCCCTGAATCCCCAATTCCGGTACACATGGCGAATGATGCGCCTCGTCCACGGCAATTTCGTCGAAATGGAAGCTTGAATTCCCGGCGACGAATGTTCGTGCGTGCCGGGCATTCCGGCTGCGACCCTCGGATGGACGGGGCTCGCGCGAGGATAGCCAGTTCCGCTCACGTGCATGCCATTTTGCCCATCAGGATTCGTATTCCTGGTTGAGAAGAACGACCGGAATGTACGGATTGAAGTAGGTCGAACATAAACTCAGGTCCGAAGCCGTTCGGATCAGTTGATGGCATCGCGACAGCAACAGGCAGTCCATGACTGCGTCCTCCCCCTTCTTGTAGTTTTCCTCCATCCTCAAATCAATGGGGCAGCCGTCGGTCGAGCGACGCGTTTCCCAGGAAATCACCCTGCCGGGAAACGCATCCTCCATGTAATCCACGAACGCCTGCTCGTCCGAGGCGACAAATAATCGCCAATCCTCCGTTCCAATGACGCCGATTGCGGTGCGAACCGCCGCGTGAACCTCTTCATAGGGCACACGCGGTGCCTCCCCGCACTTGTCGGTGCCCCGATAGTGAATCCCGATGACGTGAAAATTGTCGAATTGCGTGCGCACGAAGGTATCGAGTTTGGACTGGATATGCGGTTTGACTTGAACGTATCGACCTATGAGATCGAATGCCCGCGCGGGTTGCAGGCGCTCGCCACGCAGCGCGCACCATTCCTGCTGGTCGAAATCCAGGGTTCGTTCCGTCGCCATTGCGTCGCGCCCGATATCGATGGGTTGAAAGTAGTATTCCCACGAATTCCTGCCGTGCGCGGGGTCGTAATACAAGCCCCGATCCTCGAAATCGACCCGCACCCCTGCCCACCCCCCGCCCATCTTTTCGAGATGCGCCAGCAGACCAAGGATCGCGCAGAAATGGGCGTAGAACCCCATTTCGTCGCCAAGGTTTCCGTTCATCACAATCATTTGCTTTTTCGCGAGCCTTAGCCTGACAAGAACCGTCCGCGCCCAGAATTCCAAAGCCTGCAAGCGGTCCTTGCAGTGTTCCTGGCGCGGTCCCAGGCCCCGGCAGATCCTCAGCAGAACGCGTCGCACCAAGTGCCGGAACGCCGCCGCCGAAGAAGGATTGTCGGACCCGCCCGTCATCAGGCAATGAATTCCTGATTGAGCAGAACGACCGGGATGCACGGATTGAAGTAGGTCGAACACAAGCTCAAATCCGAGGACGTTCTGATCAGTTGGTGGCATCGTGACAGCAGCAGGCAGTCCATCACCACATCCTCGCCTTCTTTGTAGATGTTCTCCATTCTGTAGTGAATGGGGCTGCCGTCGACCGAACGACGTGTTTCCCATGAAATCACCCTGCCGGGGAACGCACCCGCCATGCAATCCACAAATCCCTGCTCGTCAGAGGCGACGAACAATCGGAAATCATCCACCGCGACGGTATCGATAGCGGCGCGTACCGCCGCGTATACCTCCTCATAGGGCACGCGGGGCGCTTCCGTCCACTTGTCGGTGCCCCGGTAGTGAACCCCGATGACGTGAAAGCCCTCGAAATGGGTGCCCACAAAGGTATCGATCTTGTGCTGGATATGCGGTTTGACCTGAACGTATCGCTCGATGAGTTCAAAAGCCCTTGCGGGTTGCATGCGCTCGCCACGCAGGGCGCACCACCGGAGCTGTTCGAAATCCAGCGTTCGTTCGATCGCCACCGGTTCGCGCCGGATATCGATGGGTTGAAAGTAGTATTCCCACGAATTCGCGCCGCAGGCGGGGTCGAAGTACAAACCCCTGTCCGCGAAATTGACCCGCACCCCGGCAGAGTCTTTTCCGGCCTTTTCGGAATACTCAAGCAGGCCGAGGATCGCGCAGAAGTGGGCATAGAACCCCATCTCGCCCCCGGCGCTCCCGTTTATCACAAGAAGCCCTTTTTTTGCCAGTCCGAGTCTGACGAGAGCCGCGCGTGCCCGAAACTCCAGTGCTATCAGGGCATCTGCACAATTTTCCCGGCTCAATCCCAGCGCCCGGCAGATCCGCAGCAGAAGGCGCCGCATCAGGCGCGCAAGGACATCGCCTGAAACCAGCCTATCTGAACCGGACACCCCGATGAAACGCCTGACGCTCCGTCGCCATGTTTCAGAAGCACGGCCGACATGTCCAGACTGGACCTTCGCATCCCGGACGATAAAGTACTTCAATGGCCAAATTCTCCGCGCTCCCGAAGTTGCGCTTCAGCAAAAATCATGATCTGGACTTGGGCCGAAAGCGCCGCTGACTGCGGCAAATTGCGTGCCGCTATTCCCGCGCGGCGAAGGCTCAAGTATATGCCGACAGCCGCAGGTAAGAAAATCGTTGGCGGGACCCACGCCACCCTCGGGTGGATCAAGTCGTCCACGGGTCTGGACGCGGAAATCTGTCGATCGCGATTGCATTGACGAGTGCTGCACCAGTACGATGCGCGATGCGTTTTCGGCCCCGTACGCTCATCCACGCGCTGTGCTGATGCGACCCCATCGATGATCTCCTTCGTCACTCCCTATTGGTCGGGTCAGGAGATGATGCGGATCCATCTCGAATCCATCCGGCGGTTTCATCCGCAGGCGCCGATCCTGGTATCGCGGCGCGGCGGCGGCGCTGAGGAAATGGAAATCTATCGGCGCGAGTTCGGGGTGACCTACTGGCTGGAGGAACGCGAATTTCCCGACGCCTATATGCGCCTGCTGCAGCGCTGCGAGACCGAATATGTGTGCATCCTCGATCACGACACGGTGCTGCTCGCCAGCCTCGATCCCTACCTGAAGGGGCTTGCGGACGGGCGCTACGACATGGTCGGGGTTGAGGAGCGGATCCGCATGCCCGACATCATCTGGAAGACGCAGTGGCCGCAGTGGGGCGGTTGGCTGCGATTTGCGCCAGGCTGCACTGCAGCCAATTTCATGCTGTTCAACCTGCGCGCGTTCAAGAGCCGATGGGGCCTGCGCGGCGTCTTTGGGACGCGTCCCGCCGGAACGCTGCACTATGAATTCGACTACGGCATCGGTCAGAAACTGACGCGCCAGCGTCTGTTGCGCCCATTCCATGCGCGCAGGTACGGCATGGGCAACCTGCTGGCGGATGAGGGCGTGCCGGTGGCGTGGCACCAGTGGTACGGCTCCTATCGGACGCGCCTGGATCCCGACCCGGCTGCGCTGCAGGATCCGACCCAGCCTGCCGACAGCGTGGTCTATCCGGTGGTGCAGGCTGGTGAACTTGCCTTCATCGCTGACTATCCCGATCTCGATTTTTCCGATCTGACGCCCGCCTGGGGGCCGGACATCGATATCGAGACGGAGCGGCTTGCGATCGAACGTGCACGCCCGCCACGTTGGAGACGAAGCGTCACCGATTTCCAGCAGCGGCTGCAGCGCTGGAAGAGCTACGGCGTGCGGGGATTTTTGTTCCGGGCCTTCTCCAGGCTCGACCTGTGGTGGCGCCTGCGCTGAGCGGCGCGCTTGCCCGCCCAGCTATACTGCGCACGACCTTCGCCCCGCAGCCCGAGCCCACATTCCGGCCCCTCCGATGTCCAAGCGCGCGCCGCACGCCCCATCCGTTCCGTCCCGCCACCAGCTTGCCCTGCACGAGGCCGTCGCCGCCTATACGCGGGGCGACTGGAATGAAGCCGAAAAGCTGTGCCGCCGCATCCTCAAGGCAATGCCCGGCCAGTTCGATACGCTCCATCTTCTCGGCATCATTGCCGCGCAGACGCAACGCACCGAGGAAGCTGCCGTCCTGCTCGGACGTGCGGTTGCGATCAACCCGGGCGACGCGGCGGCACACTCCAACCGCGGCAATGCGCTGCAGACGCTGCGCAGGCTGGAGGAGGCGCTGGCGAGCTACGATCGCGCGCTGGCGCTCAAGCCCGACTATGCCGAGGCCTGCCTCAATCGCGGCAGCGCGCTGCAGGACCTCGGACGGCTCGACGAAGCCTTGGCGAGCTACGACCGCGCGCTCATGCTGCGACCGGACTACCCCGAGGCGCACTACAACCGCGGTGTCGTCCTCCAGGACCTGAATCGCCAGGAGGAGGCGCTGGCAAGCTACGAGCGAGCGCTGGCGCTCAATCCCGACCACGCCGATGCACACCGCAATTGCGGCGTCGCGCAGCAGGCCCTTGGGCGTCCACTGGAGGCGATGGCGAGCTACGGGCGCGCGCTGGCCCTGCGGCCGGATTTTGCCGAGGCGCTCAGCAGCCGTGGTGTCGCCCTGCAGTCGCTTGATCGTCCGGTCGAGGCGCTCGAGGATTTCGAGCGCGCGCTTGCACTGGCGCCGCAGTTCGCCGAGGCGCACTGCAACCGCGGCGTCGCGCTGCTCGAGTTGGCTCGTCCGGCGGAGGCGCTCGAGAGTTATGCGCGCGCGCTGGCCTTGCAGCCGGATTTCGCCGAGGCGCATGCCAATCGCGGGGCCGCGCTGCACGAGCAGTGGCGGCTCGACGAGGCGCTCGCGAGCTACGACCGCGCGCTCGCGCTCAAGCCGGGCCAGCCTGGCGCGTGGAGCGGCCGCGGCATCGTGCTGCAGGAGATGAACCGGCTCGACGAGGCGCGCCAATGCTACGAGCGCGCAATCTCGCTCGCGCCGAACTTTGCGGAAGCGCACTTCAACCTCTCGACCTGCTGCCTGATGCAGGGCGACCTTGCGCGCGGCTGGAAGGAGTACGAGTGGCGCTGGCGGCACAAGAAGCTGGAGAAGACGCTGGGCAAGCGGCGCGAATTCACCCAGCCGCAGTGGACGGGCGCGCAGTCCCTGGAGGGCCGCACGCTGCTGCTCCATGCCGAACAGGGTTTCGGCGACACCATCCAGTTCTGTCGTTATGCCCGGGCCGCAGGCGAGCGCGGCGCGCGCGTGATACTCGAAGTGCCGCGGCCGCTGCGCACGCTGCTCATGAGCCTCGCAGGCGTGGCCACGCTGGTGGAGGAAGGCGGCGCGCTGCCGGCGTTCGATTTCCACTGCCCCCTGCTGAGCCTGCCGCTGGCTTTCGAAACCGGTCCTGAGTCGGTTCCTTCGCCCGGGCGCTATATCGAAAGCAGTCCGGAACGTGTGGCGCGCTGGCGCGCGCAACTCGGCGAGCCTGAGGAATTACGCGTCGGCCTTTCATGGAGCGGCAGCCGCGCGAACGTCGGCGACGCCAAGCGCAGCATCACGCTCGCCGAACTGGTCCAATACCTGCCCCCGCAACACAAGTATTTCAGCCTGCAGAAGGATATGCGCGACGGCGATGCCGAAATTTTCGCCACCCATCCGAACATCCGTCACATGGGCGCCGACTTTGCCGACACGGCCGCGCTGTGCGAACTCATGGACGTGGTGGTCAGCGTGGACACCAGCATCGCACACCTGGCCGGCGCGCTCGGCCGCCCGGTGTGGATCCTGCTGCCGGTGATACCGGACTGGCGCTGGCAGCTCAAAGGCGAAACCAGCCCCTGGTATCGCAGCGCCCGGCTGTTCAGGCAGGAGGCGATCGGCGACTGGCGCGGCGTTTTCGAACGCGTGCGCGCCGGTCTGCTCGAACTGCCGTCCGCCGCTATCTGATCGGCGAGAACGGCGCGGCCAGCAGGATCTTGGTTTCCTGCGCAACCGTGGTGTAGGGCGCGTCGCCGGGCCCCGCGCTCGGCGGCCAGGTGCCGCTGGCCAGCGCCTGCTTCCTCGCCTCCATGCGCTGGTCCATCGACTTGTACGGCCAGATGTGGACGAACTTGTTGAGTCCGCCCAGTTCGGAGAACCAGGTCGCGAGGATTGGTGAGATCTTGACCCGCGCGGCGAGCGGTTTCTCCCAGACCTTCTGGACTTTCGGGTAGTCGCCGGGATTCAGCGTATAGGTTCGCATCTCGAAATACGGGCCGATCTCGCCGGGCTCGAGCGCGGGGGAGTTCGGCCATGGCAGCATGATGTCCGACTGCATCGAAACGATGAACTCGCTGATCTTCGGGGGCCAGTCGCCGCCGGCGACCGAGGCCGCGCGGATCCGGCCGCGTTCCGCGAGGTCCGCATAGGGCCAGACGTGGATGATCTGGTTGAGCGGTCCGATCTCGGTGTACCAGAACGCCGCCATCGGAGAGAAGGCCTTGCGCTTTTCGTAGGCCTCGCCGAACCGCTTGATCACCTCGGGCAGCGAGCGCGGCTTGAGTGCGTAGGTGCGCATTTCGTAGATCATCGAATCTCTCCTTGATTGTCTCAGGGACTGTCGCCCGGGTTGTCCGGCAGGGCGGACCGGGCGCATACTTTACCAACAAGTTCAGGGACCAACGGGCATGACGATGAAACTGTTTCCGGTGACCGAAGGCTTCGCCGCCGAGGTCGGCGACATTGATCTGTCGCAACCGCTCGATGCGTTGACCCTGAAGGCGGTGCAGGAGGCCTTCGCCACGTACGCGGTACTGGTCTTTCCAGCGCAGACGCTCACGCAGGAGCAGCACCTCGCCTTCGCGCGCAATTTCGGTCCGCACGAGCGCACCGTGCAGGTCGCGCTGCGCAACGAGAAGCTGCGCGTGCGCGAGGAATTCGCCGACATCGCCAACCTCGATGCCAACGGCAAGCTGTGGGATCGCAATGCGCGGATCAGGTTGTTTCAACTCGGCAACCGGCTGTGGCATACCGACAGCTCGTTCAAGGCGCCCAGCGGCTATGCCTCGCTGTTGTATGCGCGCAGCGTGGCGCCGATCGGCGGGCACACCGAATTCGCCGACCTGCGCGCCGCCTGGGACGCGCTGCCCGCAGCGATGAAAAAGCGCCTCGAGGGCCTGATCGGCGAGCACTCGCTGATGTATTCGCGCCGCAGGCTCGGGTTCACCTCCTTCACGCCCGAGGAGATTGCCGCGTTCGCGCCGGTGCGGCGCCCTCTGGTGCGGCGCATCCCCGAGAGCGGACGGGATTCCCTTTATATCGCCTCCCACATCGGCCGGATCGAGGGCATGGATGATGCGGAAGCCGAGGCGCTGCTCGCCGAGCTGACTGCGCACGCCATCCAGCGCCAGTTCGTGTACACCCACCGCTGGCGTGTGGGCGATCTCGTGATGTGGGACAACCGCTGCACCATGCACCGCGGCACCGAATACGATGACCTGCGCTGGCCGCGCGACCTGCAGCGCTCAACGACGTCTGACCGGCTGGATGCGTTCGGCGTCGAGGAAAAACCCAGCGCGCTGGCCGTTGCGTCGAACTACTGAGAAGAGTACTGGCGCTCCGTGGAGGCTGGTATTCGGCTGGCGTTGGCCTATAATCCCGCCCCCGTAAAGCAACCCATCCGGGGCCGTCAGGCCCCTCCATTCCAGCGAGGTTCACGTGTTGAAACAATTCAAGGGCGCACTGCTTGCCGCCGCAGCGCTTGCAATTCCCTTCGCGATGCCGAATGCCGTGGCACAGTATCCGACCAAGCCGGTCACGATCATCGTTCCGTTTGCCGCTGGAGGTCCGACCGATACCGTCGCGCGGGTGATGGCGCAGTCCATGACCAAGCCGATGGGCCAGACCTTGCTGGTCGAGAACAAGCCCGGCGCGGGCGGTACGATCGCCGCCGAGCATGTCGCCAAGGCGCGCCCCGACGGTTACACGATCCTGCTGCACCATATCGGGATGTCCACGGCGCCGTCGCTGTATCGCACCCTGCGCTACAACGTGGTCGACAGCTTCGAGCCGATCGGTCTGATCGCCGACGTGCCGATGACGCTGGTGGCGAAGCCGGGGTTTCCCGCCAAGGACTTCAAGGAGCTGCTGGCCTATGCCAAGGCCAACAAGGTCAAGGTGACCTACGCGAACGCCGGCGTCGGTTCGGCCTCGCATCTGTGCGGCATGCTGTTCATGAGCGCGATCGACACCGAACTCACCACGGTGCCGTATAAAGGCACCGGCCCGGCGATGAACGACCTGCTCGGCGGCCAGGTGGACCTCATGTGCGACCAAACCACCAACACCACCTCGCAGATCAGGAGCGGCAAGATCAAGGCCTACGGCGTGACCTCGAAGACCCGCGTCGCCTCGCTGAAGGATATCCCGACCCTCGACGAGCAGGGGCTCAAGGGATTTGAAGTCGGCGTCTGGCACGGCTTCTACGCGCCCAAGGGCACACCCAAGCCGGTTCTCGACAAGCTCGTCGCTGCGCTGCAGGAAGCGCTCAAGGATCCGGTGGTCAAGACCCGCTTCAACGAACTCGGTACCGATCCGGTGACCCAGGCCCAGGGCACACCGGCCGCGCTCGCCGCGCAACTGAAGTCGGAGATCGCCAAGTGGAGTCCGCTGATCAAGAAGGCCGGTGTCTACGCTGACTGAGCGGGCTCGCTCCATCGTCAAGGCCGGCGGACTTGCGCTGCCGGCCTTTTTCTTTTTTCCGGGCCTTGCGCGTGCGGCGCCGCCCGCGACGGACGCTGTCTGGAAGCGGATCGCTGAAGGCGGGGTCGCGGTGATGATCCGCCATGCGCAGACCGTTCCCGGCGTCGGGGACCCACCGGAGTTTCGCCTCGACGAGTGCAGCACCCAGCGCAATCTTTCCGCCGAAGGCCGCACCCAGGCAACACTGCTGGGCGCCGCTTTCAAGGCGCGCGGCACCGAGCCGGCGCAGAGCACGGCGGTGAAAAAGCTGATTGCGGGCGTGAAGCCGGGCGAACTGCTGGTGCTCGTCACCCGTCAGGTGAACATCACTTCGTAATGGGGGGTCCGAGGGGGGGTACTCCCCCCTTCCCCGCGGGGGGTCCGAGGGGGGGCGGCCAGCCCCCCCTTTCAAGACCTAGGCAACACCGTGCTTCTTGAACCAGGCGAGCATGCGCTTCCAGCCGTCTTCCGCGGCTTCCTTGCGGTAGCTCGGCCGGTAGTCCGCGTGAAAGGCGTGCGGCGTATCGGGATAGACATGGATCATCGATTCCTTGTCCTTGCCGAAGGCGAGCAGGGCGGCGCGCATGCGCTCGACCATCACCACCGGAATGCCCGGGTCGGCGCCACCGTACAGGCCGAGCACCGGGGCGTGGAGCTGGTCGGCGATGTCCAGCGGCGTCAGCGGCATTGCGGGCGGATTCGCGTTCATGGGGCCGTACCAAGCCACGCCGGCTTTGATCTTCTTCGAGTGCGCGGTGTACATCCAGACCGTGCGTCCGCCGCGGCACATGCCGGTGATGCCCAACTTCTTCGCGTTTGCGCCGGGCTGTTTTTCGATCCAGGCGACCAGCGCATCGAGGTCGGCCAGCATCACCTTGTCCTCGAGCGCGTTGGCGATCGGCAGCACCTCCTTGATGTCGGTCATCTTGGCCAGGTCGCCCTTGCGGAAGTAGGGATCGAACGTCACGGCGAAATAACCCAGCTTGGCGAGCCGCCGGCAGATGTCCTGCTGGTAGCGATGCATGCCGAAGATCTCGGGCACTACAATGACGACCGCGTGCTTTCCGCCTTTTTCGGGCATCGCCGCGTAACCCGGCATCTGGCCGCCTTCGACCGCGACCTTGAAGTCCATGCCCTTGAGGCCGGCAGAGTCGGTGGTGATGGCGGTCTCGGCCTGCACCGGGCCGGCGGAGAGCGCAAAGCCGGCGGCGAGGCCCGTGGCCACGCTGCCGGTGATGAAGTTGCGGCGATTCACCCGGGGCTGGGGTACGAGGCTGAGGAAATGCGGATCGATCTGAGGGTTCTGGACTGCTTGTTTGGGCACGACGCTCTCCATGAGGGTGGAAATCCGGTGGGAAGGGAACCTATTAGAATACGTTCCCAGCCGGCACTTTATTCCATTCGGAATCACAATGAAAAGCAAACCCGTCAGTCGTTTCCCGGTACCCGAACTCGCCTCCCTGCCCGAGGATATCCGCACCAAGCTGGTTGCCGTGCAGGACAAGGCCGGCTTCATCCCCAACGTGTTTCTCGCACTGGCGCATCGCCCGGAGGAGTTCCGCGCGTTCTTCGCCTATCACGACGCGCTGATGGAAAAGGAAGGCGGCCTGACGAAGGCCGAGCGCGAGATGATCGTGGTCGCGACTTCCGGGGCCAACGAATGCCAGTACTGCGTGATTGCGCACGGCGCGATCTTGCGGATCCGTGCGAAAGACCCTCTGATCGCCGACCAGCTGGCGATCAACTATCGCAAGGCCGACATCACCCCGCGCCAGCGCGCGATGCTCGACTTCGCCATGCACATCGCGCTCGATGCCGCGAGCGTGGGCGACGACGACCTGGACGAGTTGCGTGATCAGGGCTTCTCGGACGAGGACATCTGGGACATCGGCGCGATCGCCGCGTTCTTTGCCCTGTCCAACCGCATGGCCAACCTGACCAGCATGCGGCCGAACGACGAGTTCTATCTCATGGGAAGGGTGAAGAAGGAAAAATGACCACCGGCATCATCCTGTTTGCGCACGGCGCCCGCGACCCCGATTGGTCCAAGCCGGTGCTGCGCCTGCAGCGCATGCTGGCTGAACGCATGCCGGGGGCGATGGTCGAGCCGGCTTACCTGGAATACATGACGCCGACCCTCGAGGGCGCGGCCGGCGCCCTGGTTGCACGCGGCGCCACCGAACTCTCGATCGTCCCGGTATTCCTCGCCAACGGCGGACACCTCAAGGACGACCTGCCGGTGCGCGTGGCCGCCATCGGCGCGGCGCACCCCGGGATCGCGGTGCGCATCGCCCCGCCGATCGGCGAAGTCGACACCATCCTGGCCGCCATTTCCGGCTGGATCGAGGGCATGCACAAAACCTGAGCGCCGCATCTCTTGGGCATGCTTCTTGCGGATGTCACAGTCCGGAAGCTTGTCTTGCAGGGGTGCCCCATGCTGCGCGTCATGATCGTCGACGACAGCGAAGAACGTTCGCTCTATCTTCGGCTGATGCTGGAACAGGTCGGCTACACGGTGGTCGCCGAGGTATTCGAGCCGCGCATGATCTACGAGGCGGTGAAAACCCACGCGCCGGACGTGATCATCATCGACACCGAGTCGCCCTCGCGAGACACGCTGGAGCACGTCGCCTTGCTCTCGGAGCGCGATCCGCGTCCGATCGTGATGTTTTCCTCCGATCGCGGCAGCACGGCCATACGTGAGGCGGTGCAGGCGGGGGTGTCGGCCTATATCGTGGACGGGCTGGCGGCCGAGCGGGTCAAGCCGATCATCGAGGTCGCCATCGCGCGCTTCGAGTCCTACCAGGCAGTCAAGACCGAGCTGGCCGAGGTCAAGACCAGGCTGTCGGACCGGAAGCTCATCGATCGCGCCAAGGGGGTGCTGATGAAAGCGCGCGGGCTGGACGAGAACGCGGCCTATGCGGCGCTGCGCAGGCTGGCCATGGAGCGCAGCCTGTCCATGGGTGAGGTTTCCCGCCAGCTGCTCGCGGTTTCCGACCTGCTCAGCTAGCTGTCCGGTACGGCGGCCGGGCCATGCTGCGCAGCAAGTGCTGCAGCATGGCGCGCGGCATGAGGCTTGTGCACCGCAAAAGAGCATGTTTTCCCGCAATCCGGCCATGCAAGCCGTGGCACACGGCTTGCATGGCTGTTTCCGTCCGGCCGGACCAACGAAGGTCCGGCCCTCGAACAATGGCGTTCTCGTGCAGGTCCGCGACTGGTGGGGCCTGCGCGACAACGCCATTTTTTTTGCGGGTATGCAGTCACTGCGGCGCGGCGCCACACGGGGAAGGCAGCGATGAAGAAAATGAAGCTGGTAATGGTCGGCAACGGGATGGCCGGGGTGCGCACGCTGGAGGAACTTCTCAAGATCTCCCCCGACACGTATGACATCACGGTGTTCGGCGCCGAGCCGCACGCCAACTACAACCGGATCCTGCTCTCGCCGGTGCTGGCCGGGGAGATGACGCTCAAGGACATCATGCTGAACGATGTCGACTGGTACGCCGCGAACAAAATCACCCTGCACCTGGGCAAGACCATCACGAAAATCGACCGCAAGGCCCGCGAGGTCATTGCCGGCGACGGCACGGTGGCCGAATACGACCGCCTGCTGCTCGCCACCGGATCCACCCCCTTCATCCTGCCGGTCCCCGGGGCGAAGCTGGAGAGGGTGATCACCTACCGCGACATCCATGACACCAACGCGATGATCGACGCCGCGGCGAAGTACAAGCACGCGGTGGTGATCGGCGGTGGCCTGCTCGGGCTGGAAGCGGCCAACGGCCTGAAGCTGCGCGGCATGGAAGTCACGGTGGTGCACCTCATGGACTGGCTGATGGACCGCCAGCTCGACAAGACGGCTTCCGGCATGCTGCAGAAATCGCTTGAAGCCAAGGGGCTGCGGTTTCGCCTCAAGACCCAGACCGAAGAGATCGTCGGCTCGGCCGAAGGCGGCAAGGCCGGCCGCGTGAAGGCGGTGAAGTTCAAGGACGGCACCGAAGTCGAGGCCGACCTCGTGGTCATGGCCGTGGGCATCCGGCCCAACACTGCACTGGCCGAATCGGCGGGTATCCACGTCAACCGTGGCATCGTGGTCAACGACACCATGCAGACTTTTGATCCCAAGATCTACGCGGTCGGGGAATGCGTGGCCCACCGCGGCATCGCCTATGGCCTCGTTGCGCCGCTGTTCGAGATGGGCAAGGTTGCGGCCAACCACTTGGCGCATTTTGGCATCGGCCGGTACGAAGGCTCGGTCACCTCGACCAAGCTCAAGGTCACCGGGATCGATCTCTTTTCCGCCGGCGATTTCGTCGGGAATGACGAAACCGAGGAGATCGTCCTGCACGACGCGGTCGGCGGGGTCTACAAGAAGCTGGTGCTCAAGGACAACCGGATCGTCGGCGGCGTGATGTTCGGCGACACCGTCGACGGCTCCTGGTATTTCCAGCTGCTGCGCGATCGTCAGGACGTGCACGAAATGCGCGAGCACCTGATGTTCGGGCAGAGCCATCTGGGCAACGCCGGACACGCCGGGGAGAGCAAGGCTGCGTCCATGGCCGACACCGCCGAGGTCTGCGGCTGCAACGGCGTGTGCAAGGGCGTGATCGTGACGTGCGATCAAGGAAAAGGGCTTGTTTACCCTTGATGACGTGAGAAAGCACACCAAGGCCTCGTCTTCCTGCGGGTCGTGCACGGGGCTGGTCGAGCAGATCCTCGCCTCAACGGTGGGCGGCGCCTACCAGGCGGTGGAGGCCAAGATGAAGCCGGTCTGCGCCTGCACCGAGCATACGCACGAAGAAGTGCGGCGCACGATCCGCCAGCAGAAGCTGCTCGCGATCCCCGAGACCATGGCGTTCCTCGAATGGAAGACGCCCAACGGCTGCTCCACCTGCCGCCCGGCGCTCAACTACTACCTGCTTTCGACCTGGCCGCACGAGGCGAAAGACGATTCCCAGTCGCGCTATATCAACGAGCGCGCGCACGCCAACATCCAGAAGGACGGCACCTTCTCGGTGATCCCGCGGATGTGGGGCGGTGTCACCAACGCGTCCGAGCTGCGCCGGATCGCGGACGTGGTCGACAAATACCAGATCCCCACCGTGAAGGTCACCGGCGGACAGCGGATCGATCTGCTCGGGGTTAAGAAGGAAGATCTCCCGGGCGTGTGGAAGGATCTCGACATGCCCTCGGGCCACGCCTACGCGAAAGCGCTGCGCACGGTGAAGACCTGCGTGGGCAGCGAGTGGTGCCGCTTCGGCGTGCAGGATTCGACCGCAATGGGTATCGCGCTGGAGAAAGACCTCTGGCGGATGTACGCCCCTCACAAGGTCAAGCTTGCGGTCTCGGGCTGCCCGCGCAACTGTGCCGAATCTGGCATCAAGGACGTGGGCGTGATCGGCGTGGATTCGGGCTGGGAGATCTACGTCGCGGGCAACGGCGGGATCAAGACCGAGGTCGCGCAGTTTCTCTGCAAGCTCGCGACGCACGACGAGGTGCTGGAAACCGCCGGCGCGTTCCTGCAGCTCTACCGCGAGGAGGCGCGCTATCTCGACCGGACGGTGCACTACGTCGCCCGCGTGGGTCTGGACTACGTGAAGCAGAAGGTCGTCGAGGATGTGGCCAACCGCAAGGAACTCCATGCGCGGCTGCGCCACGCGCTCGAAGGCGAGCCCGATCCCTGGAAGGAACGCGTCGAGGGCGCCGATGCGCGCGAATTCACACTCCTGGAGACCGCGTGAATACCGCCGTGATTGCCGAGGTCATCCACTGGGTGCGCGCCTGCCGCGTCGAAGACATCCCGCCGCTGGGCGCCCGCGTCGTGAAGAGCCCCTGCGGCAAAATCGCGGTGTTCCGCAACGGGGAGAATGAAGTCTTTGCGCTCGAGGACCGCTGCCCGCACAAGGGCGGGCCGCTTTCGCAGGGCATCGTGCACGGCAGGAAGGTCGCGTGTCCCCTGCACAACTGGAACATCCAGCTGGAGGACGGCTGCGCCGTGGCACCCGACGAAGGCTGCGCGAAATCCTTCGCGGTGAAGGTCGAAGACGGGGAGGTCTTCCTCAAACTCTGAAACTGGCAATGGCAGCAATCCAGCCTGAATCATAGGGCTGGCGCGGGGATAGTCCAAAATATGGCAGCAATGGCGTTTCCGGCGCGCGCGCTCAGGCGACCTTGCGCACCGCCGGCGTCTGCGCCGCCAGGCGCTTCAGTTCGGGCACGCAGGAGCCGCAGGAGGTGCCGCACTTGAGCGTGGCCTGCAGTTCGGTGAGCGACGATCCGCGCTCCAGCATCTCCCGGATCGGCTGCTCGGCCACATCGAGGCAGCTGCAGACCACCCGTCCGCGCGGTGCAAATCCGCCAGGCCGCATCGAGAGCGGCGCAAACAACGCACTGCGCAGGTCACCGCCCTGTGCGTCCGACAACATGGCTTCCTGCACCCAGCCCGCGGACTGCAGCTCGTTCTCGAACCGCAGCGCGACCAGGATGTCGCCCTCGAACAGCGCGCGTTTCTCAACCCCGCGCTTCGCGTCGCGGTAGAGCAGCAGCTCGGCCTCGTTAGAGAGTCCGAACAGCGCATCGAGCTGCGCTACCAGCGCGCGGTCCGGAAACGACGTATGCGCCAGCTCGAGCCGCACCAGCGGCGCCTCGCGCCCCGCGAGCGTGCTCGAGGCGTAATCGACCCGTTGCAGCAGGGGCGCGATGCCTGCAGCCAGCGCAGCTGCTGCGTCTGCATCCGCGCAGCGCCGCAGGTACAGGGCGCGCCAGCCCGGCACGTAGCGCGCGATGCTCACCGCGGCGTTCTTGAGCTCGGGCTGTTTCGAATACGGATCGATCGCCGGGGAGGTCAGCGCATTCACGCCGTTGCCCGCCATGAACTGGCTGCCCCAGTGCATGGGGACGAAGGCGGCGCCGCGGCGCATCTCGGTGGAGCCGCGCACGCGCAGCACGGCCGCACCGCGCGCGCTCGCGACGCGCACGAGGTTGCCGTCCTGGAGCTTCCTCGCTTCCAGCTCGGCCGGGTTCAGCGCGAGTTCCGGTTCGGCCACATGGTTGAAGAGTTGCGCGACCCGCCCGGTGCGGCTCATGCCGTGCCAGTGGTCGCGCAGGCGCCCGGTATTGAGCTGCAGCGGATAGGTTTCCGAGACTTTTTCGGCCACGCCGGTGCTGGTGGTGGCAACGAAGTTGGCGCGTCCCGAGGGCGTGGGAAAGTGACCGTTTTCGTACAGGCGCGCGCGGCCGGTTTGCGCGCCCTCGGGGAACGGCCACTGCTGCGGCCCGCGCTGCTCGAGGATCGCGTAGGACAGACCGGCGATGTCGAGGTCGCGCCCGCGCGTGGTTTCGCGGTGCTCGTCGAACACCTGCTGTGGCGTGTCGTAGGGAAAGAGGCGCGCGCCGAGTTCCTTTTTGCCGAGGGCCGCGGCCAGCGCGCGCGCGAAATCGGTCGCGATCCGCCAGTCGTGCCGCGTCTCACCCGGCGGTGCAATCGCGGGTCGTACCCGCGAGATGCGCCGCTCGGAGTTGGTGACCGTGCCGTCCTTCTCGCCCCAGGTGGTGGCGGGCAGCAACAGGTCGGCGTACTGCGCAGTGTCGGTGTTGGTGTAGGCCTCCTGCACGACCACAAAGTCGCATTTCTGCAGGGCCTCGCGCACGCGGCCGGCATCGGGCATCGACTGGGCCGGATTGGTGCAGGCGATCCACACGGCCTTGATCTCGCCCGAGTGCATGGCTTCGAAGAGTTCGACCGCGGTTTTTCCTGGCCTCGCCGGCACGCCGGGAATGCCCCAGAGCGCGGCAACTTCGGCGCGGTGGGTGGGATTGCCCAGGTCGCGGTGGGCCGAGAGCAGGTTGGCCATGCCGCCGACTTCGCGCCCGCCCATGGCATTCGGCTGGCCGGTCAGCGAAAACGGCCCCGCGCCTGCGCGGCCGATCTGCCCGGTGGCCAGATGCAGGTTGATCAGCGCCGAATTCTTGAACGTCCCTTCGGCGCTCTGGTTGAGTCCCTGACAGTACATCGAGAGGGTGGCCTTCGAGCGCGCGAAGAGATGCGCTGCGCGCACGATGTCCGCAGCCGGGATGTCGCAGACCTGGGCGGCCTTTTCGGGGGTCGCGTCGGCAACCAGTTTTGCCAATGCCGCGTAGCCCTCCGTATAGGCGTCGATGAATTCCTCGTCGATCAATCCCTCGGCTACGATCACGTGCAGCATCGCGTTGCAGAGCGTGATGTCGGTGCCCGGTTTGATCGCGAGATGCAGGTCGGCAGCCTCGGCCGTCACCGTGCGGCGCGGGTCGACCACGACGATCTTGAGGTGCGGGTTCTTGCGCCTGGCGTCCTCTATCCGGCGAAACAGGATCGGGTGCGCGAAGGCCGTGTTCGAGCCGGCGATGAACAGCGTGGTGGCGTGGTCGATGTCCTCGTAGCACGCGGGGGGGGCATCGGCGCCGAGGGACTTCTTGTAGCCGGCCACGGCCGAGGACATGCACAGGCGCGAGTTGGTGTCGACGTTGTTGGTGCCGATCAATCCCTTGACGAGCTTGTTGAAGACGTAATAGTCCTCGGTCAGCAGCTGGCCGGAAATGTAGAACGCGACCGCGTCCGGGCCGTGTTGCTCGATGATTTCGGCGAACTTTTCCGCTGCGTGGCCGAGCGCGGCCTGCCAGGGCGTGCGCCTGCGGGGCGCGTCTTTTGCGAGCCGGACCTCGGGGTAAAGGGCCCGGTTGGCCTGCGTGGCCGAGAGGTGGAGCGTCGCCCCTTTGGTGCACAGCCGCCCGAAATTGGCCGGATGGGCCGGGTCGCCGCGCACGCCGGTGATCCTGCCCTGCCCGGTTTCGATCAGTACGCCGCAGCCGACGCCGCAGTAGCAGCAGGTGGAGGGGGTTTCCATGGAGGAAGTGGAGCAATCGGTGTGCCAGCCCGGGGTGCGGCTGCGGGACTGGCGAAACGCCGTTGCGGCACGCAAGGACATGCGCCATCAACAGGCACGATCCACGCCCAATCCAGAGCAATCATGCCCGGAGTCAGCCCCATTTCACGCGCATCCGTTAGCACATGACGGCCTCGGGCTGGCGGCCGGGGAAACACTCGCCGGGCTGATTCTCCACCGGAGCGATGGCAGCAATCTGAGCTGAAACCCGCGCTGGCTGGGGGTTCTTGGTCAAAAGTGGCAGCAATAGGCATTCCGGACCAGATCCGATTTGTGCTTATATTCCGGGACCGGTAGAATTCAATGGTCCAATCATTGAATTCCAATCCATGGCCCTGGCCGCAGTCAGAACCCAGCGCAACTTCGAAGCCGTCAGCGAACAGATCCGCGCCCAGGTGCGCGCCGGCGAGCTGCGCGTAGGCGACCGCCTGCCGAACGAGCGCGAACTGGCCAAGACCTTCGCGATCAGCCGTCACGCGGTACGCGAATCGCTGCGCGAGCTCGAATCGATGGGAATGGTGATCCTGAAGAAGGGCGCCACTGGCGGGGCCTTCATTTCCGAAGGCCGGCCGGACGCGGTCTCGGACGTGATGCGCGGGATGTTCTATGTGGGCGGGATCTCGCTCGAGCAACTGACCGAGGCCCGCCTGTGGATCGAGTCGGTGGTGGTGCGCGTGGCCACCGAGCGCGCCGACGCGGCGGCCTTCGCGATGCTGGAAGAAAACGTACGCCTTGCCGAGCAGGACACCCTCGCCGGACGAATGCCGGTGAAGACCCAGCTCAACATCGAGTTTCACAACCTCCTCGCGAGAACCACTGGGAATCCGGTGCTGACCATGACCATGGCCGCGATGATGAACATCCTGCGCGAGTTTGTCGGCCAGGTGGGTTCGGTGATGGGCATGGACGTGATCCAGTCGCGCCGCCGGCTCCTGAAGCACATGCGCGCCGGCGACGCGGACAAGGCCGTCGCCGAGATGGAAAAGCACCTGAAGATCCTGCATCGGCACTACCGCGAGGTGGCCGAGCGAATAAAAACGCAGAAGGGAGAATAAAAATGACGCAAGGTAGTGCCAGCGAGGACAACATAGCGCCGATGGTCGAGGCCGTGCGCCGCTTCGTGCGCGAGGTACTGATCCCGGCCGAACCCAAGGTCGAGGAAGACGACGAGATCCCCGAAGCGCATCACCGACCAGCTCGGCGAACTGGGCCTGTTCGGCATGACGATTCCGGAGAAGTACGATGGCCTCGGTCTCACGATGTACGAGGAGGCGCGCGTGGTGTTCGAGATCGGCTACGCGTCGCCCGTGTTTCGCTCGTATTTCGGCACCAGCAACGGGGTGGGAACCCTGGGCATCCTCAAGGACGGCACCGAGGAACAGCGCAGGCACTACCTGCCACCGATCGCCGACAGGAAAGATGCTGGCCTCGTTCTGCCTGACCGAGCCGGATGCGGGATCGGATGCCGCGTCGCTCGTCACCAGGGCCACCCGCGACGGCGACCACTATGTCATCAACGGTTCGAAGCGATTCACTACCAACTCGCCGCACGCGGGCGTGTTCACGGTGTTTGCGCGCACCGCGCCGAAGGAAGCCGGCCCCGCGGGGATCTCGGCGTTCCTGGTAGACCGCGACACGCCGGGCATCACGGTGGCGCCGCACTACAAGAAAATGGGTTTTCGAGGCTCGCACACTGCGGACGTGATCTTCGAAGACTGCCGCGTGCCGGCTGCCGCCTTGCTGGGCGGCCGGGAGGGCGTGGGCTTCAAGACCGCGATGAAATCGCTCGACCATGCCCGCCTGCACATGGCGGCCGTCGCCGTGGGCCTGTCCGCGCGCCTGATCGACGAGGGCGTGCGCTACGCCTCCGAGAGGAAGCAATTCGGCAAGCCGATCGCCAGTTTCCAGATGATCCAGGCGATGCTGGCCGACAGCGAGGCCGAGGCCTTTGCGGCACGCGCGATGGTGGAGAAGGCCGCGCGCGACATGGACGCCGGGATGCGCATCGTGAAGGAATCGGCCTGCTGCAAATACTTCGCCACCGAAACAGTGTGGCGGATTGCGGACCGCGTGATGCAGATCCACGGCGGCTACGGCTACATCAAGGAGTACCCGATCGAGCGGTTGTTCCGCGATGCGCGATTGTTGCGCATCTACGAGGGCACCAGCCAGATCCAACAGATCATCATCGCGCGGGAAATGATGCGCGAGGCGGCATAGCCGCACAACGCGTAGTTACACAATGATCAGTACGTGCCGCCCGCCGGCGGCGATTCTTTCGAAAGCCGCCACAGTGCGGCCAATACCCAGGAGAAAACATGAAGTCGAATACGATACGTGCGGCCTGTGCCGCGCTGCTGACCCTGTTTGCCGGTGCAGCAACTGCCCAAAGCTATCCTGACCGGCCCATCCGCTGGTTGATTCCGTTCTCCGCCGGCGGTCCCACCGATGTCCTTGCGCGAGCCATTGCGCCCAAGCTCTCCCAGGCGCTCGGACAGACGGTAGTCGTCGATAACCGCGTCGGTGCCGGCGGCAGTATCGCCATGGATACACTGGCCAAGGCCGCGCCCGACGGCTACACCATCGGCATGGGCCACACCGGCACGCAGTCGATCAATCCGCACCTGTATTCGAAACTTCCCTACGATTCACTCAAGGATTTTGCGCCGATTACCCCGGTGGTGTCGTACGTGAACGTGCTGGTGGTGAATCCGGGCGTGCCCGTGACATCGGTCGCCGAACTGATTGCCTACGCCAAGGCCAACCCCGCCAAGGTGAGCTTCGCCTCCGGCGGCACCGGTGCGACCAACCACCTCTCGGGCGAACTGCTCAAATCGCTCACCGGCGCGCCCATGCTGCACGTGCCCTACAAGGGCAGTGCACCAGCGCTGGTGGACGTGATCGGCGGAAACGTCACCTGCATGTTCGACATCCTTGTCACCAGTCTGCCGCAGATTCGCGCGGGCAAGGTGCGCGCGCTGGCGGTCACGAGTTCCAAACGAAGTGGCTATGCACCGGACATTCCCACCATGGTCGAAGCCGGGGTCAAGGGCTATGGCGAAGCAGGCAGCGACCTGTGGTTCGGCGTGTTCGCCCCGGCCGGTACCCCTAGGGCGATCGTCGAGCGGCTCAACGCCGAGCTCGTGAAGGCGCTGCATACGCCCGAGGTCAGCGAGCGCATCCGCCTGCAGGCCTACGATACCTGGACGCTCAAGCCCGATGAGTTCAGCGCGTTCCTGCGCACCGACTACGAGAAGTGGGGCAAGGTGGTGAAGTTCTCCGGCGCCAAAGCCGACTAGTCCGATGGCCGGACCACTAGCGGGGGTGCGTGTCCTCGACCTGACCAGCGTAGTGATGGGGCCTTACGCTACCCAGATGCTCGGCGACTACGGCGCCGACGTGATCAAGGTCGAGCCCCCCGAGGGGGATGTGATGCGCCTGTCGGGGCCGATGAAGAATCCCGGCATGGGGCACCTCTATCTCAGCACCAACCGCAGCAAGCGCGCGGTGACCATCGACCTGAAGAATGCGGCCGGGCGCGAGGTACTGCTTCGTCTCGCGGCGAACGCGGACGCGCTGGTCTATAACATCCGCCCGCAGGCGATGGCCCGGCTGGGCCTTGCCTGGGAGGATGTGGCTGCGATAAATCCGCGCCTTGTGTATGTCGGTGCGTTCGGCTTCAGCCAGCGCGGGCCATACGCCGAGCGTCCCGCCTACGACGACATGATCCAGGGGATGACGGGGATTCCGTGGTTGTCGCAGAAGGCCGGTGCCGAGGTCCCGCGCTATGCGCCGATGATCCTCGCCGACCGCGTGGTCGGCCTGCAGCTTGCCTTCGCGATCGCAAGTGCGCTGGTGCATCGCGAGCGCAGCGGGCGCGGCCAACGTGTGGATGTGCCGATGTTCGAAGGGTTTCTGTCCATGGTGCTCGGCGAACATCTGGCCGGCCGGCTGTTCGATCCGCCGTTGGGCGAGGCCGGCTATGCGCGCAGCCTCACGCCGAACCGGCGGCCATATCGCACCAGCGATGGGTATCTGTGCACCCTGATCTATACCGACAAGCACTGGAAGGCGTTTCTCGCAGCCATCGGCCAGGCGGCGTTGTTCGAAACGGACGCGCGGTTTTCCTCGCAGGGTGCACGTGCTGCAAACATCGACGCGGTGTACGGTTACCTGAGCGGCGTGCTTGCCACGCGCACAACCGCCGCGTGGCTGACTCTGTTTGCCGCGGCCGATCTGCCCGCGGCGCGGATGGCCTCGATCGACGATGTGTTGTCGGATGCGCATCTGTGCGCGACCGGCTTCTTCAGGAAAGTCGAGCATCCGAGCGAGGGGACCATCACCGAGATGGCAGTGGCCACCGAGTGGTCTGACTCGCCGCCCGCGCTCGAACGGCATGCGCCGCGTCCCGGGGAGCATACCGCCGAGGTGCTGAGGGAGGCGGGCTACACCGACGCAGAGATCGAAGCGCTGGTGGAGGGTGGTGCGATCCGGGCGGGCTGAGGAGCTTGCATCGAACCTCCGGCGGCCACCGGTCAGCTGCCCGGCCCGTGCCTCAACATGGTGATCAGGTTCAGGCAGATCAGGTGGACGATGCGTTTTTTCTCGCGACTGGTTTTCTGTTGGTGCAGCGTGCGGCTCAGCGCGCGTGCCGAACGAAGTTCGGTCGGCGTCCGGTCAAGGATTGCTGAGCTCTGACGGCGCGTTACAGGCGGATCTTCAAACAGATCCTGAGACAGTTCGTCCGTGCGAATATGTGTAGCCATGGTGCACCTGGCCTTCGCTGACTGGTAGATACAGCTTAGACACCAGATGCGGAATTAAGTTTGATCCCGGGCAAATGACCGCGCGATTGCCCGGGGTTCGCTTGCCTACTTGAGTGTCGCTGCGATCTTGCGGATCTCGTCCGGCGAGTGTTCGCCCGCCAGCGGTGTGCCCGGCATCAGGTATTTGCCGAGGCCCGCCAGCGTGCCCACCAGCACCGGCTCGTAACCTACATCGCGCACCAGCGCGGAGGCGACCTTGATTGCTTCCGCGTCGTCGCCGGCCATCGGCATGCCGATGCGTTCGCTGTTGTTTTTCGCATCGCCCATGCGCGCCGCGCCGATTGCGTTGAACGCGCGCACGATTCGCGTGCCGGGCAGGTATTCCTGCGAGGCCAGGCCCACGCCCTTGGCGCGCGCGGCGGCCGCCATCTCGCCGTCGCGTCCGACGAAGGGGTTGCAGGTGTCGATCACGACCTTGCCCTTGATCAGTTCGCCGAGGTCGCGGCCGATGCCGGGCAGGGCGGCGTAGGGCACCGAGATCAGCACGACCGGCCCGAACGCGGCCGCCTCGCGCGGCGTTCCGGCGTGCGCGCCGGGGCCGATGCTCGCGGCGAGCTTCTTGTCGGCCTCGAGGTCCAGCGATGAAAACATCACCTCGTGGCCCGCCTTCACCCAGGCGCGGCCGATCGCACTGCCGACCCGGCCGGAGCCGAGCGTGCCGATTTTGAGTTTTGTGCCTGACTGGGCGAGGGTGGCGAAGGGCAGCGCGGCGGTGAGTGCGGTGGCGGCGAGAAGGAAGGTACGGCGGGTGGTCAGTTCGTGGCGTGAGGTCATGAGGGTTCCTCCGGAGGGACGAGGAGATTAATTCAGGCGGGTCGGCAAGCCAAGCGAAACGGAAGAAAGCAGCACCGCTGCGGTTGGAGAGGCCGGGTAAACCATGCCGCTTCGTCAGGCGTTTGTCATGAAGGCAGCGAATTTGTCGGCGGCCCTATCGCTTGAAAACCCACTTGAAATAGATAGCACCTGGTGCGACACTAACAATGCGTAAAACTGGTCAGTCTGGATCGCGCGTCTTCAAGACGGCGTGGTTTGCGAGAGCGGCAAGAAAAGCGCGCATCGCCGATGGCGAGTTGTGTGCGGCGATCGGTGAAGCCATGCGCGGCCAGGCCGATGATCTGGGCGGTGGCGTCTTCAAGAAGCGGCTGAACGACAACATGCATCGTTCGATCATTCTTGCCAGGGGCGGCCGCCTTTGGTTCTTTGAGTATTTGTTTGCGAAAAGAGATCGCGCGAACATTGCGGGTGACGAACTGGCCGGATTTCGCGCTCTTGCGAAGGTGTATGCAGGACTGACGGAAGTGCAGATTGAACAGCTTTTGGAAGAGAAGGACATCACGGAGATCTGCCATGGCGACTAAACGAA
Source organism: uncultured beta proteobacterium (assembly GCA_963844255.1). Classification (GTDB taxonomy): domain Bacteria; phylum Pseudomonadota; class Gammaproteobacteria; order Burkholderiales; family SG8-39; genus SZAS-79. The sequence goes on from CAWJNP010000066.1 coordinate 99,147, forward strand.
AATCGAAGAGCGACGCGTTCGAGGCGATCCATACCTCGGCGCGGGCCCTGTACAAGGTGGGCGCGATCAATAAGACCACCCTGCGCGAGTTCGACGAGGCGTGTCTGTCCGTCCCCTCGTCGATCGCCCCGCAGGCGATCAGGAAGATTCGCGAACGAAGCCGGGTGAGCCAGCCTGTGTTTGCGCACTACCTGAATACCAGCGAATCAACGGTCCAGAAATGGGAGACCGGTGCAAAGCGGCCCAGCGGCATGGCGCTCAAGCTGCTGTCGGTGGTGCGGAAGCACGGTCTGAAAGTGTTGGCGTAGATCATGATTCCAAAAGTGGTTGAGGTAAGACCTCTGGACGGGTACAGGCTCTGGCTCCGTTTCCAGGACGGAGTATCTGGCATCGCCGATCTCAGCGCTGAACTCTGGGGGCCGATGTTCGAACCGTTGAAGGACGTGTCGCTGTTTGCGCAGGTCTCGGTCCATCCGGAGCTGGAGACCGTCACCTGGCCGAATGGGGCAGACCTTGCGCCGGAGTTCCTGTACTGGGCGGTCAAGCAACCCTTGGCGGCGCGCGCCTGAACCTGCTCTTCCCCACCACCCTGGTCGGCAGCTATCCGCAACCTGACTGGCTGATCGACCGCGCGTAGGAGGAGATCGGCCAGGACAACCCGGTGTCGATCGTCGGGCGCTCGGGGCGGCCGAATTTTCTGCCGCGAATTGTCGGGCCGATCCGGCGCACGCAAATATCCCCGTGCCCGGGCCGTTCACCATGCTGCAGCAGGCGCAGAACGTGTACTACCCGTCGGAAGAGGCTGCGGCGATGGATTACGCCGTGGCGTTGAATGCGGAGATCAAGGATTTGTTCGCGCACGGGGCGGACGTCGTGCAGATCGACGAGCCCTACATGCAGGCGCGGCCCGACAAGGCGCGCGAGTACGGCGTGAAGGCCTTGAATCGTGCTCAACACCCTGCCCGGCAAACAGATCATGGTCGGGTGCCTGGACCTCAACGACCCGGCGGTTGAGTCTGTTGAGACCGTCGTTGCGCGCATCAAGCGGGCGCTGCAGTACATACCGAAGGAAATGGTCATCCTCGCGCCGGACTGCGGGATGAAGTACCTGTCGCGCGCGGTGGCGGAGGGGAAGCTTAGGGCGATGGTGGAGGCGGCGGGGGTGTTGAGGGGGGAGTACGCAAACTAACAGCGAGGCGTCATTCCACATCGCTTCGGATCACTGCAACGCTTTATTCCTGCGGCAGGCCGGGGTCAAGGTCGACCACGTGCGGTTCGCGGACGTGGGCGTGCGGGGGAATGGCCACATGATGATGCTGCAGAAGAAAAGCAGCGAGGTGGCGGGGGCGATTATGGGGTGGTTGGAGGGGAAGGGGTTGTAGGTTTCGCAAAGAAACTGGGTCTGAGGCTACTCTCAAACCTTATGGCCACGTTCTGCATCTAGGCCTTGGCAGTAGTAAGCGCGCAAAGGCTCAGGAAGTAGATGCGAATCCCGAGCGAGGCGTCAGACTGAACTATCTGCCGAGACCGCCAATTTCCGCAACATTGATATCTGTACAGTAGATCGCAGCTCCTTGTGTTGGCGCATACGAAATTAGTGCAAGAATTCGGTCAAGCGGGATTGTCGTATCGTGCAATACAATGCTTTTGAAATAATTTCGCACATTAGAGCCTAAGGCGAATACACAGACATGGACACTTACGAAGACATTACTTCGCGATTGAGTTCAACCCTAGAAGAGATATGTAGCAAATCAAAAGAGCCTCTAAAAGCCGCTGCAAATCTTTACCGGACCGCTGCAGAAGGAATATGCAAGTGTGTCATCTCGGCCTTAGACCAAGCGCCTACGAGCCCTGGACACAAGTCGTTGGATCAACTTGCGAGCACAGCTGCTACCTTGCTCTCCAAGACTGAACCCAAAAGGGAAGTTGATGTAGTCAGAGCAGGCATTCGATATTTACAGAATATCGGTAACCTGTATTCGCATGACAGCCAATCGACGAAGTCGACTGACGCTATCGGCCAAGAGTCTGCACTGCCTGTCCTGATTTATGTCTTGCGGATAGTCTTCTCCGGCGCACTCGCCGACTGTTCCCAGCCAAACTATCCAGAAAAGATCGAGTCTGAGTTTCCGCCAAGGCTTCGAAATAAGCCAATTTTCGAGAATCCGCGTGCATCCGAAGTTGTCTTGCTATGTTTCCCTAAAAGTGATGTTCAGACCCGCATATCAAAAGCTGAACAAGCCACAAATATTGCATATGACTACATTGTTGTTGATTTAGGGGGGAATTTAACTAAAGGGTTTCTCTTCCTAAAAACAAGATCCGCAATAGAAAAGTCGCTTCTGGATTTTTCACAAACGATCGGCAATTCCCTTCCTAACTCGCTTGACATAATTACGCCGCGCGTAACTAGAACCGACGGGAAAGAAATCGATAGATTGAAATCGGTTCTTGAGGCGCAAGCAAGGATCTTCGCTCCCCAGCTAACCAAGATTACTTCGGTTAGTTACTTTGATGACTTGGTCTGGAATCAATGTTTGCCAAGCCATTTTAGAAATACCGAAAGCAATCCGATGATCACGGATCATTTTATTGATCAGCACCTTCAAGATACGGCCTTATCCGAGTTCATACAACGGGATAGCCTGCCGCCATATTCCACTTCAAGCTATCTAAAAGATGTTCTTGATGATCTTCAAAACGTCCATCCGACGCAAGTCATAGTGGGACCCGCGGGCATAGGAAAGACAACCTTCTGCAATACCCTGATATCTCAAGTCAATAAGCATCCTAAGAAACGAGCGATTCTAATTTCAGCAACAGATTTTCGAGAGTTGCCGAGCTCACAAGAAATACGCTCGGTTCGCGACTTGTATGCGTTGGCTATAAAGGTGGGTGCGCTAGGAGAAGAGGAGTCAATTGAGGCGCATAACTTTGAAATCAACCTAGGATGTGGAAACGTAATTCTCGTAATCGATGGCTTCGATGAGCTCGAATCGCATTTGGCTGACACGCTAGATGTAGATGCATTCATGAACTCTCTGACAGACCTAAATCAGTCTTTTAGGAAAGTACTCGTAATTATTACAGTGCGAGACTATTTGTTAGAGCGATTTAAAAAGTTTGACCATGTGGCAGTCAGCAAACTTGTGGGATTTTCTGATACAGACGTCAATACGTATCTAAATAAGCGACTGCAGAAGGAGCAAATCGCCGAGGCGAATCAGCTTCTTCTATCTTTTCGAGATAACTCGGAAGACAGTCGCGTCACTATTCCTTTGTATGCGTCATTGATTTGTGACTACCTTCAATCGAAATCAGAGACGCCAGTAGTTACAAAGAGCCTAGAGGTTTCAAAGTTCTTTATAAGCGATAAGCCTATCGACACCCTCCTGGTAAAGATAATCGAACGAGAAATTACCAAGCAGGCTCTTAAGGGCGTATCGGTCGACGATTTCTATGAATTGTTGTTAGAAACACTGAAGGCGCCACAATCCACAATTGGAGTCGAGCGTCTGAGGGAGTTCTTTCTTGATCTTCAAATTAATGACAAATCGGTAGAAAAGAAGTTCGCCCGCGGTCCATTCTTACTATCGCAAAGTAATGGTACGGCGTTCAAATTTAAGTATGACTCATTGTCTCCCTTGCTTAAGGCGAGGTATCTATTTAGATGGATCGGTGCAGGAAACTTTGTTTCAAACCCAATGGTCGATTTTGTAGCTGAGTGCCATCGCGGAGAGGGCGCACTTATGGACGAGCTCCGTGTGCTTGCCGGATCGAGCCTTCAGTTGGACGTGAATCGGGTGACGCAGTGGTTTCAAGCTCTACTTAAGTATCGCATTTCGGTTGAAACAGGTCGCTCGCGCTCGTTGGAGCGCCGGGCAATCAGTGGCTTTTTATATTGGGCAATTGCGTTCCGACAGAGCTCAAATAAGCAGGAGCGCTCGTCTGCTTTGATTGGTTTGTTCAAGGGTAACAATTGGGATGGAATGTCAATTTTTGGAAAATTTGTTCCCTTAGATTTGCGAGATGTGACTATAAGCAACGCATATCTAGAAAACTTCACAAATCTAGAAAAATGTGTCTTTCCTGAAGAAGGAGCGGTGTTTTTTAATTCAGAAATTAATTTTGATAGGAATGCTTTACCAAACAAGCTTCGGAGAGACAATTTCGATCATTCGTGTTCTTTTAGCGAGAATATTTTTGAGGCATTTAGTACCCAAGCTGACGGCGCAATGCAGCAATTTGAAGTCGTGCGAGACAACCTGTACAAAATCCTGAAGGTAGGATTTCGGTCGAGTAACTTCTTTTGGAAGTCTCGTCTCCTCTACAGGTCCGCATCGCTGGTCGGTCGTGCCTCCCAAGATCGTTACTTGAGTTTCTTGGTGACGAAGGGATTACTGATCCAAGAGCCTAATCGTGAAAAGCGGAGTGAGAGTGGATACTCTGTCGCGCCTGATTGGCGGCAAGATGCTAGGCATCTGATAGAGGATAAAAACGTCACTGTTCGTATGAAGAAGGTTATCGATGCGGCGCTAGAGGAGTTGAACTAGAGTTTGAGCAGAGCGGCTACTTAGTTTCAATGCTCCGGTATGACGAGGGTCGACTTGACGGAACTCTCGAAGAGTGAAATTCCACGAGTTCGAAATTCGGTCGTGTCTTCCGTGCTGGCGGTATCTAGCCGTGCTTCAACTGGCAACTAGCAGACCGAGGACTCGCGCGCTGATCCAGGCGCTAGACTGACGCGGGAGAAAAGTCTGTTGTTCGAGGGACAAGTCCCACATACGGATATTGTCCCAAATCTCCTCGAAATATGAGCGGCGTAGTGTTCGGCGAATTTCGATAGTAAACAACCATCGAGGCCAAGCGCTCATACCCTAGCCCATAGCCTTTGCTAATACGTAGGCAACGCGTACGAAGCAGCTTTCGTTCCGATTCGTTAAGTATCGAACTATTCTCGTGTAGCGGACGATCAGTCTTGTAGTGAACAAGTGTGCTGACCACCTCAACATCGTTCTTAATAATTTGACTTAAGCCCTCCTCGCATACTGCGTGAAGAAGCACAAATTCACTAAAATTCCCATTAATTACTTCCGAGACTTGCTTTCGAATTTTACAAAACTGATTTCCCGTTCCAGCGAAGTCATCTACGTAGACTATTGCGCCTTTTCTAATCTTTGTCGTTAGTGTTCTAAAGTCAATCATATTGTGAGGTCCAACTGTCACAAACGAGCACCCGGCTTTCTCAAGTCGCCCATGATCACGAAGCAAATTCAGAACGACATGGCTACTGCTCCCAGCGTCGTGAATCCCGACATAAATAATCTCGCTGATTTTTACGCCCTTAGCATCTAACTTCACAAGCAGCTCTTTGTTGGCTTGAACTAGATCGCTAACCATTTCCTGTTCGCTAAAGTACTTTATGTGTGGAGTGGCTTTGCGAAGTGCTGCACGCTCTTTGCCGTGAAATTGCTGAATCCAAGCAAATGCCCGTCCGAAGGTTATCTTTTGTGGGCGGTAGTCGGCGCAGCGCTTACACAAATCCCATGCAGCAAGTAGATCCAGGATCATTCGATTTACTCCTGGCCTTCGAGAGTCTCTGCATCTGCCACGGGCGCATCGCTTCCCTCTAGCTGAACCAACAAGGCTTCTATATAGCATTTCGTCTCACTGAGGGCTTCTACGACCGCGGTTCGATCAGCGTCAATCGCATGAACTATTTTTGCTCGCTCTAGAGTCTTTCGAAATTCGTCGCACGCCCCGATCGCCGTATCGATCCGTCTAGCGTCAACGATGAATTGATCGAAGGCGCGCCTCGTCTCTAGCCCGGTTTCTGTTATGTACTGGCGTAGGCGAGCGGCGACATCTTTCTTCTGGTTATCATCTGCAAAAATATCGAAGGCCTCGCTAATTCTCCTGAAGTGAATCACGCTCTTAATTCTTTTCTGACGATACTTCTCGACAAGAAGATCTGTAATCCCATTAGATTTCAAATCTGCCCAAAGCTCGGGCAGATGCACTTTCGCCAAGTCTAGAATTGGCTGAAGTTCGATCCAAAAGTTTGAGGGGATGCGTGCCGAAGGATCTATCGCAAGGGACATTTCTTGATATTTTCTATCAATCTTCAAGAGCGCCTTGCATCTCTCTACTTGTGGCTCGCTGAGACCAGTCAAGTGCGAAAGAACTTTTGTCTCGTCTTCTCCAAGTTGCTCCATAACTTCTTGAAGACTCAAGGCGGTCGGCATTAGCTCCCATGCTTCTCTGAAATTGTGAATTGAGAACATGTAGAGAAGATTGGCAAGATGATCGGGGGGTTCGACAACGTTCGCGGGAATGAGTATTTCGACGCCATCATCCGCAAGTTGCCTGCAACAAAGGTGTCGTCTGGCACCGTCCAAGATGCCGAACTTATCGGTACCTGGTTTTGGGTAAACTGTAATTGGAACAAGAACGCCGTGAAGCTTGATGTTGGCTTTTAGATCCGCAAGGGGTGCCGGATCGAAAAGGCGGCGTGGGTTGCTTGGATTCGGGACTACTTGGTCGTGCCGAAGCGTCAGCAACTGGCCTGTCGGCACAACCGGATTTATAGAGTCAGCTGACATCATCATTCCTCTTTATGAATTCGATGGGCTTTGAACTACTAGTTCTCTGTGTTGGTGTCGCTTGTGAATTGAGCCAGCGATTGTTCGGGTCACCGTTACAACCTTTACCGAGAATCCTTCAGCAAGATAGGCTCCTTCATCCGAATCGCTGTAACTCATCAGCCACGTGACTCGCTCCTTCGTAAGGCGTACCAGCTCTTCTCTGAGAGCAACCAAATCTTGTCCACTGAAGGCGTTCTGAGAATATGAATTAAACACGCGTCTCTTTATTTCAAGATATGGCGGGTCTATATAAACAAAGTCCCTGGGGCCGCACTTGCTCAAAGTTTTTTTAAATTCCCAGTTCTTAATTGTCGCGGTAGCGAGCAATTTAGAGTATTTACTCAGGGCTTCTATAGTGGGCAGATTTCCAGATCTTTGCCCCCCATATGGCACATTAAATTCACCACGAAGGTTTGTTCGGTAGAGGCCATTAAAACAATATCGATTTAGAAAAATAAATCGCGCTGCCCGTGCAATGGGCTCTAGAGAGGAGGGATCCAAAGCCCGTATCCGATAGTAGTTGTCTTCATTGTTCTCCATACGGCCAATGCGGCGACTTATGCCAATGGGATCACCTTTTACGCACTGAAGTGCGAGTACCAGATCTGCATTGGTGTCAGCCAATAATGCTTTTTTCGGTCGAATCGCGAAGTAGAACTGTGCGGAGCCAGCGAATGGCTCCACAAGGCGTTTCGAGTTGTCTTTCCACGCTGGAATTAAATGAGGCAGCAAATATTTTTTGCTTCCAGCCCATCTAAGTAAAGATTTTGTATACGGGTGTTTGGGTGATGAAGTAGTCGATGGCAATGTGATTTGGTCTATCCCGTCGTCGCTAGATTCGAGTTTCATATATAGATGCCCTAGCCGTTCTTGTTGCTTTCCACTGAGGGCTAAAGCTCCGTATGTGGAGATTTGTACTTGGACTGAACCATTGGACTGCAGCAGAGAGTACTTTACTTCTTCCAATCTGAAATGAAGATGTCACTTGGGCAGGCCCGCGAAGCTGTAGTGACCGGCGAGATCAAGATGTCGTCGGTTTGCCAACTGTAGATTGGACTATACGATGTCGTATATCCCAGCGCGCTGATATGCGACGTCCCCTAAAGCGGAGCGGCCTTAAACGTATTGCACTGATCCGGATCCCCCGCCTCGAACCCGCGCTTGAACCAGCGCACGCGCTGCTCTGAGGTCCCGTGGGTGAAGGTCTCGGGCACGACGACGCCACGGCTCTGGCTCTGCAAACGATCGTCGCCGATGGCAGACGCGGCAGCGAGCGCCTGTTCGATCTCCCCCGGCTCGAGCATTTTCTTCATCGAGTCCGCCCTGCGGCCCCAGACACCCGCAAAACAATCGGCCTGCAGTTCCATGCGCACGGACAGCGCGTTGCTCTGCGCTTCGCTTGAACGCTCGCGCTGCCGTTCCACCTGCGCCGCGATCCCTAAAAGGTTCTGCACATGGTGGCCGACTTCGTGCGCTATGACGTACGCCTGTGCAAACTCACCCGGCGCATGGAAGCGGTCGCGCAGGTCGCTGTAGAACTGCAAGATCGATATAGACCTTCTGGTCGCCCGGACAGTAGAACGGCCCCATCGCCGCCTGCCCGGTGCCGCAGGCGGTCGGAGTGCGGCCGGTGAACAGCACGAGCTTGGGATCGACATAGGTCTTGCCGCCCTGCCTGAACACTTCGCCCCACACGGTCTCAGTGGAGGCCAGCACCTTGGAGACGAACCTCGCCTTGTCGTCACCCGCGGGCGGTTTGTGGGCGGGGGCGCTGTGCGTCTGCGTGTTGTTCGCGACGCCGTTCATGACGTTGAGGACGGTGCCCGGATCGATCCCGGAGAAGTAGCTGATCACCAGCGCAATGACGACCCCGACCACACCCAGGCCGCCGCGGCCGATCCCGCCGCCGCGCCGGTCTTCGACGTTGGTGCTTTCGTTCTGGTCTTCAAGACGCATGCTGAAATCCCGGAGTTTGCCGGCGGGCAGGGTGCGCCATTTTCAGCCCGCTTGGCGTTGCCGGTCTGTGCGCCAGCGCAGCATGGAAGCGGCGGCACGGGCCGCCCGCGCGGCAGGGGTTATGGCAGCAATTTGCCCGGAAACCCGTGCCTGGCAAGGGCCTGGAGCAAAAAGTGGCAGCAATGGCTGGTCCGCGCAACCGGACCCAACTCAACAGTTCCCGGCAGGCAGGATCCCCCGCGCAACGCCGATCTCCCAGATCTTCTTCGCCGCACCGGCCGCCGTGCGCATGACGGCCGCTTCGTCGGCCTTCAGGAATTTCCCGTCGCGGACGATTTCCTCCCCGTGCACCATGACCATCGCGATATCCCCGCCATGGCCCTTCCACACGAGGTTCTTCACCGGATCCCACACCGGCTGCAGGTGCGGTTTGAAGAGGTCGAACACGAGCAGATCGGCTTTCGCACCCGGTTGGATGCGGCCGAGGTCCGGACGGCGCAGGGCGTTCGCACCGACGAGCGTGGCGGCGCGCATGAGTTCGCGCGCAGTGCCGGTATGCGCCTGGTGGAAGTACTGTTTGGACAACAAGCCCGTGACGCGCAGCTCGGCCAGGAGATCCATGCCGTGCGAGTCGGTGCCGATGCCGGTGCTCACCCCCGCCTTTGCAAAGCGCGCGTAGGGAAAATTCTGCCCCTCGCGCGCGAAGCCGAACGCGCAGTTCGCCACATGGGTGCCTGTGGCGGCCAGCACCGCGAGGTCTTCATCCGTGGAGCAACCCGCGTGCGCGAGGATCACGTTGTCACCGAGCAGCCCGGTGTCCTTCGCGTACTCGGAGGCGCTCATGCCGTAGCGGGACCGCAACAGCGCGAGTTCCTGCGGCGTCTGGGCGAAGTGCGTGGTCAGCAGGCACCCGAGCTCGTCGGCCGCCTTGCGACATTCGCGCAGCACCTCGGGCAGGCAGGTGTCGGTCGCGTGCGGGCCGATCGCCACCTGCGCCAGGCCCTCCGGGCCTTCGTCGCGCGACTTGAAGAGCGCGATCGATCTCGCCAGCTGCGCCATACCGTCGTTGCCGAAGTCCCACACCGGATTGCCATCCGCTCCCAGGCGCGAGTTCGAGGCCGACATGATGAAAGGCGCGCCGACGGTGCGCAGGCCCAGTTCCTTGGCCACATCGAAGAACATCTCCTGGCCGTGGTGCCACACCTCGCCAATGGTGGCTTGTCCGCCGATGGCCGCAGCGTGATCTGGAAGTTGAAGAAGGGTGTCACCTGGCACGATGGCAAGCCCTTCACCGCCGACGACGTCGTCTTCACCGCGGCCTATGCCGGCGACCCCGCCGCGGCCATGTTCACGGTGTCCACTTACAAGGACATCAAGGTCGTCAAGGTCGATACCTACACGGTGCGCGTCGAATTTGCCCAAGCCCACGCCGTTTTGGGCCCTCTCGCTCCAGCGCGATCTGGAGCTGAATGGCAGCACCTCGATCGGTTGGGGTTCGACGAGGCGTGGATCGGTGAACACCACGTCGGCGGGCTACGAGATCATCGCCTCGCCCGAGCTGTTCATTGCGGCCGCCGCCGAGCGCACCCGTACACCGCCTGGGCACAGGGGTCGTCTCTCTGCCCTATCACCACCCCTTCATGACCGCGCAGCGCATGATCCAGCTCGACCACCTCACCCGGGGCCGGGCCATGCTCGGAGTCGGGCCGGGTGCCCTGCCCTCCGACGCCTTCATGCTCGGCATCGACCCCTCGCTGCAGCGGCCCCGGATGAACGAGGCGCTCGACGTGATCCTCGATCTGTTCCGAACCACCGACCGCCTCACGGTCGAGACCGACTGGTTCACGCTGCGAGACGCGCAACTCCACCTGCGCCCCTTCACCGAGCCCCACCCCGAGGCGGCGGTCGCCGCGATGGTGTCGCCGTCGGGGCCCATGGCCGCCGGCCGCACGGGCTGCAGCCTGCTGTCGATCGGCGCCACCCAGAAGGCGGTCATCGATCTGGCCCACCACTGGGACGTGGTGGAGGAGTCGGCCGAGGAGCACGGCACCGTCGCCGATCGACGGAGCTGGCGGTTGGTCAGCATGATGCACATCGCCGAGACCGAGCGGACCAGGCCTTCGCCGACGTCGAGTACGGCCTGACGCGTTCCAGTACTACTTCCGCGAGGTCACCGCCCTGCCGGTCCCGTTCGGCGACGGCGGAGGGTC
>CAWJNP010000067.1:0-54180 GCA_963844255.1 uncultured beta proteobacterium
ACTGCGCAAAGCCGGTAGTATTGATCTGCTCCGGAAATCTCGCCCATCTCCAGAGCATTCTCCGGTTCATAGGTCGTCTCCGGTTCCGCCTCATCTACCGTCGGCGAGGTCATTTTCGTCTCAGCTTCCTGGGCTGCCTGTGTTGATGAAAACGCCATCAAGAACAAGGCACAGACAGTCATTAGGCAAAATACACGTTTCATCAGTTTGTTTTCCTGACCTAACCTGAATATTTCCAATTGAGTGAGTTGGTAATGCTCACTTTCCAGTCAGTTGGAGTATAGGTAGCCGCTTCAGGTTCTGTCCTTGACGTCGATCAAGCTGGCCGGGTCATGGGACAGCACTGCGTCGCTTATTTTTGTCCGTGGGCGATAAGCATGACCTTGTGGTCTTCGACGACCGTAATACGTTGCCGGCCGCTTTTTATGAGGCCCTGCGATTTCCCAGGCACTTAAAAGGCGCGAAACTGTACTGAATGTCGACGGCTGGTTCGTCGAGCGTGAGGATTTCCGCGCGCTGGTGGCGCAGCGCAATCCGGTGGCACTGCGCATCCAGCATGCAGTCACGCTGGTCCTCGCGGACAAACTGCGCCAGCTCAATTCGCGGGTGCTCGCCCGGGACTCCACCGAAGACCGGCCGGCCCGGCCCGATGAACCCGCGGCGGACCCCCTGGCGGCGGTGGCGCGCGTTCGCCAGGTCGCATTCGCCTGGCGCAGTTTTCTGCCGAGGCTCCCGCTGTTCGAAGGCTTCGACGAGAACGAGATCGACGAAGTCGCGGCTGCAGGGCGCCTGCTGGAACTCGCGCGCGGCGCAGCCGTGTTTCTCGCCGGGCGTTCAGCCGAGGCGGCGTTCCTCGTCGTGCGCGGCGCGGTCGAGGTGGTTGCCCGGCGCGAAGCCATGGAACGACGGGTCGCAGTCCTGGGGCCGGGCCAGCTGTTCGGATTCATGAGCCTGCTGGAAGGCAGCCCGCATGGGGCCAGCGCGTATGCGCGCGAGCCCGCGCTGCTGCTCGAGCTCACGCGGCCGAATTTCGAAGTGCTCTACGCCGGCACGGGTTCGACCTCCGGCAAGTTGCGCCGCGCGCTGCATCGCAGCCTGCTCGCGTCGATTGCGCTGACCAATCGCAGGCTGACACGCTTGATCAGCCAGGCGCGCATGGCTTCCTCGCAGGCTTCGCAGGCGGACCTGACTGCCGCGTATCACGGCCAGATTGTCGCCTGATCGTCCGCCTCGCCGGTCGGCGCCGCCGGGCTGCCCGGCTAGTCGAGGCAGTGCAACGAGATCGACGGACGGCCGCGCTTCAGTTCGGCGTGCAGCAGGCCGTATTCCGGCACTTCCACCCAGGCCGCCGTGTCGCGCGTCAGCGGCTCGGAGGCCACCAGGATGGAATCTGCCTCGCCGCTCCCGCCGATCATCTTCCATTCGCCGTCGTGCAGGCCGTAGTCGCGGCCGGCGGTATACCAGAGGCTCAGGTAAGAAAGGTTCGCCTCATGCAGCCGCGCGGCATCCGCCGTCGCGTAGCAGCCGAAATCGAAGCAGTAGCGTACAGCGACGAAGCTGGCTGCCGTCCGCGACAAACAGATTGAGGGAAGATGAGGTCGCAATGCCGAGTTCCGCGCGGACGTCGCGCAGGATGCCGAGTGTGTCCGACGACCGCATCGGCGAGCTCCTCGCCGCTCGGACGGCGGTACGGGTCGGGCAGCCGGGAGACGAGCAGGGCATAGACCCATTCGCTGTCGGTGGTGCCGTGCACCTGCGCGGCGAATTCGGGACGCACGTGGCGTGCGAGACAGGGTTTCATCTCGGCAAAGCGCGCCAGGTCGCCGTTGTGCGCGAGCGACCAGCGGCACGCCGGTGAAGTGAAACGGGTGCACGTTCTGCAGGGAAATTTCTACCCGTAGTGCTGTAGGCAACGCCACGCACATGCGCGAGCACGCACGCTGCGCGGATCTTCTCGGCCAGCCCCTTGAGGTTGCGGTCGAACACCGGCAGCGACTGGGAATAGTAGGCATACGGCAGCTCCGGGTCGGCGGAGACCGGATCCCATGCACGCATCCCGAAGCCGGCCAGATTCAGCATGTGCAGCATTTTCGGCATGTAGCTCTGGCGCACTAACGCCGAATCCGGCTGGAACAGAAGATGGTCGAGGAGGACCGGCCGACCGAGGTAGAGCAGCGCTCTGCACATGTTCGAACTACAGCAGGGTGCTTGACCGCAGTCAAGATTTCATCGCCACGCCTGCCGGATAATGATTGGAAACACAGGAGGCGATACGAGATGTCAGGTTCCAGGCACACGACCCCGAAGAATTCCGCAACCGCGGGCGCGCAAACTGCCGCTTCCAGCGCAGGCGCGAGGGGTCGCAAACGCGGCACGCCGAAGGGCCGCCGCGTCGATCCGGAGGCGCTTGCCGAGGTTCGTCGACTGCTGGGGCGCGAACTGCGCCGCCGGGATCTGTTGATCGAACACCTGCACAGGATTCAGGACGCGCACGGGCATCTGTCGGCCGCGCACCTCGCCGCGCTCGCCGAGGAGATGAACCTGCCGATGGCCGAGGTCTACGAGGTCGCGAGTTTCTATCACCACTTCGACATGGTGAAAGAAGGCGAGACGGCGCCGCCGCCACTGACGGTGCGCGTCTGCGATTCGCTCTCGTGCGAGATGGCCGGTGCGAAGGACCTGCTGAAGAAACTGCCCGGCTTGCTCGGCCGGGATGTGCGCGTGCTCGCCGCGCCCTGCATCGGCCGCTGCGAATCCGCGCCGGCGGTCGTGGTCGGACAGAATCCCGTGCTGAATGCCACGCCGGATGCCGTGGCGCGTCAGGTGCGCAGCGGAAATACCAGGAGCAGCGAACCGAAATACATCGACTATGCCGCGTATCGCAAGGCGGGCGGCTACGCGCTGATCTGCGGATTGCCTCGCGGGCAGGCACACGCGCGACGCGCTGACCAAGCTGATGGAGGACTCCGGACTGCGCGGCCTCGGCGGTGCGGGCTTCCCCGCCGGGCGCAAGTGGCGGCTGGTGCGCGCCGAACCCGCGCCGCGCAACATGGCGGTCAACATCGACGAGGGCGAACCGGGCACTTTCAAGGATCGCTACTACCTCGAGCGCGATCCGCACCGCTTTCTCGAAGGCATGCTGGTCGCCGCCTGGGCGGCGGGCGTCGGCGAGATCTAGATCTACCTGCGCGACGAGTACGCCGGCTGCCGCGCCATGCTTGAGCGCGAACTCGCGACGCTGAAGAAGGATCCGCCGTGTGCGCTTGCCGCCGATCCACCTGCGCCGCGGTGCCGGCGCCTACATCTGCGGCGAGGAGTCCGCGATGATCGAGTCGATCGAGGGCAAGCGCGGCATGCCGCGGCTGCGCCCGCCGTACGTCGCGCAGGTCGGCCTGTTCGGCTATCCCGACGCTCGAGCACAACATGGAGACGGTCTACTGGGTGCGCGAGATCGTCGAGAAGGGCGCGGCGTGGTTCGCTTCGCACGGCCGCAACGGCCGCAAGGGGCTGCGCTCGTTCTCGGTGTCGGGCCGGGTGAAGAAACCCGGCGTGCACCTGGCGCCGGCGGGCATCACGGTGCGCGAACTGATCGCCGAGTACTGCGGCGGCATGCTGGACGGGCCACGCGTTCTACGCCTACCTTCCCGGTGGCGCGTCGGGCGGCATCCTGCCCGCGTCGATGGGCGATATCCCGCTCGATTTCGACACCCTGCAGCCGCACGGCTGCTTCATCGGCTCGGCGGCGGTGATGATCCTGTCGGAGCAGGACCGCGCCACCGATGCCGCGCAGGAACCTGATGCGGTTCTTCAAGGACGAGTCCTGCGGCCAGTGCACGCCCTGCCGCGTGGGCACGGCCAAGGCGCTCGCGCTGATGGATGCGCCGCAATGGAACCAGGCGCTGCTCAATGAACTCTCAACGGTGATGATGGACGCATCGATCTGCGGCCTGGGGCAGGCCGCGCCGAATCCGGTGTTGAGCGTGATGAAATTCTTTCCGCACGAGGTGGCCTGATGGAACGCGTGAGCACCCAGCAACTGGCGACGATGCCGATCGAGTTCAAGCTGAACGGCCGCACCGTCATCGGTCGCCCGGACGAAACCATCATCGAGACGGCCAAGCGCCACGGGGTGGAGATCCCGCACCTGTGCTACACGCCGGGCCTGCGCCCCGACGGCAACTGCCGCGCCTGCGTGGTCGAGATCAAGGGCGAGCGCGTGCTTGCGCCCTCGTGCTGCCGCTACCCGAAGGAGGGCATGGAGGTGACCAGCGACAGCGCGCGCGCCAGGCAGTCGCAGAAGATGGTGCTGGAGCTGCTGCTCTCCGACATGCCGGAGAAGTCGCTATCGCGTGGATTCCGAGCTCGACCAGTGGGCGAAGTCGCTCGAGGTCGGCCTGCCGCGCTTCCCCGCGCGCAGCCAGCCCGCCGCCGACGTCTCGCATCCCGGCGATCGCGGTGAATCTCGACGCCTGCATCCAGTGCACGCGCTGCGTGCGCGCCTGCCGCGAGGAGCAGGTGAACGACGTGATCGGCTACGCGTTCCGCGGCGAGCACTCGAAGATCGTGTTCGATTTCGACGACCCCATGGGCGCCTCCACCTGCGTGGCCTGCGGCGAATGCGTGCAGGCCTGCCCGACCGGCGCGCTGATGCCGGCGCAACGATGCGGGGCTCGCGGCGATCGACAAGAAGGTCGATTCGGTGTGCCCGTTCTGCGGCGTGGGCTGCCAGCTGACCTACCACGTGGAAAAGAACGTCATCAAGTTCGTCGACCGGGCGCGACGGCCCGTCCAACCACGGCCGCCTGTGCGTCAAGGGCCGCTACGGCTTCGACTACGCGCACCATCCGCAGCGCCTGACCCGCCCGCTGATCCGCAAGCCCGGCGTGCCCGAAAGCCGCCGACTTCAAGGTCGACCCGGCCAACTGGCGCGAGGCGTTCCGCGAGGCGAGCTGGGAAGAGGCGCTGGACGTCGCCGCCGGCGGGCTGCGCGAGATCCGCGACACGGACGGCAAAGTACGCGCTGGCCGGCTTCGGCTCGGCCAAGGGCTCGAACGAAGAGGCCTACCTGTTCCAGAAGCTGGTGCGCACCGGCTTCGGCTCCAACAACGTCGACCACTGCACGCGCCTGTGCCACGCCTCGTCGGTGGCGGCGCTGCTCGAGGGCGTCGGCTCGGGCGCGGTGTCGAACCAGGTCAGCGACGTGCTGAACGCCGAGGTGATGTTCGTGATCGGCGCCAATCCCACGGTCGAACCATCCGGTGGCCGCGACCTGGATCAAGAACGCGGCGAAGAACGGCGTCGAAGCTGATCATCGCCGATCCGCGCCGCACCGAGCTCGCGCGCCACGCCACGCACTTCCTGCAGTTCAAGCCGACACCGACGTGGCGATGCTCAACGCGATGATCCACACGATCATCGACGAGGGCCTGGTCAACGAGGCCTTCGTGCGCGACCGCACCACCGGCTACGAGGCGCTGAAGGAAAACGCGAAGGACTATTCGCCCGAGAAGATGGCGCCGATCTGCGGCATCCCGGCGGAGACGATCCGCGAAGTCGCGCGCGCTGTACGCGACCTCGAAGGGCTCGATGATCCTCTGGGGCATGGGCATCTCGCAGCACGTGCACGGCACCGACAACGCGCGCTGCCTGATCGCGCTCACGCTGATGACCGGGCAGATCGGCCGTCCCGGCACCGGGCTGCATCCGCTGCGCGGCCAGAACAACGTGCAGGGCGCCTCCGACTCGGGCCTGATCCCGATGATGTTCCCGGACTACCAGCGCGTCGACAATCCGGAGGCGAACGCGCGCTTCGAGAAGCTCTGGGGCACGACGCTCGACACCAAGCCCGGCCTCACGGTGGTCGAGATCATGGACGCCGCCTACGCGGGCAAGATCCGCGGCATGTACATGATGGGCGAGAACCCGGCGATGTCCGACCCGGACGTCGGACCACGCGCGCGCGGCGCATGGCGAAGCTCGAGCACCTCGTCGTGCAGGACATCTTCCTCACCGAGACCTGCTATCTCGCCGACGTGGTCCTGCCGGCGACGGCGTGGCCGGAGAAGGACGGCACCGTCACCAACACCGACCGCATGGTGCAGCTGGGCCGGAAGGCGCATCGAGCCGCCCGGGCGAGGCGAAGGCGGACCTCTGGATCCTCAGCGAGCTCGCGCGCCGGATCGGCCTCGACTGGAACTACAGCCATCCGCGCGAAGTGTTCAACGAAATGCGCAAGGGCATGAATTCGATCGCCGGCATCACCTGGGAGCGCCTGGAGCGGGACTCCTGCGTGACCTACCCCTGCGAAAACGAGGGCGATCCCGGCCAGTCGGTGGTGTTCACCGAGATCTTCCCGACGCCACCGGGCGCGCGAAGTTCGTGCCCGGCGGACCTGATCCCGGCCGACGAGCGTCCCGACGCGGACTATCCGTTCGTGCTGATCACCGGCCGCCAGCTCGAGCACTGGCACACCGGGGCGATGACGCGGCGCGCCACGCGTGCTCGATGCGATCGAGCCCGAACCGGTCTGCTCGATCCATCCGCTGGATCTCGACGGAACTCGGGGCGAAGCCGGGCGACGTGATCACTGTGGAATCGCGCCGCGGCAAGATCTCGCTCTATGCGCGCGCCGACGAGGCACGCCGCGCGGCGCGGTGTTCATCCCGTTCGCGTTCTACGAGGCGGCGGCGAACCGGCTCACCAATCCCAAGCTCGATCCGTTCGGCAAGATCCCGGAGTTCAAGTACTGCGCGGTCAAGCTCAGGATGGGCGGAACAGTGCCGACCAGTGTGGGATACAACCCCTAAACAGACTCTCTGCGATTACAATATTTGCAGTGCGTGCGGGAGTCGAAGGTTCCAGCCCTCGACAATGCGAGCTCAAGACTTTGCTTGAGATCCAAGCGAAACACATATAAATATCTGAAAGGAGAAACATTTATGGCAAAAGACGCCCGCGAGGAAGAAAAACCGACGGTTGCGGCAGCCCCGCAGGACGCAGTTGCGCCGAAGGTCAAATGGGACGATTCGGCGATGCGCACGTCTTACGCGAACGTTTGCAACGTTCTGGGTACGCGCGAAGAGATCATGCTTCTGTTTGGTGCAAACCAGGCATGGCACGGTGGACAGAAGGAGGTGACGGTCTTGCTGTCGGACCGGGTGGTGCTCAATCCGTACGCGGCCAAACGATTGCACCTGATGCTCGAGCAGGGCCTGAAAGAATACGAAGCGCGGTACGGCGAACTGAAAGTCTGATCCAGGCACTGTGTTCGCGGCCAATGTGGGCGCGAGCGATACGACGGTGTTGCGCGTGTGGCGTCGCAATGATCCCAGGCACAGTCACGTGCAGGGGCTTATCGGACATAACCCGGTCTGCCGCTTGAAAAGGCCGCGCCGCTGGCATGGCTCATGATTACGTGCGTCACGGCCGCGCTCTTGACCGGGGTCAATGTGGTGTGCGGCCTCAGCCGCCATATTTCACGCCACCGATAAAAACCAAGCAGGGGACAGTCAATGCCTTCCGATATCGATATCGCACAAAAAGCCACGCTGCAGCGCATTTCAAAGGTAGCTCTCGAAAAGCTGGGTATCGCCGAAGAGCACCTCGAACCGTATGGCCACACCAAGGCCAAGGTGTCGTTCGAGTATCTCGAATCCCTGAAGGGCCGTAAGGACGGCAAGCTGATCCTGGTCACCGCGATCAGTCCGACCCCTGCCGGCGAGGGCAAGACCACCACGACCGTCGGCCTCGGGGACGCGCTCAACTACATCGGCAAGAAGGCGGTGATCTGCCTGCGCGAGCCCTCGCTTGGGCCGGTGTTCGGCGTGAAGGGCGGGGCGGCTGGCGGCGGTTACGCGCAGGTCGTTCCGATGGAGGACATCAACCTGCACTTCACCGGCGATTTCGGCGCCATTCAGCTTGCCAATAACCTGCTCGCTGCCCTGATCGACAATCACATCCACCACGGCAACGAGCTGGGCATCGACGTGCGCAGGATCCAGTGGAAGCGGGTGCTCGACATGAACGACCGCGCGCTGCGCGACGTTACCGTGGCGCTCGGCGGGACCGCCAACGGCTATCCGCGCGAGGACGGATTCGACATCGTGGTCGCTTCCGAAGTGATGGCCATTTTCTGTCTCGCAACGTCGGTCGAAGACCTGAAGAAGCGCCTCGGAAACATCGTGATCGGCTACACGCGTGACCAGAAGCCGGTGTGTGCACGCGACTTGAACGCCCATGGCGCGATGACCGTGCTGCTGAAGGACGCGCTCAAGCCCAACCTGGTGCAGACGCTCGAGAACAACCCCGCGTTCATCCATGGCGGCCCGTTCGCCAATATCGCCCACGGCTGCAATTCGGTGATCGCAACGCAGTCGGCGCTGAAGTTGGCCGATTACGTGGTGACCGAGGCCGGTTTCGGCGCCGATCTCGGCGCCGAGAAGTTCGTCGATATCAAGTGTCGAAAATCGGGTTTGCGGCCCGCAGCCGCGGTCATTGTCGCCACCGTGAGGGCGATGAAGTACCACGGCGGTGCGGACCTGAAGACCATCACCACCGAAAACGTGGATGCGCTCGCCAAAGGCATCGTCAACCTCGAACGGCACGTCGAGAATGTGCAGAAAAACTACGGCATCCCCTGCGTCGTGTCGATCAACAAGTTCGATTCCGACACCAAGGCCGAGCTTGACCTGCTGTACGAACGCATGAAGAAGATGGGCGTGCCGGTGGTTCTGGCGACCCACTGGGGCGAAGGCGGCAAGGGCGCCGCCGAACTCGCCAGGATCGTCGTCGACCTGTGCGAGCAGAAATCGAACTTCCAGTTCGTCTATGACGAGCAGGACACGCTCTGGGAGAAGGTCAACAAGATCGCGAAGAAGATCTACCGTGCCTCAGAAGTTACAGCCGATACGAAGGTGCGCAATCAGATCAAGAAGCTGCAGGAGGACGGCTACGGCCACTATCCGGTCTGCGTGGCGAAAACGCAGTCGTCGTTCTCAACTGACGCATCACTGCGCGGTGCGCCCGTCGACCACGTCGTAAACGTTCGAGAGGTCAGGCTGGCGGCCGGGGCGGAGTTCGTGGTGATGGTCTGCGGCGACATCATGACGATGCCGGGCCTGCCGAAAGTGCCTTCGGCAAACAAGATCGACATCGTGAACGGAAAGATCGTCGGATTGTTCTGACTCCCGGTAAAATTCGCACACCTTAAATGCGGGGGTTCGTTCCGATGTTCGAGATGCTCGGCTCATATGATTTCTGGCTGGGACTGGCCAAGATCATTGGTGTGAACATCGTGCTTTCGGGTGACAACGCGGTCGTGATTGCGCTTGCCGCCCGTTCCCTGCCGGTCCGCCAGCAGAAGCTGGCGATCTTCTGGGGTTCGGGCGCAGCCATCGTGATGCGGATCGTGCTCACGCTGTTTGCGGTGCAGTTGCTCGCACTTCCATGGCTGAAGCTCGTCGGAAGCCTTCTGCTCTTCTGGATCGGCGTGAAGCTGCTTGTCGAGGATGACGGCGGCGACGATATCGAGTCCAGCGACAACCTCATCGCGGCGATCAAGACGATTCTGATCGCAGACTTGGTGATGAGCCTCGACAACGTGATCGCCGTGGCAGCGGCAGCTGCGGGGAACATGACGCTGCTGGTTCTCGGGCTTGCGATTTCCATACCGATGGTGATCTTCGGCGCGACTCTGCTGCTCAAGCTCATGGAGCGCTATCCGGTGATCATAACGATAGGCGCCGCGTTGATCGGCATGGTGGCGGGCGAAATGCTTGTCGCTGACATTGCGCTCAAGGACTGGCAGATCGCGATGGGCATAGCGTTTGATACTGCAGGCAAGCCGCTGGTGGGGGGACTTTCGCTGGAACTGATCGCAGGTGCGTTGGGTGCCGCCTTCGTGGTCATCTACGGGAATTGGCTAGCAAAGCGCGCCGAAGCCGGGCGGCAGGAGGCCGGGACGAAAGTGGTCTGACCGCCTCGCTGGTCTTGACCGCAGTCAAGAGAGATACTCGGACACGAGAACAATATTCGGGAAGCGACGGCGAATTCAGGACTGCATTCGACAGTCCGACTTGCACAGGCAGGACGGTCGCATAACACAAGGAGGCAGGAAGATGGAACTTAAATTCAAAAGCGGAATACGTGTAACTCTGGCGGCCGTCGCTTTGGCCGCAATGCCGATGTCCGGCAATGCAGCGTGGGAACCGACCAAGACGGTGGAGTTCATCGTGCCGGCGGGTACCGGGGGCGGTGCCGATCAGATGGCCCGGGCGATTCAGGGAATCGTCGTAAAGCACAACCTGATGAAGCAGCCCATGGTGGTGGTCAACAAGTCGGGCGGCGCGGGTGCCGAGGGCTTTCTCGATGTGAAGGGTGCGAAAGGCGATCCGCACAAGATCATCATCACGCTGTCGAACCTCTTCACGACCCCGCTCGCGACGGGTGTGCCGTTCAACTGGCGCGACCTGACCCCGGTCAAGATGATGGCGCTCGACGAGTTCGTGCTCTGGGTCAACGCCGAGAAACCCTTCAAGACCGCCAAGGAATATATCGACGATTGCAAGAAGCAAGGTCCGGGCAAGTGCAAGATGGGCGGCACCGGATCCAAGCAGGAAGACCAGATCGTGACTGCGGCGATTGAGCAGAAGACGGGTGCGAAATTCACCTATATCCCGTTCAAGGGCGGCGGATCGGTTGCGGTGCAACTGGTCGGCAACCATATCGAGTCCTCGGTGAACAATCCCATCGAGGCGGTAGCCCACTGGCGCGGCGGCAAGCTTCGCCCGTTGTGCGTGTTCGACACCAAGCGCTTGCCCTACAAGGACAAGATGACCGACACGATGGCCTGGGGCGATATTCCGACCTGCAAGGAGGGCGGACTCGATGTCGACTACTTGATGCTGCGCGGAGTGTTCATGGCCGGCGGCGTGACGCAGGAGCAGGTCGACTACTACATCGGCATTCTCAAAAAGGTGCGCGAGACGCCGGAGTGGGCTGCGCTCATGAGCAAGGGCGCATTCAACCAGACCAGCATCGAAGGCAAGGAATACGCCGACTGGGTCGCCAAGGCCGAGGCAGAGCACGTTGCGCTGATGAAGGGCGCCGGATTCATGGCCGGGCAGAAGAAATAGGAAGTTTCGGCAGCATGCATGCGCGGCGCGCCGCCGGAAGCGGCGCGCCGCGTTCGCGTCGGGAGGAAGGTACTGATGTCTGAGGCAAAGAATCAACGCGCCGCACTGCAGGTAAAGACGGCCGAACTGTGTGTCGCCGGATTCACGTTTGCGCTCGGCGCGATCGTTGTGTACGACAGCTGGCGCCTGGGTGCGCGCTGGGTCGAGGACGGTCCCCAAACCGGCTACTTCCCCTTCTACGTCGGTCTGATCCTTTGCATTGCGTCGCTGGTCAATCTGGCCGGTGCGTTTGTGAAACGCGGGAAGAAAGACGGCACCTTCGTCGAGGTGGGCCAACTCAAGCTCGTGCTCAGCGTTCTGGTGCCGTCGACCGTATTCGTAGCGCTCGTCGGCTGGCTCGGCATCTATGTGTCCGCGATTCTATATATCGGGTTCTTCATGCGCTGGCTGGGGAACTACGTCTGGTGGAAGGTCTTGCTGGTGAGCGTGGGTACGAGCGTGTTTTTCTACGCCGTGTTCGAGATCTGGTTCCAGGTACCGCTGCCCAAGGGCCCGATCGAGTCCCTGCTCGGGCTCGGCTAGGCGACGAGGGAGAAGCAATGGACTCGATCAATTCTCTGCTCGGCGGCTTTGCCGTGGCGCTGACGCTGACCAATATTGCCCTGATGTTTGCCGGGGTCGTCCTCGGTGTCATCATCGGGGTGCTTCCCGGCCTGGGCGGCGCTAACGGTGTTGCGATTCTGCTGCCGCTGACGTTCTCCATGGCGCAGACGCCTGGCGGACAGACTTCGGCGATCATCCTGCTTTCGTGCATCTACTGGGGCGCGCTGTTCGGTGGCGCGATCACGTCGATCTTGTTCAACATCCCGGGCGAGCCTTGGTCGGTGGCAACGACCTTCGACGGATATCCGCTGGCGCAAAAAGGGCGCGCCGGTACGGCGCTGGCCGCTGCGTTCACCTCGTCGTTCGTCGGGGCGGCGGTGGGCGTACTCGTGATCACCTTTCTCTCCCCGATCGTCGCCGAGTTCGCGCTGGAGTTCGGTCCTCCGGAATTCTTTGCCGTGTATTTGCTGACGTTCTGCGCTTTCATCGGCATGAGCAAGGAGGCGCCGTTCAAGACTCTGGTTGCGATGATGCTCGGTTTCGCTCTGGCCGCGGTTGGCACCGACACGGTGACTGGAACGCTGCGGATGACATTCGGCACTGCCACGTTGCTCACCGGATTCGATTTCCTCGTCGCAGTGATCGGCCTGTTCGGTATCGGCGAGATCCTGCAGACCCTAGAGGAGGGACTCGAATTCCGCGGCGCCTCGGCAAAGATCAACCTCAAGGTGGTGATCGAAACGTGGAAGGAACTGCCGCGCTACTGGGCCACATCGCTGCGCTCCTCGGCAATCGGTTGCTTCATGGGGATCGTCCCCGGCGGGGCGACACCGGCGTCGTTCATGAGCTATGGCGTGGCGCGCCGCTTTTCCAAGGACGGCGACAAGTTCGGCGAAGGCATGGTCGAGGGTGTGGTTGCGCCCGAAACCGCGGCGCACGCTGCGGGTACTTCGGCGCTGCTGCCGATGCTGACGCTCGGCGTGCCGGGCTCGCCGACCGCGGCGGTTCTGCTCGGCGGTCTGCTGATCTGGGGCCTGGAGCCGGGCCCGCTTGTTGTTCGTCGAGCAAAAGGACTTCGTCTGGGGTCTGATCGCTTCAATGTACCTCGGAAACATCGCCGGTCTGATCGTGGTGCTCACCTGTGTACCGCTGTTCGCCGCGATCCTGCGGATTCCGTTCTCCGTGATTGCGCCGATCATCATCGTGATCTGCGCGATCGGGGCCTTCACGGTCCATAACGCCACGTTCGATGTCTACATGATGATCGTGTTTGGAGTGGTCGGCTATGCTTTCAAGAAGCTGTCGTACCCACTCGCGCCGCTCGTGCTGGCGATCGTGCTTGGCGATCACGCGGAAGCCTCGTTCAGGCAGGCGATGCTCGTTTCCCAGGGGGACATGCGAATATTCTTTTCCAACGGTCTGGTGGGCGGGCTGACGGGGTTGGCGCTGTTTCTGCTCTTCTTGCCGATGGTCAGCGCGCTGATGCGCCGCCTGAGAGGTACCTGAGCGAGAAGGTCACTCGTCGGCGCCGATCTTCTGCTTGAGCCTGGAGAGCGTTTCCGGCGTCAGGTTCAGATAGGCGGCGAGTTCTTTTTTCGGAATCCGGCCGCTCAGTTCGGAGTGCTTTCTCTGAAAGCGAAGCAGGCGGCCAGGTGCATCCAGCAGGTGCAGGGTGATGGTATGCGCCATGACCTCCGACATCAGCTTCATGACCTCGTACTCGAAGCGGGACTTCACGGCTTCGTGCCGGTCGAGGAATTCGACCCACAGCGGCATGGATATCTTTGCTGTTCGCACCTTGGTCACGCCGACAATCGAATATGGGACCGGCGTCTTGAGGCGCCACGCCGCATACGAGGTGTCCATGTCGGTTTCGGCGGCGAATCGCAGGATCATTTCGTGGCCTTCGGCATTGGACACGACACGCTTGAGCATGCCGTCGAGCACGAAGAACTGCTCCATTTCCGTATCGCCCTGGCGCACGAGCAGGTCGCCTTTGCCGTAATCGACTATGTCGAGCAGCGGCTCCAGCTCCTCCCAGTCGGTGGGCGACATGTCGCCGAGGACGAGGTTCTGCTTTAGCTGCAGTCGGACAGTGTTGTTTTGCGGATGGTTCGCGATCGATGCCATTGCGGCGGACGCGTAGGCGGGCCAAGCGAGTATTTTAGACGAAAAAACCTTGACCGCAGTCAAGGTTGACCGGTGGCCCCCTGCCTACCATAGCGTCCCACACCCGAGAGCGCATTCCGGTAGCAACTCATAGGAGGACACAATGGGTACTGCGGAAACACAAATGGCGAGGCATCCCAGCATGACAACCGATGCACCATCACAGGAAACAACCGACGGATTTCACCTCGTCATCGATGCGTTGAAGCTCAACGGGATCGATACGATCTTCGGTCTGCCGGGCATCCCGATTACGGACTTTGCGCGAAAGGCGCAGGCCGAAGGCATGCGCGTGATTTCGTTCCGACACGAGCAAAACGCCGGGAATGCGGCTGCCATCGCCGGCTACATGACGCAGAAGCCGGGCATCTGTCTGACTGTCTCCGCGCCCGGTTTCCTCAATGGCCTGACCGCGCTCTCGAACGCGACGACCAATTGCTTTCCGATGATCCTGATCAGCGGGTCGAGCGAACGCGAAATCGTCGATCTGCAGCAGGGGGACTACGAAGAGATGGATCAACTGGCCATCGCAAAACCTCTGTGCAAGGCTGCGTTCCGGGTGCTGCATGCCGAGGACATCGGCGTGGGCATCGCGCGCGCGATCCGCGCCGCAGTGTCGGGGCGACCGGGCGGCGTCTACCTCGACCTGCCCGCAAAGTTGTTCGGCCAGGTGATGGATGCGGCAGCCGGCCGGAATTCGCTGATCAAGGTCGTGGACCCGGCGCCGCGGCAGATTCCGGCACCTGATGCCGTGCAACGCGCTCTCGATCTGCTGCGTGGCGCGAAGCGCCCGCTGATCCTGCTCGGCAAGGGTGCAGCGTATGCCCAGGCGGACGCCGACATCCGCGCCCTGATCGAGCGTACCGGCATTCCCTACCTTCCGATGTCAATGGCCAAGGGCCTGTTGCCCGACACTCACGAGCAGTCAGCCGCTGCTGCGCGTTCCTACGTTCTGCCGGGTGCTGACGTGGTGATGCTGATCGGCGCGCGTCTGAACTGGCTGCTCTCGCACGGCAAGGGCAAGACCTGGGGCGGCAGTGACCACAAGGCATGGGGCGGGCAGAAATTCATCCAGATCGACATCTCTCCTCAGGAGATGGACAGCAACGTGCGGATCGACGCACCGCTGGTCGGTGACATCGGCTCCTGCGTGTCTGCGCTTCTTGCCGGGATCGATTCCGGTTGGGCGATGCCGCCGGCCGAGTGGACCGGGGCGATCGCCGAGCGCAAGAACAAGAACCTGGCCAAGATGGCAGAGACCCTGGCGAAGGATCCTGCACCGATGAACTTCCACAGCGCACTGAATGTGGTGCGCGACATCGTCAAGGCCAACCCGGATGCGATCCTGGTCAACGAAGGTGCCAATGCGCTCGATTTCACGCGCAGCATCGTCGACATGTACAAGCCGAGGAAGCGCCTGGATGTGGGTACCTGGGGCATCATGGGCATCGGAATGGGGTTCGCGGTCGCGGCGGCTGTTGTCAGCCGCCACCCCGTGATCGCGATCGAAGGCGACAGTGCATTCGGATTTTCCGGAATGGAGGTCGAGACGATCTGCCGCTACAACCTGCCGGTCTGTGTGGTGATCCTGAACAACAACGGCGTGTACGGCGGCAAGGACGTGAATCCGGCCGGCGGCCCGGACGTCGCTCCCACGGTGTTCGTCAAGGGTGCGCGCTATGACAAGATGATCGAGGCCTTCGGCGGTGTGGGTGCAAATGCCACGACGCCGGGCGAGTTGCGTCGCGCAATGGAAGAGGCGATCCGTTCGGGCAGGCCGACGCTCATCAACGCCGTCATCGATGAAGACTGCCGGAACGGAAAGCGGCCGCATCACGAGCCTGAATCCGCAAAGCGCGAAGAAGAAGTAGTTCGCATATTCGCACTCGGGCAGGTAGCCTCTCGCCTGCCGCAGAACTTTTGGAGATACGCATGGAAGCACTCAAGGGGGTTCGCATTCTCGACATGACCCACGTGCAGGCGGGACCGACGTGCTCGCAGCTGCTGGCATGGATGGGCGCGGACGTCATCAAGTTCGAACCGCCGCAGGGCGATGCGACGCGCGGCCAGTTGCGCGACGTGCCCGAATGCCGACAGCCTCTATTTCACGATGCTCAACTGCAACAAGCGGTCGATCACGGTGAACATGAAGTCGGACGAGGGCAAGGTCGGTGTTCGTCGACCTGCTCAAGAAGTGCGACATCATCATGGAGAATTTCGGACCCGGGCGTGCTCGACCGCTTCGGCTTCACCTGGGAGAAGATCCACGAAATCAATCCCGAAGATCGTCATGGGTTCGATCAAGGGCTTCGGTTCCACCGGACCGTATGCCGAATTCAAGGCCTACGAGAACGTCGCGCAGGCGATGGGCGGTGCGATGAGCACCACCGGCGTGCCGGACGGCCCGCCGTTCGTGACCGGCGCGCAGATCGGCGATTCCGGCACCGGCCTGCACCTGGCCATCGGCCTGCTTGCCGCGCTGCATCAGGCCAACCGCACCGGCGAAGGGCAGTATGTCGAAGTCGCGATGATGGACGGCGTGATGAACCTGTGCCGCGTCAAGTTCCGCGACCACCAGCGCCTGACGCGCGGCAGACGCTGGCCGAGTACTCGGTGCCGACCTACAAGGGCATGGGCGACGTGCCGCGCGCCGGCAACGACTCCGGCGGCGGCCAGCTGGGCAATGCGATCCACTGCAAGCCGCATGGCGCGAACGACTGGCTCTACGTCGTCGTCCAGGAGGCGGTCTGGGTCGCGCTCGCCAAGCGCATCGGACCGGACATCGGCATGCCGGATCTGGCGACCGACGCGCATTTCGCGACCATCGGCGAGCGCCGCAAGAACCAGCAGCTCATGTGGACGCTGATCAACAAGTTTGCCGAGAAGCACACCAAGCGCGAATTGATGGCGATCCTCAATCCGCTGGATGTGCCGTGCGGCCCGATCATGTCGACCGAGGATCTCGCGACGGACGAGCATATTCGCGGCCGCGAGATGTATGTCGAACTCGATCATCCGCAACGCGGCAAATGGTGGAACGTCGGCATGCCGATCAAGCTTTCGGCGTCGCCGGCGAAGATCGAGCGCAGCCCGCTGCTGGGCGAGCATACCGACGAGGTTCTGAAGGACGTGCTCGGCTATGACGAAGCGAAGGTCGGCGCAATGAAGAAAGCCGGCGCGTTTTCGGCGCCACCCAAAAAGGCCGCCTAGGAGGGCGCATGAAGATCGCAATCATCGGCCAGCAGGATTTCGGCAAGGCGGTACTCGAGGCCTTTCTCGCGCGCGGCGATACCGTGGCGGGCGTGTTCTGCGCGCCGGAAAAGCCAGGCGCGCGCCCGGACGCACTGAAGGTCAGCGGCCCAGGAAAAGGGCGTGCCGGTGTTCCAGTTTCCTTCGCTCAAGTCGCCGGAGGCGCACGCAGAAACTTTCGGAACTCGCCGTGGACATCGGCATCATGGCGTTCGTGCTGCAGTTTGCGCCGCAGGAGTTCGTCAAGGATCCCGAAGAACGGCACGATCCAGTACCACCCGTCGCTCCTGCCGAAATTTCGCGGCCCCTCGTCGATCAACTGGCCGATCATCAAGGGCGAGACGCCAAACCGGGCTGACGATTTTCCGCCCGAACGACGGGCTCGACGAAGGACCGGTCATCCTGCAAAAGGAAACCCCGATCGGCCCCGACGACACGCTTGGGTCGGTCTACTTCGACCGTCTGTTTCCCGATGGGTGTGGCGGCAATGCTGGAAGCGGCGGACCTCGTCGTCGCGGGGAAACATCGTGAACTCGTGCAGGATGAGGCAAACGCGAGCTATGAAGGCTGGTGCCGCGAGGCGGAAGCGCAGGATCAACTGGGCGAATCATGTGGATTTCGTCTACGACCTGATCCGCGGCTGCAACCCGGCCCCGGGGGCGTGGACAACGCTGAACGGCGTGAAATTGCAGGTTTTCGACGCGCGAAAGCACACCGTTCGCACCTTCGGCACGGTCAAAGGCAAGATCGGCGAAGTCGTGGAGGTGGGCGAGAAAGGCTTCACTGTGACAGTGCAAGGCGGTCGGATTGAAGTGTTCAAGGCAAAACTGGCCGACGGGAAGAAAATTCCCGCCGCGGAGCTCGCGGCTTCGGCCGGCATCCAGGTCGGCACGATTCTCGGAACCTGAGGGCCGCCAACGTCCTGATTTCTTAATTCGCCCGCTGAGGTGGATGGGGGGAGCTTTGCCCCCTCGATTTTCCCAAAAATAATTGACTGAGCTTACACTTAACTGTAAGAATGCCGATTAGGCTTCTGTTTTCTGGGGAGTTGTCGGGAGTCTCTACGCTTTAGCAGGGGGAGGGGGGAAGAAAAGCGCATTCATATCTGCAGTATCGTGTGCCGGATTGCGTGACCAGCAACGGCCTGGATATCCTGCTTGCGGTTGAATATACAGGCAAATTGCCTGTCTTCTGCTGCTTAGTACGCGTAAAATTTCTCCGTCCCGCCCGCCGGCAGCCAAAGAAAAAGACCAGGGAGAGCCAATGAAATCCGGCTTCTGGAAGACCGATTGGTTTTTCGGCCTCGTAGTTGCGTTGGTCATGTTGCTTCTGAGCGGCAGCGACTTGCTGCAAAGTTTGGAGCGCAAGGCCTACGACATGGGAGTGGTGTCCTCCTCGCGCGTTCCGCTCGACCGGATCGCGGTAATTGCCATCGACGACGCTTCGATTGCGAATCTCGGTCGCTGGCCCTGGTCACGCGACACCCATGCGCGGATGACCGACATTCTGGCTGGTGCGAAGGCGAAGGTGGTTGGCTACACAGTGTTCTTCCCGGAGCCCCAGATCGACCCGGGTTACAAGTACATACTCAAACTGCTTGAGGCGGCGGGGGGCAGCGATGGAACCCCCGCCGTGTCTCGGCCTTCCCCTGACGCTGGCGCTGCACCCGCAGCGGCTTCGGGTCAGTCGCAGCCGCAGGCGACCGGGGAGCTTGGTCGGTTTGTCGCGCTATTGCATGAGGCCGAAGGCGCACTCAACACCGACCGGAAACTCGCCGACAGTTTCGAGCGTGCGCGCAATGTGCTTCTGCCCATGTTTTTTACGCTGGGCGAGCCGCGCGGGAAGCCCGATCGGCCGCTTCCCGAATTTGTTACCCGCAATGCGATCGCAGGCGTGCCGGCGGGTGCACAGGGCAATCTTCCAGAGCCGACTTCGATGGTTCAGTTCCCGATCGAGGCCATGGGCAAGAGCGCGGCAGGACTCGGTCATTTGAACTCGATTTCCGACATTGACGGTGCGAAGCGAACCGAACCTCTGGTGCTCCAGCATTTCGATCAGTTCTATCCGTCCCTTTCGATGATGATTGCTGCGCGCAGCCTCAATCTTGGGTCTGCTGACATAAAGATACGTCTGGGCGAGGGGGTTTCGCTTGGCAAGCTGCGAATAGACACCGACCCAATGCTTGAGATGTACACGTACTTCTACAAGGACCGGGAAGGCAAGCCGGCGTTCCAGGTCGACTCCTTTTATGACGTCTATTCGGGCAAGATCGCTGCGCAGAAGTATTTTGACAAAATCGTCCTGATCGGCGCCACTGCAGCCGGCGTGGGTACGACTTCAGTGACACCGGTGTCTCCCGCGATGCCGCCCGTCCTGACCCTCGCGCACTCGGTATCTTCAATCCTTCAGGAGCACTTCTTTGTTTCACCATCCTGGGGGCTTGCGGCGGAGAAAGGCGCTTTTCTGCTTGTCGCCGTCTACCTGATCCTGGTCCTTCCTCGTCTGAAAGCGGGGGCGGGTGCAGCAATCACGGCGGGCATTCTCGTGGCGCTGGTTGTGGTGCATTTCGTCCTGATGACCTCACAGGGCATCTGGATCCAGCTGATGGTTCCCTGCGCGCTTCTGATCGTGGGGCATGTGGCTCTGATTACGAAGCGATTCATCGTGACCGAGCGCGCGAAGGTCAAGTCTGACGAGAGTTCGGCCGAGTCCAACAGGATGCTGGGTCTCGCCTACCAGGGGCAGGGCCAGTTGGACATGGCTTGGGACAAGTTCCGCCAGGTGCCGTTATCCGACGCACTGATGGACAATCTGTACAATCTTGCGCTTGATTTCGAGCGCAAGCGACAGTTTGCGAAGGCTGAAGGCGTGTTTCGCCATATGGCGGAATTCAACCCCAAGTTTCGCGACATCGAAAGCAAACTGTCCCGTGCCAAGCAGCTATCGGAAACCGTCATGCTCGGTGGCGCCTCGGCGGGGCGTACCAATGCGAGCATTCTGGGTGAGGGCGGCTCGGTCGAGAAACCGATGCTTGGTCGGTATCAGGTTGAAAAAGAACTCGGAAAGGGCGCCATGGGCGTGGTTTACCTTGGGAAGGATCCGAAAATCGGCCGTGTGGTGGCTATCAAGACCATGGCTCTGTCTCAGGAGTTCGAGGCCGACGAGCTGGCCGATGTGAAGGAGCGTTTTTTCCGAGAAGCGGAGACTGCCGGCCGGCTTGCGCACCAGAACATCGTCACGATCTACGATGCCGGCGAAGAGCATGACCTGGCTTATATCGCCATGGAACTGCTCAAGGGTGGGGATCTGGTGCCCTATACCAAGACGGGTGCCTTGCTGCCGGTTGACCGCGTCGTTTCGATCATCGCCCGGACTGCGGATGCGCTGGGTTACGCACACAAACAGGGCGTGGTACACCGGGACGTCAAACCGGCCAACATCATGTATGACTTGGATTCCGACACGGTAAAAGTGACCGATTTCGGAATCGCCAGACTGACGGACAGTTCGAAAACCAAGACCGGCATGGTTCTCGGGACCCCCTCGTTCATGTCGCCCGAACAGCTGGCGGGCAAGAAAATAGACGGCAGATCCGACCTTTTCTCACTCGCAGTTAGTCTCTACCAGATGCTCTGTGGCAAACTCCCGTTTGAGGGGGAGTCGATGGCGCAGCTTATGTTCAAGATCGCCAATGAGCGTCCCGCCGATATTTTCATGATTAACCGGAATGTGACCCCGAGCATTGTTGCCTTTCTTGATCGTGCCATGGACAAGGATCCCGATGTCCGCTTCCAGACCGGAGAGGAGTTCGCGGCTGCGCTCCGCGATGCCGCTGGAGGTGCCGCAATATCCACCGCTGACTCCGCCGACGGCGGGGTCGACATCCTGCTCTAAGGCTTGAATGGACCTGACCCAAATACTGGAAATTTCCAGCGCCACCGATCCAGGGATGGTGCGTTCCCACAACGAGGACTCGATTGCCTCGGATGCGGCCAATGGTCTTGTCGTGCTGGCTGACGGCATGGGCGGTTACAACGCTGGCGAAGTCGCAAGCGGCATGGCGACTACGGTGATTACAACCGAGGTCGCACAGATACTCGCTAAGGTTCAGCCCTATGAACTTGGCGAAGACAACAAGATCCTCGCGACGCGTATCGTTCGCGAGCAGATCCTCAAGGCGAACACGTCGATCTACCAGGCCGCCCAGAGCCAGCCTCAGTACGCAGGTATGGGAACGACGCTGATCGTCTGCCTGTTCTACGACAACAAGCTCATGGTCGGACACCTTGGCGATTCGCGTGTGTACATGATGCGTGACGAAAAATTCAGCCAGGTGACGCGTGACCATTCCCTGCTGCAGGAACAGATCGATTCTGGTCTGATCACGGCGGAGCAGGCCAAGACGGCGGCTCACAAGAACCTGGTCACGAGGGCGCTCGGCATCGACCCGCTGGTCGAGCCGGAAATACACGAATATGACGTGAAAGTAGGCGATATCTATCTGCTGTGCTCGGACGGACTCTGCGACATGGTGTCCGACGAGGACATCAGCATGACGTTGTCGATGCTTGGCGGGAATCTTAAGCTTGCGACGCAGCAGCTTGTGCAGATGGCGAACGACAACGGGGGGCGCGACAATGTCTCGGTTATACTTGTCAGAGTCCTCAAGGAGTATCCGGCTGCGCGAGGCGTCATGTCCAAGTTTTTCGCGTGGTTAAAATAACCTTTCGGGGTCTGTTATGGCGAAACTGATACTCAGCATGGATGGCCTGGTGCTCAAGGAGATTCCTTTGACAAAGGAACGCACCACCATTGGACGCAAACCGCACAATGACATCCAGATCGACAATCTGGCGGTGAGCGGCGAACATGCGGTGATCGTCACGATCTTGAACGATTCGTTTCTTGAAGATCTTGGCAGCACCAACGGCACGCTGGTAAATGGCAATACCGTCAAGAAGCATTTCCTGCAGAACAACGACGTCGTAGAGCTCGGAAAATACAAGCTCAAGTACATTGCCGAGCCTGGCGCCGCGCAGCCCGCTGAAAAGGCCGATTTCGAGAAGACGATGGTGCTTCGGCCTTCCGCCATGCGTGCGGCCGCTGAGCAGGCCAAGGCGATGGCGGCCGGGGGGGGGGCCCAACCTCAGGCTGCGGAGGCCGCACGTGTGGCCGCGCTTCAAGCGGTCGGAACCGCAGCACATGCGGCGGGCATTTCCGAAAAGCCGGGTCCGGCGCCTGCGGCCGCGCCTGCAGCACCGCCTCCGCCGCGTCCCGCCCAGCCCCTGGGGGCGATACAGATCATCTCCGGTGCGAGTGCAGGCAAGGAACTCGAACTGACAAAGCCACTGACCACACTCGGCAAGCCGGGTGTTCAGGTGGCGGTGCTTACGCGCCGTCCCCAGGGTTACTTCATCACCCATGTTGAGGGAGCCGCCCAGCCTAACGTCAATGGAAAGTCGATCGGTACGGCCCCTTATGCGCTCAAGGATCACGATCTGATCGAGTTGGCCGGCGTGAAGATGGAATTCTTCATCAAGTCTTGAGCCCCGCTCGGCTTCAAGCGGCGCGCAGGGTCACGTGAAGCAGCACATCGTCCGGATCGCTTGTGGTCTGGCGATCGTCCTGGTATTCATTGGACACGCTGCGAAGTTCTACCAGGTGGGCCTTGTGGCCCAGCTGGACAACATCATCTACGACACTAGACTCCGCCTGACGATGCCCGGTGGCATCGACGAACGTATCGTCATCCTCGACATCGACGAAAAGAGCCTGCAGGAAGTCGCGCGTTGGCCATGGCCACGCGACATCATGGCCAAGCTGATCACCAAACTGTTCGACCAGTACCAGATCGCGGTCGTCGCTTTTGATGTGGTTTTCGCGGAAGCCGACTACAGCTCCGGTATCAAGCAGCTCGACGAGCTGGCGAGCAACGAATTGAAGCCGGTTCAGGGATTTTCGGAAATCTACGAAAAACTTCGGCCCACGCTCGACAATGACGGGCAGTTCGCCAAGGCGATCAAGGGCCGTCCGGTAGTCCTCGGCTACTACCTGAACAGCGACAAGAACGCGAAGAAGATCGCGGCTCTGCCGGAACCGGTATTGCCGGCCGGAACGTTTGCGGGCCGTAATATCTCGTTTACCTCCTGGGTCGGGTATGGTGGCAACCTTGCGCAGTTCCAGAAGAGCGCGGCAAGTGCGGGCCACTTCAACCCCTTGGTCGATTCAGACGGCGTGGTACGGCGTGTGCCCATGATCGCGGAGTACGAGGGCAACTTCTACGAAGCGCTGTCACTTGCGGTAATGCGAACTCTGCTGGGTTTTCCCAAGATCGAGCCGGGTTATCCGGCGGACCGTCTTTTGCACAAGGGCTATTCCGGTCTCGAGTGGCTCAAGGTTGGTCCGTTGACAATCCCAGTCGACGAAACTGCCAGCGCGCTCGTTCCATATCGCGGCGGAAAGTTCAGCTATCGCTACATATCACTGGCCGATGTGCTCGCCGATCGCATTCCGGCGGAGTCTCTGAAAGGCAAGATCGCAATTGTCGGGACGACGGCGCCGGGCCTGTTGGATTACCGCGCTACGCCGGTCGACAGTGTGTACCCCGGTGTCGAGGTTCACGCCAACCTCATTGGCGGAATGATCGATCGCTCGATAAAGGAAAAGCCCGCCTACATGCTCGGCGCGGAAGTGATACTGCTTCTGGTCGGCGGCGTCATCCTGGCATTTCTGGTGCCTATCCTAGGCCCCCTGCGGGCGATGCTCTTGTCGATCACCGCGATGATCCTGATCATCGGACTGAACCTTGTTGTGTGGACGCAGGGCGGGATCGTCCTGCCGCTCGCCTCGTCGCTGGCCATGACGGTCGCGCTGTTTACCGTAAACATGGCCTACGGCTATTTCGTCGAATCGCGCTCGAAGCGCCAGTTCACGGAGCTCTTTGGCCAATATGTGCCCCCCGAGCTGGTCGACAAGATGGCGCAGGACCCGGAAAAGTACACCATGGAGGGGCGCAGCGAGCAGTTGACTGTGCTGTTTTCCGATATCGTCGGATTTACTTCGATTTCCGAGGCTCTGACCCCGAAGGACCTTTCCGCCTTCATCAACGAGTATCTGACGTCGATGAGCCTGGTGATCCGGGATCACAGAGGGACGCTGGACAAGTACATCGGCGATGCCATCATGGCTTTCTGGGGGGCCCCGGTCGACGATCCCGAGCATGCGCGCCAGGGCATGCTCGCCGCGCTCGCAATGCAGGCCAGGCTGCTGGAGATCAATGAACTGATCAAGACCCGGGGCTGGCCTCCGATTCGAATCGGCATCGGCGTGAACAGTGGAACGATGAGCGTAGGCGACATGGGATCCAAGGTGCGCCGCGCATATACCGTTATGGGTGATGCGGTGAACCTCGGTTCCCGCCTAGAGGGTCTTACCCGAGAATACGGCGTGGGCATCATCGTTGGTCAGGCAACCCGCGATCTGGTGAAGGACGGGGTTTTTCGCGAGTTGGACAAGGTGAAAGTGAAGGGCAAGGACGAACCGGTGGCAATTTACGAGGCGGTCGGGATCGATGGATCGGTGGACCAGCCGGTCCTCGACGAAATCCGGCTTTGGCACCAGTGCCTTAGGCAGTATCGCGCCCAGGAATGGGACCAGGCGGAACTCACGCTGTTCAACCTTGCGCGCATGAATCCTGATCACAAGCTCTACAAGGAATTTACCGCCCGGATCGCCCAAATGCGCTCGGCTCCGCCGATATCCGGTTGGGATGGCGTTACCACCTTCAAGACCAAGTAGGCGGCGTCAGGTGCTTTTGCACGCGCCCTGCGTCTAAGGGGCGGTGCCGCAACGATCCGCATACTTGCGTGCGGCCTAGCGTCCTTTCGATGGCGATGCCTTGAGCAATGTGGGAACGTCCGCCCCGCGAGACCGTTGCTTCCTGAGATCCTGCAGCAGGTGAGCATGGCGCGTTGCGGAGAGCGTTGGTGTCAAAAAAGTCTGTTATGAATCAAAGCTCTTGTTGAATTGTGGCCCGGGTAGGGC
Organism: uncultured beta proteobacterium; assembly: GCA_963844255.1. Classification (GTDB taxonomy): domain Bacteria; phylum Pseudomonadota; class Gammaproteobacteria; order Burkholderiales; family SG8-39; genus SZAS-79. The sequence goes on from CAWJNP010000067.1 coordinate 25,197, forward strand.
TAGGATAAGAAACCTGTGCGTATCGATATTTTGCATGCCCGGAATCGGAGGTAAGTGATGAGTGCGGTTCTCAATCAACCGGCAGCGCCGCAAGGTGATGTTCAGGCCCGGCTGGCTTTCCAGAAGCAGCTGCAGGTGGTTACCAACAAGATCCATGCGACAAACAACGTCGACGAGATCATGCTTGAGGTAAGTGCCGACATCTGCTCGCTGTTCAACGCGGACCGCCTGACAATCTATTCCGTGGGCGAGGACAAGCAATCGATCGTTTCCAAGTTCAAGACCGGACTCAATTCGTTCAAGGATCTGAAGCTGCCCATCGCCGAGCATTCGATCGCCGGTTATGTCGCTCTTGCAAAAAAGGCGATCAATATCCGCGACGTATATGACGAGGCGGAACTCAAGGCCATCAACCCGAATCTGCGATTCCTTCAGGAGGTCGACAAGCGTACGGGCTACCGGACAAAGCAGGTTCTGGTCGCCCCGGTTCTGGACCAGCAGAACAACGAGTTGATCGGCGTCATTCAGATCATCAACAACAAGGCGGGGGTGCCGTTCGGGGCATTCACCGAGGAAGGCGTCGCCGAGATTGCACAAACTCTGGCGATTGCGTTCAAGCAACGGCAAAAGCCGCAGGTCGTCAAAACCAAATACGACTACCTGATCTCCGATGCGGTGCTGTCGGCGGGTGAGTTTGATCTTGCCTCCCGCTCGGCGCGCAAGAAGGCCGTCGATATCGAGCAGGTGCTCGTGGACGAATTCCAGGTCAAGATTCCTGCAATCGGTGCCGCACTCGCCAAGTTTTTCAACGTGCCGTACGAGCCTTTCAAGTCGGATCGCATCAAGCCGATGGACCTGCTGAAGAACCTGAAGCGAGAGTATGTGGACGAGAACCAGTGGCTCCCGATCGATGACGGCAAGGACGGTCTCATCGTACTTTGCCTGGATCCGGAGCGGATACGCAGTTCCAGGATTGCATCGAACGTGTTCCCCAAGGCAAAGATCCTTTACCGGGTGTCGACGCAAAAGGAATTCAAGGAAACGTGCGACCAGTTTTACGGCGTTGAAGTCGACAACGGCGGTGATATTGACGACCTGCTTTCGAGTCTGGGCGACGAGGAGGGCGACGCGGTCGAAGGCGCGAACGACGAGGTGTCCGCTGCGGCCGACAACGAACTTGTGAAGCTCGTGAACAAGATCGTGATCGATGCCTATAACCAGGGCGCCTCGGACATTCACATCGAACCGTATCCGGGCAAGGCAAAGACCGAGATCCGGTTCCGGCGCGACGGGTCGCTCGCGCCCTATATCGAGGTGCCGGCTTCGTATCGCAGTGCGATCGTTGCGCGACTCAAGATCATGTGCGATCTGGATATCTCGGAGAAGAGGAAGCCGCAGGACGGCAAGATCAAGTTCAAGAAGTTCGGCCCTCTGGATATCGAGTTACGCGTGGCTACCATCCCGACAACGGGCGGCGTTGAGGACATCGTCATGCGTATCCTCGCCGCGGGCGAGCCTATCCCGATCGACAAGCTGGGCTTGACCACCCGGAACAACGATAACCTTAAGAACGCGGTTTCCAAACCTTACGGCCTGTTTTTCGTCTGCGGTCCGACCGGCTCCGGCAAGACCACGACCCTGCACTCGGTGCTGGGTTTTCTGAACACGCCCGATACAAAGATCTGGACCGCGGAAGACCCGGTCGAGATTACCCAGAAGGGTCTGCGGCAGGTACAGGTCAACAAGAAGGTCATGGACTTCGCGATGGTGATGAAGGCCTTCCTGCGCGCGGATCCGGACATCATCATGGTCGGCGAAATGCGGGACGCGGAAACGACGCATATCGGCATCGAGGCGTCTCTGACCGGTCACCTCGTGTTCGCGACGCTGCACACGAACTCCGCGCCCGAGGCGGTGATTCGACTGCTCGACATGGGCATGGATCCTTTCAACTTTGCAGACGCCTTGATCGGCATCCTCGCGCAGCGGCTTGCCAAGCGCCTGTGCAAGTGCAAGGAACCGTACACCCCGGGCCCCGAAGAACTGAAGTCCTTCATGAATGAATACACTACCGACCTCAGAATGTCGGATACCTGGAAAAGGGACCCGCAGGGCGAAGCCAAGAAGCTGTATGACTACTGGCTCAAGGAATACGGCAAGGACGGAAAGCTGCAGTTCTTTAAGGCAAAAGGCTGCGACGCGTGCGGCGGGTCCGGCTACAAGGGGCGCGCCGGCCTGCACGAACTCATGATTGCCTCCGATGCTGTGAAGAAACTCATCCAGGAGCGGGCGCGCGTAACGGATCTTTTCGTCAAGTCAGTGGAGGAGGGCATGTCGACTCTGAAGATGGACGGCATGGACAAGGTGATGATGGGCCTGACGGACATGAAGCAGGTGCGCACGGTCTGCATCAAGTAGCCGCGCCGACCTGCACACGATGAGCGGCCAGTTGGACATCACCCAGGTCCTTCGGTTTTCCGGCGAGGCTGCAACCGGTGCGGATGACCTCGTCCAGAGACTGGAGCAGCTCAATGCGATTGGGGCGTCCCTTTCTGCAGAGAGGGATATCAATCGTCTGCTCGAAAGCATCCTCGTTGCCGCAAAGACCATCACCCGCGCGGACGGCGGCACGCTTTACCGCGTGACAGAGGAAAAGACCCTGCGTTTCGAGATTGTCCGAACGAGTTCGCTGAAGAATTACCTCGGCGGAACGACCGGCAATCCGGTGCCTTTCTATCCGATCCAGCTCTACAAGGATGGAAAACCGAACCACAACATGATTGCGGCGCACGCCGCCCTCTCCGGGCAGACGATCAACGTGCAGGACGCCTACACGGCGGAAGGCTTTGATTTCACCGGCACCCGCGCGTTCGATGCCAAGACCGGATATCGATCGCAATCGTTCCTGACCGTGCCGATGAAGAACCACGAAAACGAGATCATCGGGGTTCTTCAGCTGATCAATGCCACGCATCCGAAGACCGGCGAGATTCAGGCGTTCTCGTCGTCCGACGAAAGGCTTGCCGAATCGCTGGCGTCCCAGGCGGCGATTGCATTGACCAACCGGATGCTCATCAATCAGCTTGAGGAGCTTTTCGAATCGTTCATCAACTTGATGAACACCGCAATCGACGAGAAGTCCCCCTATACCGGTGGGCATTGCCAGCGCGTTCCCACGCTGACGATGATGCTCGCGGAAGCGGTGAACGAGACCAGGGACGGGCCGCTCAGCGATTTCACCATGAGCGACAAGGACCGGTACGAACTGAAAATCGCCGGACTGCTGCACGATTGTGGCAAGGTGACGACGCCGGTCCACGTGGTCGACAAGGCGACCAAGCTTGAGACCATCTACGATCGGATCCATCTGCTGGATACGCGTTTCGAGGTTCTAAAGCGAGACGCGGAAATCGAACTGCTGAAGAAGAAGCTGGAACTCGCAGAGTCCGGCCGCAGTGCTGTCTTCGGCGAACTTGAAACCGTCTATCGCGAGCGGATACGGCGGATAGACGAGGATCGTGCCTTTCTGCGCGCCTGCAACATCGGAGGCGAGGCGATGCGCGACATGGACATGGAACGCGTCCGGCGGATCGCCGAATACCGATGGACGGACGTCGCTGGACACCAGGCAAGCTTCCTGACGGAAGATGAATTACGCAATCTCACGATTCGCGCCGGAACGCTCACTCAGGACGAGCGTCAGATCATCAATCATCACATCGTTGCGACGATCAAGATGCTGGAGGCGTTACCGTGGCCGAAGCACTTGAAGAACGTTCCCGAGTACGCAGGCGGGCATCACGAGCGCATGGATGGCAAAGGTTATCCGAAAGGCCTGCTCAGGGATCAGATGTCGGTTCAGGCGCGCGTCATGGGGATTGCCGATATATTCGAGGCCCTGACCGCGAAGGACCGCCCCTACAAGAAGGGGAAGACCCTGTCCGAATCGCTGGAGATTCTCGGCAAGATGAGGCTCGGGGGCCATATTGACCCCGATCTTTTCGATATCTTCGTGGGCAAAAAAGTCTACCTGCGCTATGCCGAGAAGTTTCTCGACAAGGAGCAGATCGACGCGGTCGACGAGAGCAAGATCCCCGGTTACGCGCTCTGACCCAGTTTCCCCGGGTATCGAGAGTCAGGGTGGCGCCCGGTACGGACGAGCTTTGGAGGATCTAGTCCGGGTAGCCCGTCGGGTTGGCGCTCTGCCAGGCCCAGGCGTCGCGGCACATGTCGTCGATGCCGAGCTTGGCCCGCCAAGCGAATTCGCGCGCGGCAAGGGACGGGTCTGCATAGCAGCTGGCGACATCTCCGCCACGGCGCGGCGCTATTTCGTAGGGAATCGGGATGCCGGTCATGCGTTCGAACGCACCGACAACCTCAAGTACGGAGTGTCCCTTTCCGGTGCCCAGGTTGACGGTAATGGAGGGTTTTCCTTCGAGCAGATAGCGCAGCGCTGCCAGGTGTCCTGCGGCCAGATCCATGACGTGTATGTAATCCCTTACGCCGGTTCCATCGACAGTGTCGTAGTCGTTTCCGAATACACGCAGGCTGCGCAGTCGGCCGATGGCGACCTGGGTCACATAGGGGAACAGGTTGTTTGGGATGCCTCTCGGGTCTTCACCGATGCGTCCCGATGGATGTGCGCCGATCGGATTGAAGTAGCGCAGCGTGGCATGCCTGAATTCCGGATTGCCGACTGCGACATCGGAGAGAATGGCTTCAATGAACTGCTTAGTACGGCCGTAGGGGTTGACGGCGCCCTGAGGGTGGTCTTCCGTCAGTGGCAGGCGCTGGGGATCGCCGTACACGGTCGCAGACGAACTGAACACAATGCGTCGGACGGCGAACCGTTCCATGGTCTCGAGCAGCGTGAATGTGCCGCCGATGTTGTTGTCGTAGTACTCAAGGGGCATCGAAATCGATTCGGCCACCGCCTTGTGGCCGGCAAAGTGGATCACTGCGTCGATTGGATGCCGCTCGAACGCCCCGGCAAGACCGGTCCGGTCGCGCAAGTCGATCTGATGAAATTCGACCGTGCCTCCGCCCAGCGTGCGGATACGTTCCAACACGGCAATCTTGCTGTTCGCAAGATTGTCGACAATCGTCAAGGCATACCCGGCGCGCTGCAGTTCGACGCAGGTGTGCGAGCCGATGTATCCAAGGCCGCCTGTCACCAGGATCATTTGCAAAACCTCCTATTTCTGTCGCGTTTCAGCCCAGGGGCATGTCCGATCACAATGTAGCAGAGTCCGCTCGAGGCGTTTCGGGCCGGGCAGCGCGGAACAGGAAGAATTTCCTGGATCCGAAGTTGAACAGGAAGACGATCGCTGTGGCCGCAATCTTCGACAATCGGTAGTCCAATCCGAAAACATCGGTAAGGACGAACAGCAGCCCCGTGGTCAGTGCCAGCCCGGCGATGCCGATCAATGAAAACAGCAGGAATTCGCGCATGCCGCGCCTGTGTGTGCGCGTTCGGAATACCCAGCGGATGCTGAACAGGTAGACCGTGGCCAGCCCTGCGCAAAAAGCCGCGGTTCCCGATACGAGATAGTGCCAGCCTGCGAATTCCGTCAGTGCTATGTAGAGCGAGAAGTCGACGCAAAGCGCGATGAGGCCGGCCGCAAAGTACCTCGCGAATTCGCCGGCAAGTGACTGTTTTGTCTTCAAGCGGGCATTGTAGGCATGTCGATCGCCCGCTGCTCCGGATCGAAACCACCGGCCCAAGAAAAAGAGCGGATACCTTGCGATATCCGCCCTTCGCAGCACAAACCCGCCGCGCTCAACGCGGCGGGTTTCAGCAGGGAATGCCGATCAGCGGCAGGCCGACGGGCGATACTTGGACGAAGTCGTGCCGCCCGTGCAGTTCCAGTTGATCGATCCGCCCGAGGGGACCTGACCGGCGGCAAGCGCCACACCACCAGAGGTCGGGACCATGATCAGCGTTCCACCGCCGGCAGCTGATGTGTAGGTGATCGTGATCTGGCCACTGCTGGAGTCGGTCGTCAGCGAAGAGACGTTTGCGGTCGCTGCAGGATCAACCAGACCGGAGTTGAGCGCAGACGAGCCTGAAGCGGCATTCTCCGAGACTGCCAGCTTGGCCGCGCCGGCCATGGCCAGACCTTCAGATACGCGGGTGCGGACCATGTAGTCCTGATAGGCAGGCAGCGCGACGGCGGCCAGAATACCGATGATCGCCACGACGATCATCAGTTCGATCAGGGTAAAGCCTTGTTGTACGCGTTTCATTTAAGTGGTTCCTTTGCATGATTAAGTTGGAAGATTCTGCAGAGCCCTCGGGTCTGCATACTTGTCCTGCAACTACTCTTGAGCAGATTTTGTGCCAGGTAAAGAGAGGCAAAAAACTGTCAAAAAAATCACATTTCCAAAGAATTTCCTCTGCCACACTGACAATTTTTGTCGGTCGAGTGACGAGATTTCTCAATCACCCGACGTTCTACGGAACTTCAGGACAAAAAAAGGCGGACATCGCGAGATGTCCGCCTTTTCTTTCAAAGTTCCGCCACTTACAGCGTGGCGGGTATCAGCCCGTCCGTTGGATCAACGGCAGGCGGAGGGGCGATATTTCGAGGAAGTCGTACCACCGGTGCAGTTCCAGTTGATCGAACCGCCCGAGGGGACCTGACCGGCGGCGAGCGCCGAACCACCGGAGGTCGGGACCATGATCAGCGTTCCACCGCCGGCAGCCGACGTGTAGGTGATCGTGATCTGGCCGCTGCTGGAGTCGGTCGTCAGCGAGGAAACGTTTGCGGTCGACGAGGGGTCAACCAGGCCCGAGTTGAGCGCAGACGAGCCTGATGCGGCATTTTCCGACACCGCCAGCTTGGCGGCGCCCGCCATCGCCAGACCTTCAGATACCCGGGTACGGACCATGTAATCCTGATAAGCGGGCAGCGCGACGGCCGCCAGAATGCCGATAATCGCCACGACGATCATCAGTTCGATAAGTGTAAAGCCTTGTTGTACGCGTTTCATTTTTGTGTTCCTTATAAAGCATTGACGAGACCTTGGCGTTACTGCGGCCTCCAATCCATTTGATACAGTCGTTAGGAGCAGCATTCGTGCCCGCAAATAAGAGAGGTATTTGCGCACAAATGCACACAATTCGAGGCATTTCAGGGAGTCTTGTGATGAATCGCGGCACCTCGCGGCGCAATTGGTCGTGTGTGGTGCGTATTTGGTCCGGAGAGCGACTCAGGGCTTAAGTTTCGTCAAAAAGTCCTCCAGCGCGCGAATTGGCGCTGAATCACGAAAAAGAATCTCTCGCGCTTCAAGGATTCTCTTGCGGATGCGGGCGTTGAATTGCTTGTCCTGCGCAAGCCGGACTGCGCAGTCGACATACATCTGATCGTCATGACATACGAGTTCACCCAGCTGCATGCGTCGCAGTATTGCACTCGCGAACTTGCCGCGCATGAAGCGACCTTCGCGGGTAACGATTGGGAGGCCACACTCAATCGCCTGCATGGCGGTGTTGAATCCGGAGAAACCGATCGTGTCGAGGAATACGTCGGCTCTGCGCAAGAGGGCGAAAAAATCCGCCTTGGGTTGCCAGGGAACGAACCTGATGTATTTTGATGAATCGAGGCCTTCGGCCGTGAATGCCCGACCGATCCGCTCCCCAAGGCGTCTGCTCAGCGCGGGCACGGCCGCGAAGGTGAAAAAGACAAACTGGGCGTTTTCCACCCGGCGCGCGATGCGCGCAAAGACGGCATCGTGCTGCGGCGCGTACTTGAACGGCGTACCGGGGCAGACGAAAAGATGGGTGCCTTCCTCGAGGCGGAGGCTGTCTGCGTCAAGTGTTCCGTCGGCGACATCCTCCGGATCGTAGTAGCAGCCCAGGTTGGGTAGCGGGACCAGCTTTTCGGTGTAGTGCGCCTGGGAGTCGCTGGATTCGAAGTCGTCTGCCGAAAGGTAGTAGTCGATCGTCGGGAATCCAGTCGTTTCTGGATGACCCCATGCCGCGATCTGCACTGGAGCAAGCCGCATGCTCGCCAGTCGAGGGGTCGTGATATCCATGCCGACTTCCGGATAGATCAGCGCGTCCGGCTTTCGTTCGCTGATGGCCGCAGCCCATTCATCCAGGCGCCTCTCTCCGCAGATGAACCGATCGGATTGCGCGATGGCGAACTCTGTTTCGGCATCCCTGGCGTTGCCGAGATGAAATATTTCAATCTCGAACCGTCGCCTGTCGAGCTGCTGCAACCATCCTTTGACAATTGCGTTCCACACCGAATGGGTATGGATGTGGGCGGAAACAATGCCGATGCGCAGACGCGGCCGCGATGGTGGAGGCTGCGTTCCGGCCTGGATGTGGTTGCGCTGCTGCCAGTTTTTCATGAGCCGGCTGCAAAGTGCGCCGTAGCGTTCGAGCAGCTCGCGGTTGTTTTCCTCCTGATAGGCCAGATGGAAGGGTTGCGCGGCACCGACCGCCTGCTGTTCATCCTTCATCTCGTGGGACGATGCCCAGGCTTCGAGGAAGCCCGCTTCCTGGATGAATTGGGATCGCGAGAGCGCAATTTCCGCTTCATCGTGCGCGAGGACGGGTACGCATGAAATGAGGCGCTTGAATCTGATCGCAAGTGCCCCGGGCTCGGCCGCGATTGCCTTGCTGTATGCGTCCATGGCTGCGTGCCGCTTGCCTGTCTCCCTCAGCACAGCCGCCCGGTTGCTGAGCGCGGCACTGAATCCCGGTCGCAGGGCCAGCGCCCGGTCATGGCTCGCCAGCGCCTCCTGATGCCGACCCAGATTCGCGAGAACCACGCCGCGATTGTCGAGTGCCTCCGGGAAGGCTGGACGCGCCATCAGGGCGCGGTCATAGCTTTCCAGGGCTTCGAGCGTGCGGCCCAGATCGCGGAGGGCTGTACCGCGTCCGTTGGCTGCTTCGGCATAGTCAGTTCTGAGTTCGAGTGCTCGGTCGAAGCTGGCAAGTGCGGCGGCATGCTTTTTCAACGTGCTGAGCGCCACGGCCTGGTTGTAGTGCGCGTCGGCAAATCCAGGCTCGATCGCCAAGGCACTGGCGTAGCACGCAAGGGCCTCATCGAACCGTAGCAGTGCGCCGAGCGCGGCACCACGGTTATTGTGCGCGGCAGCGTAGCCCGGCTTTGTTGCAAGGACGATGTCGTAGTTTGCCAGCGCATCCGCGTGCCGACCAAGAAGCGACAATGTCGTACCGCGATTGTTGAGAGCTTCTGCGTAGCTCGGCCGCGCGGCGATCGCACGATCGAAGCTCAGCAGCGCTTCTTCGCTTCGCTGCAGGTCATTGAGTAGGAGCCCTCGATTGTTTAAAGCCTCTGCATGGTCGGGGCTGAGCCCGATCACCCGGTCGTAGCTCGAGAGCGCTTCTTCCAGGCGATTCATGTCGCGCAGTACATTGCCACGATTGAACTGCGCAGCCACAAACGCGGGCTCAATCTCGATTGCACGATCGTAGCTCGCCATCGCCTCTTGCAGGCGGCCGAGCCGCTCCAGCGCCAGTCCAAGATTTGAATGCGGCGCTGCCTGGCCGGGATTGAGCGCGATGGCCTTGGCGATCAAATCCGCAGCGTCGGCATGCGCGCCTTGCTGGTAGCGCACCAGGCCGGCGAGATGCAAGGCGTCGAAGTGGTCCGGCGCAATCGAGAGAACACCTGCATAACCGGCTCCGGCGTCCTCCAGGCGGCCAGCGCGATGCAACGCCACTGCATGTTCGAATGCAGCCTGGATGTCCTGGGGTGTCGATGGAAGACCCTGCGGTGGCGGGGTCCGATCGAATATTCCTCGCAGCCAGCCCTTTGCCATGCGGTTCACTGCAACCGAGATGATCTAACTTGGGACTATGCCACGGGCCGGTGCTTCACGCGGGCGACACATTCCGGGCATCGGGCTGCGATCGCTGCCGGATTCCGGCCGGTTTGCGCGCGCCCTCAGATGATCAGCAGACGCACCAGAGAGTCGATGAAGTCGTTCGGATAGCCTCCGTCGCGCAGGCGCCACTTGACCCGGTTCGCGTACTTTGCCTTCTGATAGATGTTGTATCCGGCTGCCGCGTACCGGCTTCGCTGATTCGCGATCATCCGATCCAGCTTCTGGATCTGCTTCTTGCGAACATCAGTTCCGCCGGTCAAGGCGGTAGGGGGAACGAGGCGCGCGACTTCCTCGATCGCCGCATCAGCCTGCTTCTCGGCCCCGGTAGCATCAAGCCATTTCAGCATGTGCGCATCGCTTATCCTTGTACGTTCGCGAAGATTATACTCGGCGCATCTATACTTGGCTCCTCTTGATGGCTGGGATGCTGCGTCCAATTGACTCCGCCTGAGTGGCAATGGCTGAAGCGCATGACCAACCGGCTGGCGCCGGCATCGCCTGCTGCGGCCCCGGCGGTCGCTGAGCCCGGCCGCGCGGCGACGCTGATCGAAGCCGGAATCGCGGCCGAGGAGCGCGGTGAACCGGCTGGGGCCGAACGCCTTTTCAGGGACGCGGTGGCCGCAGAACCCGGGTCGGCCAAGGCACACCTGAACCTTGGCATTGCCTTGCACGGCAGACAGGCCTATACGGAGGCCGTGGCCTCGCACGAAAGGGCACTGGAGCGGGATCGCGCCCTGCCCAGCGCGCATTTCAATCTGGCGCTTTCCTGCCTTTGCCTTGGCGAGGCAGCGCGCGCGGAAGGCGCGTTCCGTGAGGCGCTGCGACTCAAGACTGATTTTCCCGAGGCGTGGGTCGGCTTGGCCGAGGTTCTCGAGGCACTGGGGCGGGATGACGAAGCGCTGGCCGCGCTGGAGACGGCGATTGCGCAGCGCGAACATTACGTTGGCGCGTTGTTCAATGCCGCGGTACTCCTGCGACGGATAGGCAGGCTCGATGAGGCGGTCGAGTTGGTGCGTCAGGTTCCGGCAGATCATCCCCAGTTTGCAAACGCAATGACCGCGCTTGCGGCTGCGCTGCGCGACCAGGGACGAATCGATGAAGCCGTCGTGGCGTTGCGTTCCGCGTCTCGCAGCGCTCCCGAATCGTGGGTGACCCTGAGCGAGTTGTTGTTCACGCTGGGATTCTCCGACAAGATCGACGCTGACGAGTTGTTTGCCGAGCACATCAAGGCGGGATGTCGCGTGGAGTCTCTGACGCCGCCCTGGGTCGAAGCGTTCTCCAATGTGCCCGATCCCGAAAAAGTCCTCAGAATCGGCTATTTGTCCGGGGACCTTCGCCAGCATTCGGTCGCATTGTTCGTGGAGTTTCTTTTCGAGCGCCACCGTCGCGATCGGGTAAGGGTCTACGCGTACTCGTCCGCCCCAAAACATGATGCAATGTCCGACCGAATCCAGACCGCCACCGACGTGTGGCGCGACATGCGCGAAAAGGATGACGAAACGGTTGCGCGCACAATTCTGGAGGACGGGATAGACATCCTGGTTGATCTTTCAGGCCATACGGGGGGCGCGCGCATCGCAGTATTGGCCGGCCGCGCGGCGCCGGTGCAGATGACCTGGCTGGGCTATATCAACACCACGGGTCTCAAGCAGGTGGACTACCGCATCACTGACTCAATTGCGGATCCGCCCGGAACCAGTGAAGGGCTCCACACTGAGACGCTGGTCCGATTGCCGCACAGCCAGTGGTGCTTCAGGCCGTCCGGGGACGCAAGGCGGGTTCCTGCGGAGCGGGATCCTTCCCTGGGTGCATTCACCTTTGCGGTCCTGAACCAGTTTGCCAAGGTCTCCGAATCGAGCATCGCGCTGTGGATCGCTGTACTGCATGCTGTGCCGGGGGCGCGACTGCGCGTCGTCAACGTGCCACTGGGCAGCGCGACCGATACGCTCACTCGGCGGTTGGTCGAGGCGGGCATCGACCGCGGGCGCTTCGACCTGCTCGTGCGGGTTCCATTTGCGGAATATTTTCGCCAGTATTCGCTGACCGATGCGTGTCTGGACACGACGCCCTACAGCGGTGGTACGACGACCTGCGATTCGCTCTATTTCGGCGTGCCCGTGATTACTCTCGCCGGTCCCAGGCCCATTTCACGCAGCACGGCGAGCCTGCTGACCATCGTTGGTTCGCCCGAGTTCGTCGCGCATACCGTCGAGGATTTTGTTGCCATTGCGTGCAGGCTCGCCGTCAATGGTCTCTGGTCGAATGCTGCGCGCGCGGAACTGCGCGCGCGCATGATCGCGTCTCCGTTGATGGACGAGCAGGGATTCACTCACGACCTGGAGGACTTGTACCGGAAGGTTTGGCGGAAGTGGTGTGCCGGACCGCATTAGGCGATGGTCGGGAATCCGCTAGGCCGCAGCCCATCGGAACGTGCACCTTTCTGCGTGCACGCAGTCGACGAAATTATTGCGCAAAGAGCTCCACGTAGCGGCGCGCCACATTTTTCCAGGTAAAGTCCGCCTCCACCCGTCGCCGGGCGCTGCGTCCGAGCGCAAGGGCGAATTCCGGATTTTCCCGGAGTTCGGCAAGGGCAGCGCAAAACGCGTCACCATTCGCGACTGGAAACAGCAGTCCGGTTTCCCTCGATAGGACGAGCGAATTGTTGCCGGGTATGTCGCTGGCCAGAACGGGAAGTCCACAGGCCATGGCTTCCAGAACTACGTTGGGCATACCCTCGTAGAGAGAAGGATTCACGAGAATGTCCGCCCGTTGGTAGAGGTCGAGAAGTCTGGACTTGTCTTCCTGCCAGCCGTGCCAGACAAGTCTGTCGGCGATTCCCAGCCGGCGTGCCTGCGCTTCGAGCGCCGGGCGCTCATCGCCGTCGCCGGCAAGTGCGAGGCGCCAGCCATTTTGAGTCGAGTCCGGCAGGCGCGCCAACTGGTTCAGGAGAAAGGCCAGGTTTTTCTGCCGGTGGAACCGCCCGACGAACAGCATGTTCATTGCGCCTGCGCGGACATGGTGCGACTCAGGCGGGCGAAAGAACTCCGCATCGACTCCGTTCGGTATGACTTTTACCGGGAATGGATCCGCTCGTGCGGACAGGGAGGCGAGACCGGTGTCATTGGCCACAATCGCCGTTGATGCGCCAAGGACGTGTCGTCGCAGCGGCCGGAGCAACCAGTGCTGCCAGGCGATCTCCGGTACGAGCCCGGGCACGTCTCCACCGCGCAGCGATACAACATAGGGGAGTTTCATTGTCCGGTGAAGCCTGAGGGCCACCGGTCCGCAGGGCAGCGCGAAGAAAACGATGATCGCTTCGATGGCCTCCGCGGTGGCGATCGCGGGGGCCGCCTTGAGTGCCGACAGCACGAACGAAAGCATCTCCACGGCGCTTGCGCGAGCGGCGTTTCGGCGCTTGGCCCTTATCCTGTGAACACGGACACCGGCCTCGTCCCGGATGCCCGTGTACTGCGCGTAGGCGGACGTCAGAACTGTTGGGTTGTGGCCCAGACCCAGAAGAGCTCGCGCGATGAACATGGTTGCATTGCCCGCACCGCCACCGATGGGCGGGTACTCGTAATTGATCAGCATGACGTTCATCGGGTCACGCCGCCGAATTTCCAGGAATTGCCGTTGCGAAGGATGATGTAAGTACTTTCCTGCCGTACCCGCGGGTGCCGTGCCAGCCACTGCGCTATCGTTTCCCGTGACAGATACGCCGTCTGGGGCGTGACAAGCTGATCAAACGCCACGTGCCGGAAGAAGGCAAATTCGCGCTCGGCGATCCACAGGCTGTACTGGTACAGGGGCAGCCAATTCAGCCAGCGCATGCCGCGCAGGGTGCGCAGGGTGCGCAGGGTGCGCAGGAGCTTAGCGTAAAGAAAGTAGGGAAATACCAGCGGCGTGGCCAGAAAATACTTGGTAATCCACCACGGAAGGCGTGAGGCAATCCTGCGGATGGGATCAACGACCCATCTGACCACGGCATTGCCTTCACGCGCATAGACCCAGCAATGAAATCGCCCGCCCGGCCTGGTGTTCGCCACGACTGCGTCGAAACCCGCGCGCGGATTCTTCAAGTGATGCAGTACTCCGATGCTGTACACCACGTCGCGTGGAGCGCCGCCGTATGTTGTCAGGTCCCCTTGCGTGACCACCCAGTTCGGGTTCGGCTGCAATTCCATGTTGCTTCGCGCAGATATGACCGAGGCCCCCAGGTCGACACCCTCAAGCTGAGCCGGCGCCCAGCCGGCAATGTGGAACAGCAGGCTTCCATTCCCGCAGCCAAGTTCGAGAACAGTGCGGCCCGCGACTTCATCTCGGGTCAGCGGCGCAAGCCAATCCTCGAACTGTTCGCGTGTATAGACAGAACCTGATGGAAGGTTATTCCATGAGGTTGCGAATGCGTCGGCCGTTCTGTGATCGTCGCTCATGGATGCAAGTTTACTGGACGCACGGAAGCGTGCCTCCGATGATGATCCGGATTCACGCAGGCAGGCGACGTGAGGCACAATGCAGCAGGCATTCATGGAATGTCAGCGACATTGAAAGCGGGTGGCCCCTGACATGCCCGGTCGGGACAGGCGAATGCGCGTGAAGTCCGGTTCGCCCTGATAAAGTGGGAAATTCGTGGACTATCTTGTGACAGTGAAATGGCATTGAAGCGTCAATTCGACTTCGGAAAGAACTGGGGAGATTTCTCCGTCAACGCCTTGACGGAGGAACGGGTCCGTCAGGCGCGCGAGGATTTCTCCGGATTCATGGCGCGCGGACCGGGCAGTATTCTCGGGCGGAGTTTCCTCGACATCGGCTTCGGGCAGGGGCTGAGTCTGCTATGCGCCGCCGCGGAGGGGGCCAAGGCTGTCGGTTGCGATATCAATCCGAAGTGTGCGCAGGTGCTGGAAAGCAACCGCAGCCATTTCCCGGAGGTCGGCAATGGTTCGATTGCGGCGGTCGTCGGATCGATCCTCGATTCTGCGACAGTCGATGCCTTGAGGGCACTCTCGTCGGATGATCGCGGGTATGAGATCGTCCACTCCTGGGGCGTGCTGCATCACACGGGGAGCATGTGGAAGGCGATTGATAACGCCGTATCGCTTGTTCGTCCCGGAGGGACGCTGTTTCTCGCCCTTTACAACAAGCATTGGACTTCGCCTGCGTGGACTGCAATCAAGTACTGCTATGTCAATTCGCCCGGTTGGCTGCAAAAGGTCGCCGTTGCAATCTTGTACCCGGTGATCGTCCTCGCAAAGTGGATTGTGACAAGGCGCAACCCCATGCGCATGGATCGCGGCATGGATTTCTACTACAACGTGGTCGACTGGGTCGGCGGCTACCCATATGAGTACGCCTCCGTTGAGGAGATTGAGCGCTATCTCATCGGTCAAAAGTGTGTGCTGCGCAGCTTTTCGCCTTCTGTGGTTCCTACGGGATGCAACGAGTTCGTCTTCGTAAAGCAGGAATGAAGACTCGCGATTCAACAACTGGGCGGAATTCGATGTGCCGTGCGCTCGACTGCCGATTTCGGCTGGGCGCGCCGTGAACGAAGCCGGACGAAGCGTTGGAGGTGCCGAGGAGGACAGGACGGCGAGCAGTGAGAATTTTCGAATATACGAGGAGAGTTGGAGCGAATGGCTGGACATGAAGCTGTATGGGCCGAGTTCCAGATGGCTGCGCGCACTCATTCTGGACGCGCTGCACCCCATCACAGTTGATCTTCGTTCGGTACTGGACGTCGGTTGCGGGGAAGGTACGATCACAAAACTGCTGTCCGGCAGATTTCCGAAGGCCGATGTGCTCGGAGTTGACCAGAGTTCGGAGGCGATTCGCCTGGCAGGTGCCCGATATCAAGAAGGCAATCTTTCCTTTCGTCTCGATACGGGGGCCGGTGCGGACGAGCGACAGTTCGACCTGGTGGCCTGTATGGAAGTGCTCGAACACGTCGATGATTGGCAAATGTTTCTCGATGGTTTGTGCGACGGGTCTGGGCGATTTCTTCTATTGTCGTTTCCGACAGGTCGTATGCGGCCTTTTGAGCGGCGTGTCGGCCATGTCAGAAATTTCAGGCCGGGAGAGGTCGAGGAACATCTCAGGCGCCGCGGATTCATCCCGGGATATCTCGCATACGCAGGCTTTCCGTTCTATTCGCCGCTATACCGGGAGATGTGTCAGCTCACAAATGCAGGTACGAGCCAATTCACCCGGGGTCGGTACTCGTGGAAGCAGAAGGCTGTCGCTGAAGTGATTTTCTTCGCATTTCGACGCTTGAGCACGCAGCGGCGCTGGGGAGATCAATTTGTCGGCCTATTTGAACGTTCTGAAGGCTGAGGCCGGGATGCCTGCGTCCTTCGCCGTGGCGTCGATTCGTATCGGATCGAAGCGATTCGCCTTGCGCGGGGCAACGTGGATGTGCCCGACGTTCCACAAGAACAATCCGGGCGGTTGTGAGCTCTAGCCTGAAGTGGTTGTTGAGAGCGGGCGTGGCTGCTGCATTGCTGGGGTGGTTGTTTCTGCGGGTTGATCGCACTGCGCTCGGGCATCTCCTTGCGGGTCAGTCCCTGCAGGTTCTGCTGGTGGCATCAGCTCTCGCATTTGCGGCGCTCGTGGTGGGGACGCTCAAATGGTGGATATTGCTCCCGGGCGAGGCGTTTCTGCGACTGCTGCGACTGAACATGGCGGCGAATTTTTATGCTCTGGTTGTTCCTGGTCAGGTCGGCGCCGAGGCGATCAAGGCGTATCAGCTCGGTCGGGGTCGGACGGATGCCGAAGCCATCGCGGCCTCGGTCGTGCTGGACAAGATAACGGGACTCCTGTCTCTGCTTGCCCTGTGCGGGATCGGAGCGCTGTATTCGGCGCTGCCGCTTGGAGATATATCGCGGGTGAGTCTCGCCGCCTTGTTCATCGCAAGTGCGACGGCGCTGGTGGGATTGCGCTTCAGGGTCCTGCGGGCTTTCGTGGTCACGAATCTTGAATTTCTCCGGTCGAGGTGGGCGGCCATCGCTGGCGTTGGCGGCCGAATTATTCTGTTTGTGGAAGCGTGGTCTGACTATCTGCACAAGCCGGCATTGATTGCAGCATCCCTTGCGACCGGCCTCCTGCAGCAGGCAATCTTCATATTGATGGTCGTCATCCTGTCGCCGCAGATCGGCTTTGAATTGCCTGTCTTCGAATGGTGCTGGATATTTGGACTGGCTTCGGCGTCCACAATCCTGCCCGTTACGATAGGCGGGTTGGGCGTGCGTGAAGGGGTTTTTGTCGGGTTGCTTGCAGGCGTTTCGATTACTGCAGAGCAGGCGCTCGCGCTGTCGCTTACGATCTTTGCGATCCAGGTCCTGTTCGGACTGATTGGCGGTGCGCTGGAATTGCTGCGTGTCTTCCGGCCGGCTTGACTCGAACCGTATTCATTTTTCCTCGATTCAATGGAATCCAGGCTTCCCAAGCAGGTATGCGTTCCAGAGAAAGGCACGTTCGTCGGTCCTGCCTTCAAGATGCGCGTTCGCCTTTGCATTCAGAATGCGCGTATCAAGCCCGTCGGGCAGGCGCTCCGGCATTTCCAAGACACCTGAGCGAAACCAATCTCCTATGGGTACACCGAAGCCTTTCTTGGGACGATTCAAAATGTCGTCCGGAAGCAGAGGTTTCAGTGCCGATTTGAGCATAGCCTTGGTACGTCCATTCCTGAGCTTGAATTCGATGGGCAGGCGTCGAACGAAATCCACGAGTTCGATGTCGAGAAACGGCGCCCTGACTTCGAGCGAGTGCGCCATGCTGGCGCGGTCAATCTTGGTGAGAATATCGTCCTGCAGGTAGAACTTGGTATAAAACTCCAGAACATGACTCGCCAGGTCCGGCGAATCGCATTGATCCCAGGCTTCGATTGCTTCGCTGTATATCTCCTCCACATCGAACTTCTCGTGCATCAGTTCGGCGACCTCGTGCGGCGCCAAGGATGCCATCCAGACAGGACACCAGAGTGCCGGGCGAAAATCCAGTCCGCGCAGAGTCCGCTTGATGCGGAAGTCGAGACTCATGTTCCGGTGTGAAACCGGCAACCGTCTCGCCAACAGCGCGATGGCCCGGTGAACGGGTCGCGGTACCAGGCGCTGGTAGAAATCGGCCCAGCGCAGGGCGATGAACGGATCGTAACCGGCGAAAAGCTCATCGGCACCATCCCCCCCGAGGGCGACGGTCACGCTCTGTCTGGCGTGCTTGCACAGGAACCAGGTGGGCAGCAGGGAGCTGTCTCCCATCGGCTCGTCCAGGCGCGCGACGACATGCGGCAGGGACTCCCTGGCGAGTGTCTCGGAGAATACACGGTGATGATGCACCGAGCCGATTTGCGCCGCGACCCTGCGGGCAAATTCGGATTCGTCGAAACTCGACTCCTCGAATCCGATGCTGAATGTCTGCAGCTTGCCTGCACCGACCTCCCTGGCGGCGAGCACGCTGATTGCCGAGGAATCTATGCCGCCGGATAGAAAAGTACCGATGGGAACGTCGGCAACCAGGCGTCGCCGTACTGCCTTTGCCAGCAGTTCACGCAATTGTTCGCCGAAGACCCTGTCCGGATCTGCGGGCAATTGTGTGCACGGGTCGAGCTTGAATTGCCAGTAACGCCAGGTCTTCAGGGCTCTGCGCTCGAGATCGAACTCAAGATTGCATCCACCCGGAAGTTTGGACACGCCCTCGAAGTATGCGTGTGGCGCCGGAATATACCCGTAGGCGAAATATTTTCTGAGCGCCACACGGGACGGGGTTCTCGAAACCAGCGGATGCGCCGCGAGTGCAGTGAGCTCGGAGGCAAAGGCGAACAACCCGTTCGGTGTCGCATAGTAGAAGGGCTTCTTGCCGAATCGGTCACGGCTCGCGAACAGCCGATGTCTTGTGCGGTCGTAGATCACGAATGCCCACATGCCGTTCAGACGTTCTACAAAGGCATCGCTCCAGTGACGGTACGCGTGCAGGAGGACTTCGGTATCCGAATGATCGGTGGCAAACACCGCGCCGAGCGTTCGAAGTTCAGCCCTGAGTTCAGCGTGGTTGTAGATCTCGCCATTGAAAACGACGCCGCACGTCCCATCAGCGGTCCACATTGGCTGGGCGCCACCCGCGAGGTCGACAATTGACAATCGCAGGTGACCCAGAAACACGGCGTTTTCCGGGTCGTGGTAAATGCCTTCGGCATCCGGGCCGCGGGAAGCCTGTGCGGCATTCATGCGTTGCAGGTCGTCCCGGGTTCCCCGACCCGCGAATCCGGCAATTCCGCACATATGGGGCGTTCAGCCTTCCATCACAGGGCGTCGTCTGTGGACGGTATCGACCGCAGCGTGTGGCCCAACCGCATCATTTTCCGCGCTCGGTGGCTGGCGCGCTACCCGCCTCGAGATTGCGGGTCTCGCCCACGATGTACGTCAATTTGTGTTTCGATTCATGCCAGGTTCTCGTGACCAATTCCGCCACCAAACCCAGCAGTATGCACATGACGCCGGTGATCGTTGCCATGACGGACAGGAGGGGCAGCGGTGTCTGAATGAACGATATTCCGGAGTGGAATTTCAGATAGACAGCGAGCAATCCGGTCACCAGGCTGAACAGGAAATTGAGCAATCCGAAGCCGCCAAACACGTACATCGGCTTTTGCGCGTAGCGGTCGAGAAACGATACGACGATGAGATCGAGGAGCACCTTGACGATGCGTTCCAGCCCATAGGCCGACTTTCCGGCCACGCGTGGATGGTGATGCACGGGCACTTCGGTGACTTTCGCGCCGAACCAGTGTGCATAGATCGGGATGAAGCGATGCATTTCACCGTAAAGGCGGACACCCTTGATGACATCGCGCCGGTAGGCTTTGAGCGTGCAGCCGTAGTCGTGAAGCCGGACCCCTGAAACCTTTGAGATCAGCCAGTTTGCGATCCGGCTCGGTAGCACGCGCTTGAGGGAGTGGTCGTGCCGGTCCTTTCTCCATCCGGAGCACACATCGTATCCATCGCCAAGTCGTGCGAGGAGCAAAGGAATGTCCTGAGGATCGTTCTGCAGATCCGCGTCCATCGGAATGATGATTTCGCCGCATGCATACTCGAATCCAGCCATCATGGCGGCAGTCTGACCGGCGTTTCTCCGAAAGTGTATGACCTTGAGCCTGCTCTCGTGAGCCGCCATCGCGTCCAGAACGCGAGCGCTCGAATCCGTGCTGCCGTCGTTTACGAAAATGACCTCCCAGGGAATCTGCAGACTTTCGAGGACGGGTATGAGGCGCGCGCAGAGCGGCTCGAGATTGTCTTCCTCGTTATAGACAGGAATGGTGACCGAAAGCGTCATTTTTGTTCTTCGGCGGGTTGAATTCGAGGGTAACGGCGCCCCAGCGCAGCCAGTGCCCAGATGCTCATCAGGCCGAAGATTCCAACGAGCAGGCCGGACTTGAATCCGGGGAGCGCGTAGCGTAGTTCTATGCGGTGTTCCCCGCTGGAAATATCGGTGGCCAGCATTCCCAGATTCGCCTTGAAAACAGGTTGTTCCACAGCGTCAATGGTAACCGACCATCCTTTTGCAAACGGTATTGAGAATACCAGTACCCCCGGCACGGTGCTGGCGATTCGTCCTGTGATGTGGCCGTGAGAAAACGCGTCGACCTTCATGCCCCTGCGCTGAAGAATCCGCGCAGGTTCGATGTAGTTTTCCGCCAGCCAGTCGTCGCTTTTCCGAGTGAACTGGCGCGCGTCGAACACGCGAGGACTGGTGCCGCGCAGATTATCCACGATTGCCGCGTTCATCATGGTGATGTCCTTTGCTTCCAGCGACATTGACAGAAGCATGCTGCGCGGAAATTGCTGCTCATAGATCACCCCGAGTGGAAGCGCAAGGTCGTTCTCGAAGATCGACAATCCATCCACTTCATGGATTTTGCGAAATCCGGCCCAGTCGATGGGCTTTCGGGAAATTGCATATTTGACCCCGACCAGGGAATCGAGCGCGAACCTGCCGCCGAAATTGGCCAGCCAGTTCGTATAGTTCTTGACCGGACTGTTCGGTGGAAGGAGTCCCAGATCCGTATACATGCCGACCATGCTCGAACCCTGGAACCAGTACGATTTGACGCCCATGTACTGCTGAGCAAGTGCGTCACAGAGTCCTACCGAGTGGAAGGTCTTTTCCACGCGATAGAACCCCGGGTCACGTGCCTTGAGAAAAGCCAGGGCTGCGGGTGTGCCGTCGTCGTAGCCGGGCATGGTCCGGGAGGCCGGCAAGCGCTGCGCGTGGAATGAGGGGTAGTTGATTGTCGCTGCTTCGATCGCGATCAGGCCAAGCGCGATCAAGGTGAACTGCCGCCACTGCAGCGTTCGTCCCAGGGCAAGGCTGAGCAGAAGCGAAGCGCCAAGAAAGGCCAGAATCTTCATGGCGTGGGGCACGGAAAAATACGGCCGCATCTCTCCTTCGAGAAGAAGCAGACCGGCCGCCAGCACGGCGGCGGTTCCGCCGAGCAGCCAGCGGTGCAGGCCATGTTCCGCCACGTGAGTCAATGACCTGGAAAACATGATCAGGAGGAGAAAACTGATCCACAAATTGTTGATCCGAAAATAGTCGAGGCCAAAGCCATATGCCACGAAGCGGATGGCCGGAAGCGCGATGAACAAGGCGAGGGTGACGCCACCCGCGACCAGAATTCTGCGATCGGTGCGCGAACCGCGCCAGAGCTGCGGGATCAGCAGCATCGGCAGCACGCCGACGAAGAAGACCGGGCTTTCAAGGTAGTTCATCCAGCCGGCGTGCTGATCGCCGACGCCGAGGATGTTCTTGTGGAACAGGGCGGCCAGCTGGATCAGGATCTCGACAGGTTCGTTGAACGTGAGCAATTCATGCACGCGATTGACGAATCCGGCCTGTGCGCCGGTTATGCGAGGGCTGTCGAGCAGTTTGAATATCAGCGGAACCACCACCGGCCCCGCCAGCAGCAGGCCCGTAGCGCACTGCGGCAGGATCGAGCGCAGCCAGGTCGTGAAAGTCCTGCCCGGACGCTCGGAGGCCAACATTGCGGCAGCGAACGCGTACAGCAGGAATACGCCCACCGAAAACATGAATGTCCCGCTGTATGCTGCGAAGGCGATCGCGGCTGGGATGGGCCAGACCCTGGTGCTGTTCGCGTGCTGCGCGATCGCCCAGAGGATGAGCGCATAGGTGACAAATTCCGTTGAACTCGGATCCCATTGTCCGTCGGTCATGACATAGCCGCAGTACGAGTAGGAGAGCGCTACGATCAGCGCAACATCCCGGCGCGCACCGGTCGCAAGCACGAAACCGTAGAATGCGGCGCCGCCGGCCAGGATCTTTATCAGGTAGACCCAGATCCGCAGGTCCAGCACATGCTGCGCCCCGGCGGCGATCCCGAGCAGGGTAAACGGATTGGACGGTGCGGGGAGCGGCCCGCCAAGGCCGAGATTGAAGGACCAGGCGCTTGCCCAGTTCTCTGGCAGCGCCTCGTGCATCAGCGCGGGTACGAACTGGGCGAAAGTGTCACTGCCGATGTCAGTGAAAGCGAAGAACTTCGCGCCGAAGATATAGTCGTGGAAAAGCACCAGTGCCACGGCGGCCTGCAGCGCCACGAGCAAAGTCCAGCCGGCGAACGGACTGTCAGGCGATGACGTGCGAGTCACTGGGGGGAACAGATGCGGGGTCCATCGGGAATGCTCTCCATGTTCCCGGAGGCATTTTCGCTTCCCGGGCCAAGCAATGATGCCGCAAATGTCGCGGGAAAAGTTTGCCCTGTTCCCGCGGCGCGGCATCGTTCCCGCGCTGGGGGAATTGTGCTGCGCACTGTCGTGCCGCAATGTTACCTTTCGATCTTGACCGCCGTGGCGAATGCCGATGACCGACCATCACCGCGAGGGCGCAGACGCGTCCGCAACAAACCCGATTTCAGTGCAGGACGCGTTCCGCCTTGCGTTTGAGCACCATGTTCAGGGTCGGCTGGCAGAGGCCGATGCAGGCTACCGCGCCCTTTTGCTGAGGGAACCGGAACACGTCGACGGCCTGCATTTTCGGGGCGTACTGTTGCACCAGGCCCGGCAGCACGAGGCTGCGCTGGATTTGATCCGGAAGGCGATTTCGCTGATGCCCGGGCAGGGTGCGGCACATTCGAATCTGGGTGTCGTGCTCCTTGCACTGGATAGGCCGGGTGAAGCGGTCGAGAGCTTCAATCGCGCCCTTGCCATTCAACCTGACAATGTGGAACTCCTTGTAAACCACGGCAACGCCCTTCAGGCGCTGCAAAAATCCGAGGCGGCGCTGGAGAGTTACGACCGGGCGCTTGCGCTCAATCCTGGCTGGGTCGAGGCGTCGTTGCGCCGGGGGGCGGCTCTGATTTCCCTGGGTCGTTTGGAGGAGGCGCTTGCGGGCTTCGATCGCGCACTGCTACTCGAACCGGCTGTCCCGGCGCTTCTGTCCGACCGCGGTGGCGTGCTGATCGAAATGAAGCGCTATGAGGAAGCGGTGGATACGCTGCACAAGGCGCTGTCGCTGGATCCCGACATCGCCGCGGCACTTTCGAATCTTGGTGGCGCGCTGGTGGAGTTGAAACGGCAGGGTGAAGCCCTTGCCCATCTCGATTGTGCACTGGCAATCGATCCGGACTCGGTCAACGCGCTTTTCAATCGAGGGACTGCACTGCGGGATCTCAAGCGGCCGCAGGAAGCCGTCCAGTCTTATGAACGGCTGCTGGCCATCCGGCCCGACTATCCCTACGCAGAAGGCTTCCTGTTCTATTCGAAGCGCCAGTGCTGCGACTGGAGGGGTTTTGCAGCCTCTGTGGAACGACTGGAGTCGGCGGTTCTTGCCGGTCGGAGAGTCGACGCGCCGTTTTCATTTCTCGCGGTCTCGGACCGAGCCGGGGCGCAGCTGAAATGCGCGCAAGGCTGGGTTGCCGACAAGTGCCGGCCCTGGGGCGAATCCGACCGACCGGTCTTCGCGCGTCAAAGGGTCAGGATCCGGATCGCCTATCTGTCGGCGGATTTCGGCGATCATCCGGTCGCATACTCCATCGTCGAGCTCTTCGAAACGCACGACCGGTCGCGGTTCGAGGTGTTCGGCGTGTCCTTCGGGCCGGACCACCGGAGCGCGATGCGCGATCGCGTGCGACGGTCCGTCGATCGCTTCATCGATGTGCGGGGCATGAGCGATCGCGAGGTCGTGGACATGCTGCGTGAACTGGAGATCGATATCGCCGTCGATCTGAATGGCTACACCCAGGGAAACCGGGCCATGGTCTTCGCCCTGCGAGCGGCCCCGGTACAGGTGAGCTATCTGGGTTTTTCGGGGAGTACCGGTGCGGGCTACATGGATTACATCATCGCCGATCAGCAGGTGATTCCAGAGGGCCAGGAGACCCATTACAGCGAGCAGGTGGTACGTCTGCCAGATACCTATCTGGTCAACGATCGAAGGCGTGCGACGGCGGCGCCGGCACCAGGCCGCGAGGCGGTCGGTCTGCCGGCACATGGATTCGTTTTTTGCTGCTTCAACAACAGCTACAAAATCACGCCGACCGTGTTCGACATCTGGATGCGACTGCTCGCACGGGTTGAAGGCAGTGTCCTGTGGCTGTTCGAGGACAATCCGGCGGTTCCAGAAAACCTGCGCAGGGAGGCCGCAGCGCGCGGCATCTCGGCCGGACGTCTCGTATTCGCGCGCCGTGCTCCCCTGCTGGAGGATCATCTGGCACGCTATCGGCTCGCCGACCTGTTCCTGGACACGCAGCCGTACAACGCGCACGTAACGACGATCGACGCGCTGTGGACAGGGTTGCCCGTGCTTACCTGCATGGGATCTACGTTCGCCGGCCGGGTGGCAGGAAGCCTGTTGCACGCCATCGGTCTCCCCGAACTGGTGACCGGGACGCATGTTGAATATGAGGCGGTTGCCTGCCGCCTGGCCTGCGAACCAGCGCATCTGGCTGAACTCAGAGCACGGCTCGCGGCGAACCGGTTGACGCGGCCGCTGTTCGACACTGACCGTTTTCGGGTACATATCGAGCAAGCCTACCTGCAGATGCACGCGCGGGCCATGAAAGGGCAGGAGCCCGCGCCGATACTCATCAATCCGGTTGCATAGAGACGTCGCGGCCAGACGGCCGCCGCCGGTCAGAACAGCAGGTTCGGGAGCCAGAGGCTCAGGATCGGCACGTAGGTGATGATCACCAGAAATACGAGCAGCACCGACAGCCAGGGAAGGGCTGCATGGACGACTTCACCGATCGACATCTTCGTGATGCCCGCGGTGACGAACAGGTTCAGTCCGATCGGCGGTGTCACCATGCCGATCTCGAGGTTCACCACCATGATGATGCCCAGGTGCACCGGGTCGATGCCGAGCCGCGATGCGATCGGGAACAGGATCGGCGCAAGGATCAGGATGATTCCCGTCGGCTCCATGAAGCAGCCCGCGATCAGCAGCAGTATGTTGACGACGATCAGGAACTGCCAGCCGGGCATGCCCCAGGCGACGATCTGTTCCGCAATCGCCTGCGGAATGCGCTCCGTGGTCAGAACGTGCGCGAAAAGCAGCGCATTGGCGATGATGAACATCAGCATCACCGTGACCTTTGACGCATCCACCAGGACCGTGGGTACCCTTGGCAAACCGATGTCGCGATAGACGAATACCGCGACAAAGAAGGCATACACGGCAGAGACCGCAGCCGCCTCGGTTGGCGTGAAAATTCCGCCGTAGATTCCGCCGAGGATGATGACCATCAGCATGAGGCCCCAGATCGAATCGCGTCCGGCGACGATGATTTCATTGAGCGTGGCGCGCGGCTGACGGGGAAGGTTCTTGACCCGCGCGAGGACATAGATGGCGGCCATCAGCATCACGCCGAGCAGGATTCCGGGGATGACCCCGGCCATGAACAATTTTCCGACTGAAGTCTCCGTGGTCGCTCCGTACACCACCATGACGATCGAAGGGGGAATCAGGATGCCGAGCGTGCCTGCATTGCAGACCACCCCTGCCGCAAAGCTCTGCGGATAGCCGGCGCGCACCATCCCGGCTATCACGATCGAGCCGACGGCGACGACGGTTGCGGGCGAGGATCCCGATACGGCCGCGAACAGCATGCAGGCGAGCACCGAGGCGATCGCAAGGCCGCCGTGCAGATGCCCGACGCACGCGATCGCGAACCGGATCATGCGCTTGGCCACCCCACCCGTGGTCATGAACGATCCGGCGAGGATGAAAAACGGGATCGCGAGCAAAGTGAACTGTTCGGAAGTCTCGAATAGCTTCAGGGAAAGCGAGGCGAGCGAGTCGTGCCCGAACGTCAGTATCGTCAGCAGGGAGGACAGGCCGAGCGCAACCGCGACCGGCATTCCCATGAGCATGAATGTGAACAGCAGGACGAAGAGGGCTGCGGTGGTCATTTCGCGTTCTCACGCAATCCGTCGTCATTGCCCTCGCGCAGTTTGAGGGCTTCCTCGACTTCATCGCCGAGCAGATGGGCCTCCTGTCCGGTGACCAGGCGATAGAGAACCTGTCCGAACCTGCAGAACAGCAATGCAAAACCGAGCGGAAGGATCAGGCGCGGCACCCACTGCGGAATGGGAATGTCCTGCGCCATGATGCCGATCTCGTACATTTTCGCGACGTAGATCGAACCGCCGTAAAAGACGATCGCCGCATAGACCATGCAAAGCACCGTGGCGGCCGTGGCGACCAGTCGCGCTTTTGCGGGAGACAGGCTCTTCACGATCGCATCCACGCCGATGTGGCCGCCGACCCGGACGCCATAGGACATGCCAAGAAAGATAAGCCAGGCAAACAGGAACGTGAGCAGTTCCAGCGCCCAGACAAAACTGTAGTTGAACACGTAGCGCGCAATCACCTGCGTGAAGGCGATCAGCGTCATGGCCGTAAGGAGGAAGGCGATCAGGCCTTCCTCGATGCCGTCGACTATCTTCGCGAAGCCCATCGCGCGCATTTCTCTGCTGGGGACGTTGCGGTCGCCGGTCTGACGGCTTACTTGTTGGCCTTGACCGCAGCTTGGATCAGGTCGCTGCCGATATCAGCCTCGAACTTCTTCCATACCGGCGCCATCGTTTTGCGCCAGGCGGCGACGTCGTCCTTCGAAAGTGCCTGCACTTTCGCCTTGCCGGCATCGACGATCCGCTTGCGATCCTTTTCGTTCAGATCGACGGCAAGCTGGTTCGCGTATTTGGTCGCCTCGTCCATTGCCTGGGACAGGCCCTTGCGCACGTCCGCGGGAAGTTTGTTCCACCAACCGGCGTTGGTGATGATCATGTAATCGACCACCCCGTGATTGGTGACAGCGATGGTCTTCTGCACCTCGTGAAACTTCTGCGAATAGATATTCGACCAGGTATTTTCCTGCCCGTCGACGACGCCCGTCTGCAGCGCCTGATACACCTCGCTGAACGCCATTTTCTGCGGGTTTGCTCCGATGGCGCGGAACTGCGCCTCGAGTACGTCGGAGGCCTGGATGCGGAACTTCAGCCCCTTGACGTCCTCCGGCCGCTTGAGCTGGTCCTTGTTGCTGGACAGCTGCTTCATGCCGTTATGCCAGTAGCCCAGCCCTTTGATGCCCTTGCCGGTCATCGAGTCGAGCAGTGCTTTCCCGAGCGGCCCCTGCTGGAACTTGTCCACGGCGTCGATATCGTCAAACAGGAAGGGCAGGTCGAACACCTGCAGCTTTTTCGTGTACCGGTCGAACTTGGACAGGGAGGGCGCGATGAACTGCACGTCGCCGAGAAGCACCGCTTCCAGTTCCTTGGCATCACCGAACAGTTGCGAACTCGGGAACACCTGCACCTGCACTTTTCCAGGCAGGAGTTTTTCCGCAACTTCCTTGAACTTGAGCGCGCCCTGGCCTTTCGGTGTGGCTTCGGCCACGACGTGGCTGAACTTGATCACCATCGGCTGCGCGCAGGCCGTACCAACCGATACGGCGGCTGCGAGGGCGGCGAGCGCTATTTTAGTTTTGGCATTCATTGGTTTCTCCTTCTCCTGGTAGTTAGAGCGACTACATCTGCCATTTTTTTCGCACTGAACCGGCTCTTCGGACGGCGGCAATTCGGTGTCGGACGAAGGGTGCTTTCCGGCAACTCAGACGGAACCCAGAACCACGCCGGCCCAGATGTTGCACTGGCGCCAAACCGATTGCAATTTCGGTGGACGGGCGGTTTCCGGCTCATCCGCCTTTGCCACTACGACGGAAGACTCCGGACTTTCCGCCGCGCTTTTCCAGCAACAGTACTTCGCGGATGACCATCCCCCGATCGACTGCCTTGCACATGTCGTAAACCGTGAGCAATCCGACACTTACGGCGGCCAGCGCTTCCATTTCCACGCCGGTGCGACCATGGCACTCGACAGTGGCACGCAGTTCAATCGCTGCACCGGCCAAGTCCGGCGCGAACTCGATCGCAACCCGGGTGATCTGGAGCGGGTGCGCAAGCGGTATCAGGTCGGCCGCATGCTTGGCTCCCTGAATCGCTGCAATCCGCGCGACTCCGAGGACATCGCCTTTTTTGGCACTTCCGGCAAGAACCATCTGCAGCGTTTCGGGCTGCATTTCGATGCGTCCTCGGGCGGTCGCAACGCGGTGCGTTTCGTTTTTTGCACCAACGTCGACCATGTGGGCCTGACCCTGACTGTCGAAGTGTGTCAGTGATCGCGCGGCGGGCCGCGGTTTGGCCGGTTTCCGGGGTCTGGCAGATTTCACAGTGGCACCATTCAATCCAGCGCGAATGCGGGTGCGTTGCGACGCGCAGGGGAACTTGAGGGGACGCAAGGTATCATAGATCAATGCGCTCATTTCTGTGCCTGCTGGCCGTGCTGGCGTTCGCCATGCCGCGCGCGTGGGCTCAGGTTGCCCTCCCGGAGCTCGGCGAGTCTTCTTCCAGGGTGCTGTCCCCGCAGATGGAGCGCAAGCTGGGTGAATCGGCGATGCGCGACATCCGCTACAACGAACCCAGTTACGTCGACGACCCGGAAATCAACGAGTACCTCAACACGCTGGGCGACAAGCTGCTTGCTGCGATTCCAGGCGGGCGCCAGGATTTCGAGTTTTTCGCAATCCTCGCGCCAGCAACGCCGAACGAAGAACAGCGTGACA
>CAWJNP010000068.1:0-19397 GCA_963844255.1 uncultured beta proteobacterium
ATGGCCAAGCCGTCCCGCACGTCGAACGCAAAATACGGTGCGCCGCGCAACAAATCCGGCGGCGGCTTTCTGCTGGGCATGTTCGTGGGCCTGATCCTGGGCCTGGCCGTGGCCCTGGGGATCGCGTTCTACCTCAACAAGACCCCGATCCCGTTCATGACGAAGAAAGCAACACCGGACAAGCCGGCGGAGGACGGCAAGGCACCCGGTATCGCCGGCATGCCGGGCGCGAAGGCCCCGCCTGCCGAGAAGCCCAAATTCGATTTCTACAAGATCCTCCCCGGCAGTGAAGAGCAGGTCACGGAAAAGGACCTCAAGGCGGCGAGCAAGGCCAAGCCCGAAGATTCCAGGGACGTTTACTTCCTGCAGGCCGGCTCGTTCCAGAACCCGGCGGACGCCGACAACCGCAAGGCACAGTTGGCGATCGTGGGCTTCGAGGCCGCGGTGGAGCCGATCAACCTCCCCGACAAGGGCACCTGGTACCGAGTCAGGCTCGGCCCCTACACGAAGATTGACGAAATAAACAAGGTGCGTTCGACCCTTGCCACGAACGGAATCGACGTTAGCCTGGTCAAACTCAAGGATCCCGCGTCCGCCAAGACCAATTGAGCCATGGAGACCGCATGAACCGTTTCAAACAGTTCGCACTTGCCAGCCTGCTGGCGTCACTCGCCTTGCTGCCCTTTACCGTCCAGGCACAGCTGAAGCCCGGCACGGATTACTCCGTGCTGAAGAACCCGCAGGCGGTCGAGGTCAAGGGAAAAGTCGATGTGGTCGAGTTCTTCTGGTATCGCTGCCCGCACTGCTACAGCCTGGAGCCCGCCCTCGAGGCCTGGGTCAAGAAGCTGCCCGCAGACGTGCACTTCCGTCGCGTCCCGGCGGTGCTCTCCGAACAGTGGGCGGTAGACGCGCGCATTTTCTATGCGTTCGAGGCCCTGGGCGTGCTTGACCGCGTGCACCGGGCTTTCTTCGACGCGATCCACAAGGACCGCCTGAACGTCGCCAGCGAACCGGCGATGAACGAATGGCTGAAGAAAAACGGCATCGACCGCAAGAAGTTCGATGAAGCAGTGAAGTCTTTCGGCGTCCAGATCCAGGTCAAGCGCGCGGCTCAGCAATCCGCCGCGTATCAGCTCGACGGCGTGCCGATGCTCGCGGTGCAGGGCCGCTATACAGTCAGCGGGGAACAGGGCGGCTCGCATGAGCGGATGCTCGCAAACGTCGAACAACTGGTCGACATGACGCGCAAGGGCCTGGGCGGCAAATAGCCGGCGCGCCGCGCATACCGCGCGACCTGCCGCTCTGAATGACGCGCCCGGCAGATCTCCGCGACGCAGCAGGGACTCTGCACGAGCGTGCCGGTGCAGACGCGCGCATCGTTTCGCTGGTGCCATCGATCACGGAGCTGGTGTGTGACCTGGGACTCGCCGACCGGCTCGTCGGAAGGACCGGTTTCTGCATCCATCCCAAGTCACGCCTGCGAAGCGTACCCAAGGTCGGCGGCACCAAGACGGTAGATGTCGGAAAGATCCGCGCACTCGCGCCGACGCATGTGATCCTCAACATCGACGAGAACGAGAAGCCGCTGGCCGCGGCACTGTCGGAATTCGTGCCCCACCTGATAATCACCCACCCGGTTGCACCGCTGGACAATCTGCCGCTGTATCGCCTGATCGGCGGCATCTTCGGCGCCATTGAACCCGCCGAGCGCCTGTGTGCGGACTACCGCATTGCCTACGATGCGCTGGCCGGAGACGCATACACGCCGCGAAAGGTTCTGTACCTGATCTGGAAAGACCCGTGGATGACGGTCTCGCACGACACCTATGTCTCGCGCACAATCGCCCTGGCGGGATTGGACACACTACCCGCTGCTGACGATCCGGCCGGGACCGCGCGCTACCCGGAGATCTCCCTGGCGGAAGATTGGATCGCCGCGACCGAGGTCGTGTTTCTGTCGACGGAGCCCTACACATTCCGCGCGAGGCATGTGGACGAGTTGTCCCGGCACCCTGCATTCGCGGGCAAGCCGGTACGGCTGATCGACGGGGAAATGACTTCCTGGTACGGAAGCCGGGCGATTGAGGGCTTGCGCTACTTGCGCGAACTCAGGCGCAGCATCGCATAGGCGCCCGGCGCATCGCCGAGCACCTTGAGGCCCTCACCCGGCGTGCGGGCGGGCACCCTGGCCTTGCCATTGTGTTTCTCGGTCCACGCCTGCCAGTCGGGCCACCAGGATCCGGGCGTCTGCTTCGCCGTCGCAAACCAGTCCTCCGGCGACTCGGGCCGCGCGGTATTGGTCCAGTAGCAGTACTTTCCGGCCGCCGGCGGATTGACGATCCCGGCAATATGCCCCGAGCCGCCAAGCACGAAGCGCACATCGCCGCCCAGATACTGCGCGCCCCGGTAGGTCGACTTCCAGGGCGCAATGTGGTCCTCCGCCGTCGAGATGAAGTAGGCCGGTACCTTCGACTTCGAAAGATCGATCGGCACGCCCGCAAGCTTGATCCCGCCCGGCACGCCAAGCAGGTTCTTCATGTACATGTTGCGCAGGTAGAAGCTGTGCATCTTCGCCGGCATGCGTGTGGCGTCCGAATTCCAGTAGAGCAGATCGAACGGAAACGGGTCCTTCCCCATCAGGTAGTTGTTGATCACGAACGACCAGACCAGATCATTGGCACGCAGCAGGTTGAAGGTGCCCGCCATTTCGGAGCCCTCGAGAAAGCCGCGCTTGCTCATCTTCTTTTCCAGGCTCTGCACCTGCCCCTCGTCGATGAACACGCCCAGCTCACCAGGCTGGGCAAAATCGAGCAACGCGACAAAGAACGTCGCAGAGCGCACGCGATCCTCACCCTTGGCCGCAAGCCAGGCGAGCACGCAGCCCAGCAGGGTGCCGCCCAGGCAGTAACCGATGAAGTTCACCTTCTTCTCGCCGGTCGCCTTCTCTACGGCTTCGAGCGCCGCGAGCGGACCCTCGATCATGTAGTCGTCAAAGCTCTTCTGTGCCAGTTTGGCGTCGGGATTCACCCAGGAGATCACGAATACCGTATGGCCCTGGCCCACGGCCCAACGGATGAATGAATTCGTCTCACGCAAGTCGAGGATGTAGTACTTGTTGATCCATGGCGGAATGATGACCAGTGGCGTGCGCGACACGTCCAGCGTGGTCGGCTCGTACTGGATCAGTTGCATCAGGTCATTCTGGAACACCACCTTGCCGGGCGTGGTTGCGACGTTCTTGCCCAGCTTGAACGCCTTCTCGTCGGTCATGCTGATGCCGCCCTTCTCAATATCGCCGAGAAGGTTGTCGAGACCCTTGATCAGGTTCTGGCCGCCGGTGGCCATGGTTTCGCGCAGCACCTTGGGATTGGTCATGGCGAAGTTCGACGGCGCGAGCGCGTCCAGGTACTGCCGCGTGAAGAACGCGACCTTCTTCTTCGAATCGTCAGGCAGGTGGTCGACGCCTGCAACCGTTTCCTGCACATGCCGCGAAGTGATCAGGTAGGACTGCTTGATGAAGTCGAATACAAAGCTCTTCTGCCACTCTTCATCCTTGAACCGGCTGTCGCCCTTGGCTGGTGCAGCGATCGGCTGGGACTCGTGGCCGAACATGCGCATCCAGCTCGACTGCCACAGCTTCATGTAGTCGAGCGTCAGGTTCATTGAAAATGCGGCAAGGGCGGCCGGGTCGGCAAGGAGCTTGCCGTACATGTCCATGAACGCCTTGGCGATACCGAGTTCGTCGGACACGCCGCCCGACAGGCCGGTCGGATGTTTCTGCACGAAGTCGGCAAGCAGCTTGCCGGCGCGCTCCGCGACTTCGGCATAGACGCGTGCGCGCTCCGTCGCATCACCCAGGGGATTGTCGGCTTCGGTCTTGCCTTCCATGGAACCTCCTCGGGCGGCTGGGGTGCCGCCCGCAGTACCTCAGGCGGTCACTCCGGCTGGAGCATAGCGGACGATGCCATCCGCGCCAACCGTACGCACGGCACGCCCCGTATACATCAGGTAGTGCAGATGCGCGATCGATTCGCCCATGGCGAAGGTCGTCTGGTGCGTGTCGAGCTTGCGCCGGAACAGAGTCTCGAGAACATCGTAAGCCGTGAGAGGCGATTTCGACGCCACAATGGCCTGCTCAAGTTCGGCGAGCCGGTCGGCGTGGTGCTTCACGAGTGCCGCGACGCGCTGGTGGGCACCGCGAAACGGCAGCCCGTGCGAGGGCAGAATCAGCGTGTCCGCAGGCAGCGCGCGGTAGGCGCGTATCGAGGTGAGGAACTGGTCCAGCGGATTGCCGTTGGGCTCGACCGACCAGACGCTGACGTTGGTGGAGATCTTGGGCAGCAGCATGTCACCGGAGATGCAGGAACCCAGTGCCGCGCAATGCAGCGAAACGTGCTCGGGTGCATGTCCGTTGCCGACAATGACTTTCCATTCCCGACCGCCGATCACGAGTGTGTCGCCGTCGATGATCCTGCGGTAGCTTGTGGGCAGCGGGAGCACGTTCTTCCGGTAGAAGTGGCCGCGCTTTGCCAGTCCATCGTCATGTTCACCGCCCAGGCCATTCGCCTTGAACAGGGCGATCGATGACGCCAGCGAATAGCCCGCCGTATTGTCCATGACCGCGTGTGCGGTGAGGTATTCGCCTTGGGTCATCCACATTTCGCACCCGAAATGCTCGGTCAGCCATCCGGCATTGCCGGCATGGTCAGGGTGATAGTGAGTGACGATAAGGCGATGTACCGGCTTGTCACCGATGTGGGCTGTGAAGACTTTCTCCCACGATTCGCGCGTGGCATCGTTCGACAGTCCGCAATCGACAATCGTGAACCCAGGCACGCCGTCCAGTTCATCCTCCAACAGCCACAGGTTGATGTGATCGAGCGCAAACGGCAGCAGCATGCGCAGCCAGCGCACGCCGGGGGCCACTTCGATGGTCGTACCGGCGGGTGGCGGTGAAGCGTGCGGGAACTCGAGGGGGAGCGACATCGTGGGCCGGGATCTTGAGGCGGCGCGGTCGGCTAGAATGCGCAGACGGCACCAGTGAATCGGAGAAGCAGGGATAGAACGAGAGATTATCGCCGCACCGCAGCATCCCGGCAACCGCGCAAATTGAAACAATCCGTCTCGAACAAGATGCCATCCGCCGTTTCAGAGCAGAAGCATGCCGAACCGAACGAGTATTCGATCAGCGAACTCGCACGTGAATTCGACGTTACGCCGCGCACGATCCGCTTCTACGAGACCGAAGGCCTCCTCGCGCCCCGCCGGGAAGGACAGCGCCGCATCTATACGCAGCGCGACCGCACCCGTCTCAAGCTGACGCTCCGCGGCAAGCGGCTCGGACTTGCGCTGTCGGAAATTCGCGAGATCGTCGACATGTACGACACCGGACGCGACGAGCGGCCGCAGCTGGAGAAGTTCCTTGCGGTGCTCGAGACGCACAAGCGCCAGCTGGAGCAACAGCGCCTGGACATCGAGGCACAGCTGTCCGAGATCGGCCTGTTCGAAAAGCGCTGCCGGAAGCTGCTTTCGGAACAGAAGCGCGCCGGACGGCGGGATCGCAAGTCAAGTTGACGTTTACGTAAACGTAAAGCAAAATTCTGCGGTTTGATGCCGCCCCATCCGCGGAGGTTTCGATGGACTACCCGTTTCTGAAATTCGACCATGGCGAGGACATCGCCGCGCTGCGCGAGACCGTGCGGCGGTTTTCGCAAGCCGAGATTGCGCCACGCGCGGCAGAGATCGACCGGTCCAATGAGTTTCCCGCGGATCTTTGGCCCAAGCTCGGTTCGCTGGGGCTGCTGGGCGTGACGGTCGCCGAGGAGTACGGCGGCACCGACATGGGCTACCTCGCGCACATCATCGCGGTGGAGGAAATCAGCCGCGCATCCGCTTCCGTCGGTCTGTCGTACGGTGCGTTCTCGAACCTGTGCGTCAACCAGATTCACAGGAACGGAAGCGAAGCCCAGAAGAAGAAATACCTCCCGAAACTGGTGGCCGGCGAACATGTCGGCGCGCTCGCAATGAGCGAGCCGGGCGCCGGCTCGGACGTGGTCGGCATGCGTCTGCGCGCTGAAAGGAGTAGAAGCGGCCGCGGCGACACCTATGTGCTCAACGGCAACAAGATGTGGATCACCAACGGCCCGGATGCCGACGTGCTGGTGGTCTACGCCAAGACCGATTCGAACGCAGGCCCGCGCGGCATCACCGCCTTCCTGATCGAAAAAGGCATGAAGGGGTTTTCCACGGCGCAAAAGCTCGACAAGCTCGGCATGCGCGGCTCGAACACCTGCGAACTCGTGTTCCGCGACTGCGAGGTGCCGGCGGAAAACATCCTCAGCCAGGAAGGGCGCGGGGTGAACGTGCTGATGAGCGGACTGGATTACGAACGCGCGGTGCTCGCGGGGGGACCGCTGGGCATCATGGCGGCCTGCCTGGATGTCGTGATCCCCTACGTGCATGAGCGCAAACAGTTCGGCCAGGCGATCGGCGAATTCCAGCTGATGCAGGGCAAGCTGGCGGACATGTACGCCACGTACTCGTACTGCCGCGCCTACGTCTATGCCGTGGGACAGGCACTCGACCGCGGGGAAACAACGCGCAAGGACGCGGCCGGTGCGATCCTGGTTTCTGCCGAAAAAGCCACCTGGATGGCGGGCGAGGCGATCCAGGCGCTCGGGGGCATGGGCTACATCAACGAGACGCCTACCGGGCGACTGTGGCGCGACGCGAAGCTCTACGAGATCGGCGCCGGCACGAGCGAGATCCGCCGCTGGCTGATCGGCCGGGAACTGTTTTCAGAGACCACATGAGCGTGCCTGTGTCTCAACTGCGTACCCCGCTTGCTGATCTGCTCGGCATCAGCGTGCCCATCATCCAGGCACCGATGGCCGGCGGCCCGTCCTCGCCGGAACTGGTGGCAGCGGCTTCGGCGGCGGGCGCGCTGGGGTCGTTCGGATGTGCCTATACGCAGCCCGCGGAAATGAAGCAGCAGGCCGCCTGGGTGCGCTCAAAGACCGACCGCGCCTTTGGCATCAATCTTTTTGTCGCGCCTCAACCGGGCGAAATACCGGCCGATGCGCAGCGCGCGGCGCTGGACGCGGTCTCGGGCTACTACGCCGAACTGGGCTTGCCGGCACCGGAGCCGGTGGGTGCGCCCTATGCCCCGGACCTGAACGCGCAGCTCGCCGCGGTCGAAGAGTTGCGTCCGCGCGTGTTCACCACGCATTTCGGCGCGCTGCCGGGTGCAAAGGTCAAGGCGCTGCAGGCGCTTGGCATCCGCGTGGGCGGCAGCGCAACTTGCGTGGCGGAAGCCAGGAGCCTCGAGGCCATGGGATTCGACTTCGTCATTGCCCAGGGCGGCGAAGCGGGCGGCCATCGCGGCACCTGGCTCTGCGACCCCTATCAGGCCCTGACCGGCACGCTCGCGCTGGTACGCCTGATCGTGAATGCGGTGCGGCTGCCGGTCGTTGCAGCCGGCGGCATCATGGACGGCGCCGGCATCGCTGCGGTCCTCGCGCTCGGCGCGCAGGCGGCGCAACTGGGGACGGCGTTCATCCCTTGCCCGGAATCCGGCGCATCCCAGGTGCACAAGGACGTACTGCTCGCGCAGCTGGAAGACGCGAGCGCCGTGACCGAGAAATTCTCCGGCAAACCCGCGCGCGGCATCGTCAACCGCTATATGCGCGAAATGAGCTACCACGACGCCGCCCAGCTCGCGTTTCCGGCGCAAAATAGCGTGACCGGGAGGCTGCGTGCGGCATCCGCGAAAGCGGGCAAGCCGGATTTTGTCGCCCTGTGGGCCGGGCAGGCCGCGCCGCTCTCGCGCGCGCATCCTGCGGCAGAATTGATTGCTCGGCTTGAATCAGAGACGGTGGACGCAATCCGCCGCATGTCCTCATTTGTCGCAAAGGAGTAAGTCATGAAAGCTGATCCGATCGTCATTGTCTCCGCCGCGCGCACCCCGATGGGCGCGTTCCAGGGGGAGCTCAAGGGATTTGCGGCCCCGGAACTCGGTGCTGCCGCGATTCGCGCTGCCATAGAGCGTGCGAAGATCAAGCCTGAAGATGTGCAGGAGGTCATCATGGGCTGCGTGCTGCCCGCGGGACTGGGACAGGCCCCGGCGCGTCAGGCGAGCCTGGGCGCCGGCCTGCCGCTCTCGACCGGTTGCACCACGATCAACAAGATGTGCGGCTCGGGCATGAAGGCCGCGATGCTGGCGCATGACCTGCTCGCTGCGGGCACCAACGACATCATGGTCGCCGGCGGCATGGAGTCGATGACCAACGCCCCGTATCTGCTGCCCAAGGCGCGCGGCGGGTATCGCATGGGCCACGGCCAGATCATCGATCACATGTTCTACGACGGCCTGGAGGACGCCTACGCGAGGGACGAGAAGGCGGGGGCCGTCTGATGGGCAGTTTTGCCGAAGACTGCGCCGGCAAGTACCAGTTCACCCGTGAAGAGCAGGATGCGTTCGCCGTGACATCGCTGGAGCGCGCGCAGAAAGCCAACAAGGAAGGCTGGTTTGCCTGGGAGACGGTGCCGATCGCAATCAAGGCCGGCAAGGACGAGCGCTTCATGGAAACCGACGAGCAGCCGTTCAAGGCCAACTTCGCCAAGATCCCGACGCTGAAACCCGCGTTCGCAAAGAACGGCACCGTGACCGCTGCGAATTCCAGCTCGATCTCAGACGGCGGCGCCGCGCTGGTCATGATGCGCCGCTCGACCGCGGAAGCACGCGGCCTGGCGCCGCTGGCCGTCGTGGTCGGCCACGCGACACATGCGCAGGCGCCGGGCTGGTTCACCACGGCCCCGGTGGGTGCAATGAAAGCACTGTTCGCGAAGACCGGCTGGACAGCCGAAAAAGTCGACCTGTTCGAGGTCAACGAGGCGTTTGCAGTTGTGACCATGGCCGCGATGCGCGAATTCTCTCTGCCGCATGAAAAGGTCAACGTACACGGGGGCGCTTGCGCGCTTGGTCATCCGATCGGCGCCTCGGGTGCGCGCATCCTCGTCACGCTGCTCGGCGCGTTGAAGAAGACCGGCGGCAAACGCGGCGTGGCGACCCTGTGCATCGGCGGGGGCGAAGCCACCGCCATGGCCGTGGAGATGCTCTGATGCCCGCTCAAGGCAAAACGGTTCTTATCGTCGGCGCCTCGCGCGGCATCGGTTTCGAGTTCGCACGGCAATATCGCGCAGAAAAGTGGGACGTGATCGGAACCGCGCGCGAAGACAGCGGCCTCGAGCGGCTTGCAACGCTCGGTGCAAAAACCCTGAAGCTCGACGTCACCGACCCGGGTGCCGCGGCAGTGCTTGAAAAGCGGCTCTCGGATGTCACGCTGAATCTCGCCATCTTCTGTGCCGGCATCTACATCACACGTACGCAGAAGCTCGAGCCGCCGTCGGTGGACGAGTTCGATGCGGTCATGCGCACCAACGTACTCGCGGCGATGCGCCTCGCGCCACTCACCGGTCCTGCGCTCTCGCGCGCCAAGGGCACACTGGCCGTGGTCTCCTCGCGCATGGGCTCGATCGGTGCGCGCGACGGTACCGCCGGCTGGCTGTACCGCGCCAGCAAGGCCGCGCTGAATTCCGCGCTCAAGGACATGTCCCTGGTACTCGGCCCGCAGGGGGTGAACTGCGTGACCCTGCATCCGGGCTGGGTCAGGACCGACATGGGCGGCTCGAGCGCGGCGCTCGACGTCACCGACAGCGTCGCCGGCCTGCGCCGCACCCTCGCCGGCGTGACTCCCGCCATGAACGGCACCTTCCTGAACTACGACGGCTCGGAAATCACCTGGTGATGTTGTGTAATCACACAACATCGCTTCCCTGAAATCCGCTCTGGAAGCGGACTTTTCGATATGAAAGTTTAACTTTTCCGCCCATGAGTAAACGCCTGATCTCCTCGGGTTCCGCGTTCGAAACCCTTGCCGGCTACAGCCGCGCGGTGGTCGACGGCGACTGGATCCATGTCTCCGGAACCACCGGCTTCGATTACTCGACCATGACGATTGCGGACGATCTCGCAGCACAGACGCGACAGGTGTTCGCCAACATTGCGGCGGCGCTCGCGCAGGCCGGCGCGACGCTCGACGATGTGGTCCGGGTGAACTACTACCTCACCGAACGCGCGTTCTTCAAGGAAGTTGCGCCGCTGTTCGGCGAGTACTTTGCCAGGGCCCGACCCGCTGCGACGGCGGTGGTCTGCGAATTGGTGGACGAACGCATGAAGATAGAAATCGAAGTGACCGCCCGGAAGGCGGCATGAGCGAGCTTGCGGCCAGCAGGGCCGAATTGCAGCGCCTGCTCGACAGCGAAGTGTTTCTGCAGCCCTGGAAGTTCCGACTGAAGAGCGTCGACGAGGACGGTTGCGTCATTGCCCTGCCGAACCGTCCGGAACTCGAGCGTCCCGGCGGAATCGTCAACGGACCGGCGCTGGTTGCGGCCGCGGATGTTGCGATGTGGATCGCCATCAAGGCACGCCTGGGCATGGCGCACGACGCCCTGACTTCGGACCTCAACACCGTGTTTCTCTCCCCCGCCAAGGCGAAGGTCGTGTATTGCACGGCACATATCCTGAAAGCGGGCAAACGGCGCTTCTTCGGCATTGCGGAATGCCACGACAGCGCCGGAAAGATCTTCAGTCACCATACCCTGACCTATCAACGGGTAAGCTGAATGCTGCTGAGTGCACAACACGAAATGCTGCGCGACGCGGTGCGTGCCTATGCGACGAAGGAAATCGCCCCGCATGCAGCGCTCTGGGATCGGGAAAGCCGTTTCCCGCGCGAAGCACTCGCGGGTCTGGGGGCCATGGGCCTGTACGCGGTCTCGGTCGCCGAAGAATGGGGAGGCGCAGGCATGGATGCCACTTCGCTCGCCCTGGCGATCGAGGAAATCTCCGCGGGCGACGGCGCAACCTCGACGATCATCTCGGTCACCAACCTGGCAGCAGGCATCGTGAACGGATTTGGTTCGGATGCGCAGAAGGAGGCGTTCCTGCGCCCGCTCGCCAGCGGAGATGCACTGGGTGCGTTCTGCCTGACCGAGCCGCACACCGGTTCGGACGCAGCGGCGATCACCACGCGTGCCGAGCGCCGCGGCGACCAGTATGTCCTGAACGGCGTAAAGCAGTTCATCACCTCGGGCAAGACCGCGGATCTGGCGATCGTGTTCGCCGTCACCGACAAGGTTGCGGGCAAGAAGGGAATGAGCGCATTCGTCGTACCGACCTCGACGCCCGGATACGTGGTGGCAAGGCTGGAGGAAAAGTCCGGCCAGCACGCCTCGGACACCGCACAGATCGTCCTCGAGAATTGCGCAGTGCCGGCGGCGAACCTGCTGGGCGAAGAAGGACTGGGCTATCGCATTGCCCTGGCCAATCTCGAATCGGGACGCATCAATATCGCCGCGCAGGCCGTGGGCATGGCACGCGCGGCGCTGGACGCCGCACTGGCTTATGCCCGCGAACGAAAGACCTTCGGCCAGGCCCTGATGGAGCATCAGGCCGTGAATTTCCGCCTCGCGGATTGTGCAACCCAGATCGAAGCCGCGCGCCAGCTGTATCTGCACGCCGCGGCGCTGCGTGATGCCGGACGGCCCTGCCTGAAGGAGGCGTCGATGGCAAAGCTGTTTGCATCCGAAATGGCCGAGCGCGTCTGCTCGGATGCGATACAGGTGCACGGCGGTTATGGCTACGTGGCAGACTTCCCGGTGGAGCGCATCTGGCGCGACGTGCGGGTATGCAAGATCTATGAGGGCGCGAGCGACATCCAGCGCATGGTAATAGGACGCGCTCTGACGAGCGCCTGAGCGGGGACGAACATGGCACTGAAAAAAGGCATAAAGGCGCTGATCGCGGAAGCGGAAAAGAAGTCCAAAGGCATATCGGCCGACGACGCGCAGGCAAGGCTCAATGATCCCGACACGGTGTTCGTCGATCTGCGCGACGTGCGCGAACTCGAGCGCGACGGCATGATTCCGGGCGCCTTCCACGCCCCGCGCGGGATGCTCGAATTCTGGGTCGATCCGGACAGCCCCTATTACAAACCCGTATTCGCCGAAGGCAAGACATTCATCCTCTACTGCGCGGCAGACTGGCGCGGCGTGCTGTCCGCCGCCACGCTGGCCGACATGGGCGTACCGAACGTATTGCACCTCGAAGGCGGCTTCGGGCCGTGGAAGAAAGCGGGCCGGCCGGCGGCCGAAAGGCCGCTGCACAAAGAGAAGCCCTGATGCCGGTATTCAAGTCCCAGCTGGATACGCGCGGCGTGGATTTCCGCGCCAATGCCGAGCGCATGCGCGGCCTGGTCGCCGATCTGCGCGAAAAAGTCGCAAAGATCACCGTTGGCGGGGACGAAGCCGCCCGCCAGAAGCACGTGTCCAGAGGCAAGCTGCTGCCGCGCGAGCGCGTCCGC
The DNA here is from genome assembly GCA_963844255.1 of uncultured beta proteobacterium. Classification (GTDB taxonomy): domain Bacteria; phylum Pseudomonadota; class Gammaproteobacteria; order Burkholderiales; family SG8-39; genus SZAS-79. Next base: position 12,423 of record CAWJNP010000068.1, read on the forward strand.
ACGCTGCTTGACCCGGGCTCGCCTTTTCTGGAGATTGGCCAGCTTGCGGCCTACGGCATGTACGGGGGCGAGGTTCCCTCGGCCTCGATCGTCACCGGCATCGGCCGGATCGCGGGCCAGGAATGCATGATCGTCGCCAACGATGCGACCGTGAAGGGCGGGACTTATTTTCCGATGACCGTAAAGAAGCACCTGCGCGCGCAGGAGATCGCCATCCAGAACCACCTGCCCTGCGTGTACCTGGTGGACTCTGGCGGTGCCAACCTGCCGAACCAGGACGACGTGTTCCCGGACAGGGAGCATTTCGGACGGATCTTCTACAACCAGGCCAACATGTCCTCGCAGGGCATCCCGCAGATTGCGGTGGTGATGGGCTCCTGTACCGCAGGCGGCGCCTATGTGCCTGCGATGTCCGACGAATCCATCATCGTCAAAGGCCAGGGCACGATCTTCCTCGGCGGCCCGCCGATCGTCAAAGCCGCCACCGGGGAGATCGTCACCGCCGAAGAACTGGGCGGCGCCGACGTGCATACCAAAGTGTCGGGCGTGTCCGACCACCTGGCACTCAACGATGCGCATGCGCTTTCGATTGCCCGCGACATCGTCGGCAACCTGAATCGCCGCAAGAACATTACGCTCGATGTGCGTGCGACGGTCGAGCCCCTCTACGCGGCGGAGGAAATCTACGGCGTAATCCCGAACGAAACGCGCAAGCCCTACGACGTGCGCGAAGTCATCGCCCGGATCGTCGATGGGTCGGAACTCGACGAGTTCAAGCGCAATTACGGCACCACGATCGTGACGGGATTTGCCCGGATTCACGGCTACCCGGTGGCGATCCTCGCCAACAACGGCGTGCTGTTTTCGGAAAGTTCGCTCAAGGCGACACACTTCATCGAGCTCGCCTGCCAGCGCAACATCCCGCTGGTGTTCCTGCAGAACATCACCGGCTACATGGTGGGCAAGAAATATGAGGCCGGCGGCATCGCGCGTGATGGCGCCAAGATGGTGACCGCAGTGGCCACCGCAAAGGTACCGAAGTTCACGGTGATCATCGGCGGCTCCTTCGGTGCGGGCAATTACGGCATGTGCGGGCGCGCCTACAGCCCCCGCTTTCTCTGGATGTGGCCGAACGCGCGCATCTCGGTGCTCGGCGGGCCGCAGGCGGCATCGGTGCTCGCCACGGTCAAACGTGACGGCATCGAGGGCAGGGGCGGAAAATGGTCGGCCGAGGAGGAAGCCGCGTTCAAGCAGCCGATCCTCGAGCAGTACGAAGTGCAGGGCCACCCCTACTACGCCAGCGCGCGCTTGTGGGATGACGGCGTCATCGATCCGGCCGATACGCGGCGGGTGCTCGGACTGGCGATTTCGGCCTCGCTCAACGCGCCGGTCGAAGAAACGAAGTTCGGCGTGTTCCGGATGTAACAAGGACATTCATGGCAAACAATATCGAAGTTGAAATCCGCAATCAGTGTGCGCACGTCACCCTGAACCGTCCGGAGATCCGCAATGCCTTCGACGATGCACTCATCGCGAACCTGACGCAGACGCTCGAGAAACTCGACGCCGACGGCGCAATCCGCGCGGTGGTGCTGCGGGGCGCTGGGACGGCTTTTTGCGCGGGCGCCGACCTCAACTGGATGAAGCGCATGGCCGGCTATACGCTGGAGCAGAACTACGCCGACGCGCAGGCCCTGGCACGGATGCTCAAGACGCTGGATCGAATGACCAAGCCCACCATTGCCCGCGTGCATGGCCCTGCATTTGCCGGCGGTGTCGGCCTGGTCGCCGCCTGCGACATCGCGGTCGGCACACCGGCGGCGGAGTTCGCGCTGACCGAATCCAAGCTCGGCATGTCCCCGGCCACCATCAGTCCGTACGTGATTCGCGCGATGGGCGAGCGAGCCGCGCACCGCTACTTTTTGACAGCGGAAAGGTTCGGTGCCGCCGAAGCCCACCGCCTGGGGCTCCTGTCGGAGCTCTGCGCAGCCGACGCGCTGGACCAGACCATTGAAACGCTGCTCGGCCATCTGGTCGCCGGCGGCAAGGCCGCCCTGATGGAGATCAAGGACCTGATCCGCGCGGTATCGCGCGGCCCGATCGACGACGCCATGATCGACTACACGGCGCGGCGCATTGCCGCCATCCGAGTCTCGGAAGAAGGCCGGGAGGGCATTGCCGCCTTCCTCGGCAAGCGCAAACCCGCATGGACCGTGGCAAGCACAGACGCGAAGAAGAACTAGGTGTTCTCTAAAATCCTGATCGCCAATCGCGGTGAAATCGCCTGCCGTATAGCGCTCACGGCAAAGCGCATGGGCATCTCGGTCGTGGCCGTCTATTCGGAAGCGGACGCCAACGCGCGCCATGTGAGCCTCGCGGATGAAGCGTGGTGCATCGGGCCGGCTGCAGCCAAGGACAGCTACCTTCGCGGGGACGCCATCCTCGAAGTCGCGCTGAAATCGGGTGCGCAGGCAATCCACCCGGGCTACGGGTTCCTCTCCGAAAACGATACGTTTGCCGAAGCCTGCGCAAAAGCGGGGGTCGCTTTCATCGGCCCGCCGGCCGCAGCCATCCGTGCAATGGGCTCGAAGAGCGCAGCAAAATCGCTCATGGAAAAGGCCGCGGTGCCGCTCGTGCCCGGCTATCACGGCGAGCGCCAGGAAGCCGAATTCCTTCAAGGCGAAGCCGACAGAATAGGCTATCCGGTGCTGATCAAGGCGTCCGCCGGTGGAGGTGGCAAGGGCATGCGTGTGGTCGAAAAGAGCGCCGGTTTCGCTGCAGCGCTCGCCTCCTGCCAGCGCGAAGCGAAGTCCTCCTTCGGTGATGACCGGGTGCTGATCGAGAAGTATCTGACCCGACCACGGCACATCGAAATTCAGGTGTTTGCGGATTCACGCGGCGAATGCGTATACCTGTTCGAGCGCGACTGCTCGGTGCAGCGCCGCCACCAGAAAGTGCTCGAGGAAGCGCCTGCGCCCGGAATGACTGCGGAGCGTCGCCGCGCGATGGGCGAAGCCGCCGTCGCGGCCGCCAAGGCGGTCGGGTACGTCGGCGCCGGGACCGTGGAATTCATCGCCAACCAGGATGGTTCCTTCTATTTCATGGAGATGAACACCCGGCTGCAGGTCGAGCACCCGGTAACCGAAATGATCACCGGACAGGATCTGGTCGAATGGCAACTGCAGGTTGCGGCCGGACAGCCGCTGCCGCTGACGCAGACGCAACTGGCCATCAACGGTCACGCGATCGAAGCCCGCGTCTACGCCGAAAATACGTCGAAGAATTTCCTGCCCTCCACCGGGACACTGCGTCACCTGCGCACGCCGCAGGCCGCCGAATTCGATCGTTCGAATGCGGTACGCATCGACTCCGGCGTACGCCAGGGCGACACCATCAGCCCGTATTACGACCCGATGATCGCGAAGCTGATCGTCTGGGGCGAAACGCGGGATGTGGCGCTCGGGCGCCTGGCCGCGGCGCTGGCCGAGTTTGAGGTGATCGGCGTCACGACCAATATCGCATTCCTCGGCCGTATCGTGAAAGGCGAGGCGTTTTCCTCGGGCGATCTGGACACCGGACTGATCGAACGTAACCGCGAGGCGCTGTTTCCCGCGGATGGCGAGACCAGCGACGAGGTGCTCGCGGTGGCCGCCTACGCGCAGCTGGAAAAGGACGCCCGGGCCGCGCGGTCACGCGCATCGGCTTCCGGCGACCCCCACTCTCCCTGGCACATTGCAGACGGATGGCGAATGAACGAGGCTGCGCACCATTCATTCGTCTTTACCGAGGGTGACCGCCATGCCGCCGTGGCGGTGCTGCAGACTGCAGGCGGCCTGCGCCTGCGCACGCCGGCCGGCGAGTACGCGCTCTCGGGCACGCATGGCGCCGACGGCACGCTGCAGGTGCGCATCGACGATCGCAGCGTGCAGGCGCGCGCGGTGCGCATCGATCAGGAGTGGAATATTTTCATTGCTGGAGAGCAGCATCGCCTTGCCCTGCGCGACGAACTGCACGAACTGGAATCGGAATCCCATGGCGGCAGCCTCGCCGCACCGATGCCCGGCAAGGTCATTGCTGTACTGGTGAAAAAAGGGGCGAAAGTCGAAAAAGGCGCGCCGCTGGTCATCCTCGAAGCGATGAAAATGGAACACACCATCACGGCGCCCAGGGCAGGCAAAGTCGCCGAAATTCGCTACGCCGCAGGCGAACAGGTCGACGAAGGTGTCGACCTGCTGATACTCGAGGACTGACCCTAATACTTCGCGTGCCCCGGCGTGCGCGGGAAAGGGATCACGTCGCGCACGTTCGACAAGCCGGTTGCATAGGCCACGGTCCGCTCGAATCCCAGCCCGAATCCGGCGTGCGGCACGCTGCCGTAGCGCCGCAGGTCACGATACCAGCCATAGTGGGCGCGATCGAGCCCGACCTCGTCCATGCGCTCATCAAGCACCGCCAGCCGCTCTTCGCGCTGGCTCCCTCCGATGATCTCGCCGATGCCCGGCGCCAGCACGTCCATGGCTGCGACCGTGCGCTCGTCATCGTTGACCCGCATGTAGAACGCCTTGATGCCCTTGGGATAGTTCATCACGATTACCGGTTTCTTTGCGTGCTGCTCGGTCAGGTAGCGCTCGTGTTCCGACTGCAGATCGATGCCCCATTTCACCGGGAACTCGAACTTCTGCTTGGCGCGCTCGAGGATCGATATGGCCTCGGTGTAGTCCATGCGCACGAATTCGGAATCAACGATGCCCTGCAGCTTGGCGACCAGGCCCTTCTCGATCCGCTCATCGAAGAACGCCATGTCCTCGGGCCGCTCGCTGAGCAGGGTCCGGAAGATGTGCTTGAGCAATGCCTCGGCGAGGTTCGCATCGTCCGAGAGATCTGCAAACGCAATCTCCGGCTCGACCATCCAGAACTCCGCCAGGTGCCGGCTGGTGTTCGAATTTTCCGCACGGAAGGTCGGGCCGAAGGTGTACACCTTGGACAGCGCCAGGCAGTACGCCTCCACGTTGAGCTGGCCGGAGACCGTCAGGAAGGCTTCGCGCCCGAAGAAATCCTGCGCGAAGTCGACCCGGCCCTCGAGCGTGCGCGGCAGGTTCGCCAGATCAAGCGTGGACACGCGAAACAGCGAACCCGCGCCTTCGGCATCCGAGGCGGTGATGATCGGCGTGTTGACCCACAGAAACTCCTGCGCGTCGAAAAAGCCGTGGATGGCCTTTGCGATCGTGTGCCGCACCCGGGTGGCCGCGCCGATCACGTTGGTGCGCGGCCGCAGATGCGCAACCTCGCGCAGGAATTCGAGCGTATGCGGCTTGGGCTGGATCGGATACGAATCCGGATCCTCGACCCAGCCGACCACCCGAAGGTCGCTGGCCTGCATCTCGAACGGCTGCCCTTTCGCGGGCGAGGGCACGATCACGCCGGTCGCCTCGACTGCGCAACCTGCCGTGAGGTGCTGCACCTCGGAGGCATAGTTCGGCAGCGTGTTCGGCGCGACCACCTGCACCGGATGGAATGACGACCCATCCGACAGGTGAACGAAGGAAATGCCGGCCTTCGAATCACGGCGGGTGCGGACCCAGCCCTTGAGGAGGACGGGCGTGTCTGCCGGCGCGCGGCCGGCGAGGATGGCGGAACAGGACAGCGACGACATGGCGGAATCTCTGATCAATGGAACGAAACGGGACGCGAAATCTGACGCGGTACAATTTGCCCATGATATCGCTCCCCAAACGCGTCCGGATCGTCGAAATGGGTCCGCGCGACGGACTGCAGAACGAACCCGGCGAGCTGCCCACACGGGTCAAGCTCGAACTGATCGACCGCCTCGGCGCCACCGGACTGTCGGCGATCGAGGCGACCGCCTTCGTCTCGCCGAAGTGGATCCCGCAGATGGCCGATCACACCGAAGTGCTGGAAGGCATCCGCCGCCGGCCCGGCGTGTCCTATCCGGTGTTGACGCCGAACCTCAAGGGTTTCGAGGCAGCACTGGCTGCCGGAGCGACCGAAGTGGCCATCTTCGGCGCGGCTTCAGAGGCGTTCTCGCGTAGAAACATCAATTGCTCGATCGCCGAGTCACTTGAGCGCTTTCGCCCGGTCGCCGAGGCCGCCGCGAACGCCAAGGTAAAAGTACGCGGCTATGTATCCTGCGTGATTGGCTGCCCTTACGAGGGCGCGATCGCCCCGGGCAAAGTCGCCCAAGTGTCCAGGGCTCTGTACGACATGGGCTGCTACGAGATTTCCCTGGGCGATACCATCGGTGTCGGCACCCCGGCAAAGACGCAGGCCATGATCGAAGCCGTCGCGAGGGAAGTACCCATCGAAAAGCTCGCCGGGCACTACCATGACACCTATGGCCAGGCGCTGGCGAACATCTACGCTTCGCTCGAGCTGGGCGTGGCAACCTTCGATTCTTCAGTGTCCGGCCTGGGCGGCTGCCCCTACGCCACGGGCGCCTCGGGCAACGTCGCGACCGAGGACGTGCTCTTCATGCTGGAGGGGCTCGGCATCGAGACCGGCGTCGACCTCGAGCTGATGGTCGAGACAGCGGAATGGATCTGCACGATCCTGAAGCGCGAGCCGGGCTCGAAAGCCGGCCGCGCGATCGCGGCCAAGCGCAGCAAGGCGGCCTGAATGGTCGAGTCGCCCTGCATTGCCGTCTGTCGCCTGGACCCCGGCAAGGAGGTCTGCGCCGGCTGCTGGCGAACCCTTCCCGAGATCGCACGCTGGGGCAGCATGTCCGATGCGGAACGTCTCGAGGTGCTGGAATCGGTCGAACAGCGCCGCGCAGAAGACTTCGAAAATATATCTTTAAAAGTATAGAAACTTCCTTAAGGCTGGCTCTGTAAGCCAGCCTTAAGAACTTAATCTCTGGAATTTAGATATCCGAGAAGTTGCCGTGCCGGCCCTTCCCCGAGGCGAACCGGGCGGCGCCGGCCGCCCCTTCCGCGGCAAACGCCGGGATTCCGTTGTACC
>CAWJNP010000069.1:0-69172 GCA_963844255.1 uncultured beta proteobacterium
GAGCACAACCTGCACTACAGCACGCGGCGCCTGTGGTCGTGGCGCGACGAGTTCGGAAACGAAACTGTCTGGCAGACGCTCCTGGGCCGGATGATTGCCGCGCAGGGCCCCGACGCGCTCTGGCCTCTGCTTACGCGGGTTTGATTGTGCCGACCTGATCGGGCGCGGGTTTGCCTTGATGACCGGGCATGGGTTTGCCCTCGTGCACAGGCAGGGATTTGCCCTCGTGCACAGGCAGGGATTTGCCCTCGTGCAAATGGCAGGCCACCAGATTCCCCGGCGCCATTTCGACGAGTTGCGGCGCCTCGGTCTTGCAGCGCGGCATCACATGCGGGCAGCGCGTGTGAAAGGCGCAACCGGGCGGCGGATTCACGGGGCTGGGCACATCGCCCTGGAGAATCTGTTTCTTCCTCTTGATCTTCGGATCGGGAATCGGCACGGCCGACAGCAGCGCTTCCGTATAGGGATGCAGCGGCCTGCGGAACAGGGTTTCCTTGTCCGCGTATTCGACGATCCGTCCCAGGTACATCACCGCGATCCAGTGGCTGATGTGCTCGACGACCGCAAGGTCGTGGGCGATGAACAGGTACGACAGGCGCTTTTCCTGCTGCAGGTCGACCATCAGGTTGATGACCTGCGCCTGGATCGAAACGTCGAGGGCCGAGACGGGTTCGTCGCCGACGATGAGTTTCGGATTCAGGGCGAGTGCGCGCGCAATGCAGACACGCTGCCGCTGCCCGCCTGAGAACTCGTGCGGATAGCCGCGCATCTGTTCCGGTCGCAAGCCAACCTGCTTGAACAACGCGGCAACGCGTTCATTGAGTTCCGAGCCCTTGGCCTCCCCGTGCACCAGCAGCGGTTCGCCAACGATATCGCCCGCCGACATGCGCGGATCGAGCGAGGCGAAAGGATCCTGGAAGATGATCTGCATCTCGCGACGATACGGGCGCATCTGCGCCTTGCCCAAGTGCGTCACGTCGTGCCCGCCGAGCCGGATCGATCCCGCGGTCGGTTCGACCAGGCGCATGACCGCCCTGGCGACCGTGGACTTGCCGCAGCCTGATTCGCCCACCAGACCGAGCGTCTCGCCCTCGGCAACCGAGAAGCTGACCCCGTCGACTGCATACACATAGCCCGCCGTACGCCGCAGCAGGCCTTTCTTAAGCGGAAAATGCTTCTTCAGGCCCGAGACTTCCAATACCGGTTCAGACATCGGCGCCCCCGGGTATCCGGTCCGAATGCCAGCACGCCGCCCAGTGCCCGGCCTGCTTTTCCTCGTACGGTGGAAATTCGGCTGCACAGCGCGCATCGGCCAGCGAACAGCGCGGTGCAAAGATGCAACCGGTGGGCAGATTGACCAGGGCCGGGACCATGCCGGGGATCTCCGTGAGCCGCGCACCGGCCACCACCGGCTTGCCGCTCATCGACGGCAGGCGGGGAATCGAATCGAGCAGCCCGCGCGTGTACGGGTGCTGTGGCCGCTCGAATATGTCCTCGACGCCCGCCTCCTCGACCTTGCGCCCGGCGTACATCACGATCACGCGCTGCGCGGTCTCGGCCACCACGCCGAGATCATGCGTGATCAGGATCAGCGCGGTACCAAGCTCGCGCTGCAGCTCGAGGATCAACTCGATGATCTGCGCCTGAATCGTGACATCCAGTGCCGTCGTCGGCTCATCCGCAACGAGCACCTTGGGGTTGCAGGCCAGCGCCATGGCGATCATCGCCCGCTGGCGCATCCCGCCGGAAAGCTGGTGTGGATACTCGGTGGCACGCTGCGCAGGTTCGGGGATGCGCACCAGGCGCAGCATCTCGACCGCCTTGGCATCGACATCCGAATCAGGCAGATTCTGATGCAGCCGGATCGCCTCGCCGATCTGGTCGCCGATCGTCAGCACCGGATTCAGGGAGGTCATCGGCTCCTGGAAGATCATCGAGATCTCGTTGCCGCGCACGTCGCGCATCGCGTCATCGTCGAGTTTCAGCAGATCCCGGCCATCGAGCATGACACTGCCGCCCACGATGCGCCCGGGAGGTTCCGGCACCAGCCGCATGATGGACAGCGCAGTCATGCTCTTGCCGCAGCCGGATTCACCCACGATTGCGAGGGTCTCGCCGCGTTTCAGCGAAAACGACACGCCGTCGACCGCCTTGACGATGCCGGCACGCGTGAAGAAGTAGGTCTGCAGTCCGGCGACTTCGAGAATATTGCCGGACGTGCCCTCCTGCGCAGTCAAGTTCTCTGCCTCGGATCGAGAAGGTCGCGCATCGCGTCACCCATCAGGTTGGTGCCGAACACCACCAGGCTGATCGCGATGCCGGGGAAGATCACGAGCCACGGTGCGGTGCGCACGTATTCCGCAGCGGACTCCGACAGCATGCGGCCCCATGAGGGAAACGGTTCCGGGATCCCAAGTCCGAGGAAGGACAGCGCAGCCTCGGTCAGGATCGCGGCCCCAAGCTGCGCCGTGCCGAGCACGATCAGGGGCGCAAGGGTATTGGGCAGCACGTGGCGAAGCGCAATCCGCATGTCGCTCATGCCGATGGCCCTCGCCGCTTCAACGAACGGGAGTTCTCGCAAGGCCAGCGTATTGGCGCGGATCACGCGTGCAACCGAAGGGATCAGCGGAATCGAGATGGCAATGATGGTGTTCTGGAGCGACGGGCCGAGCGCCGCGGCCATCACCAGGGCCAGCACCAGCAAAGGCAGGGCCTGAAGGATGTCGATCAGGCGCTGCACCAGCAGGTCGACCCAACCCGAGAGGTAGCCCGAGACGAGGCCGAGGATCACCCCGAACAGGCATCCCAGGAACGTGGAACCGATGCCGACCGCCAGGGAAATCCGCGCCCCGAAGACGATCCGGCTGTAGACATCGCGCCCGAAGTTGTCCGCTCCCAGCCAGTGAATCGCGCCCGGAGCCGCCAGCGACATCTTCGAATTTGTCGCCAGGGGGTCGAAGGTCGTGATCATTTCGGCGAAAGCCGCCGCGAACACGAATACCGCGACGATCACTACGCCGACTGCGCCCAGCGGGTAGCGGCGAGCGAGAAACACCAGCTCGCTCCAGCGTCCGCCGACGTTCGCGCCCGCCCTGGACAACTCCGATGCGTACTCGCCGGTCTGCATCTCAGTCGGCATACCGGATGCGCGGATCAAGCGCCGCGTACAGCATGTCCACCAGGAAATTCACCAGCACCACAATGACGGCGACGAACATCACCAGGTTCTGCACGATCGGATAGTCGCGCCAGCGTATGGCCTCGACCAGAAACCGCGCGATACCGGGAATGTTGAATACGGTCTCGGTCACGATCAGCCCGCCGATGAGGAATGCCGCTTCAATGCCGATCACCGTGACCACAGGCAACAGGGCGTTGCGCAGCGCGTGCCGGTAGTTGATCGATTGCTCGGTCGCGCCCTTCGAGCGCGCGGTGCGGATGTAGTCCTGGCGAAGCACCTCGAGCATGGAAGATCGCGTAAGCCGCATGATCAGGGCTGAACTGCGAAAGCCCACGGCAGCAGCGGGTACGCTGTACATGAGCAGCGAATCCATGAATGACTTCGGAGCGGCACTGTAGATCGGCATTGTTCCCGTGACGGACACGAATGCCATCAGGATCAGCAGTCCCAGCCAGAACGCAGGCATCGACAGCCCGCTCAGGCTGAGCAATCGAAGGACGTAGTCGAGCCCCGTGTTCTGCCTGACCGCACTGATCACGCCCAGCGGCACACCCATCACGATCGAGAACACGAGTGCGAGGCCGGCCAGCTTCGCGGTGATCGGGATGCGCGGCAGTATTTCCTTGAGCGCCGGCTTTTCGGAAACGTAGGAATAGCCCAGATCGCCGCGCGCAAGCCCGCCGATCCAGGCCGCGTATTGCAGCGGGATGGACTTGTCGAGGCCAAGATCCTTTTCTATCCTGGCCTTGTCCGCAGGGTCGACGAAGCCGGCCGCGTCGAACAGGATGTCGACCACGTTTCCGGGGACGATGCGCAGCAGTGCGAAGATGATGACCGAAATGCCGAACAGGGTCAGCACCATCAACAGCGAACGCCGTACGAGATAGGTTCCCACCCTGCCTCAGTCCCGGGAACTTACCCGCACAGCGCCGCGCAACGTATCAACCGGAAGGACAAGACTACTTGTCCAGCCACACGTCTTCGTAGCGATAGCCGTTGTACGAACTGTTGACCATGATCGTCATGTTCTTGACGCTGGGTGCCCAGCACGTGCCGTGGCGCGCGTGGTAGATGATCGGGCGAGCCACGTCTTCCTGGATCTTCTTGTCGATCTCCCAGACCAGTTGCTTGCGCTTGGCGACATCGGGTTCCATGGACTGCTTGTCGAACAGCGCCTCGAGTTCCTTGTTGCAGTACTTCGTGTAGTTGCGCTCCGACCCGCAGGCGTAGTTCTCGTAGAACGACTGGTCCGGATCGTCCACCGCGTTGCCGGTGAGGTTCAGCCCGACCGCGTAATCCTTGCGCGCGACCTTGGAAAACCAGTTCGCGGTTTCGACCACGTCGAGTTCGCCGTCCATGTAGATCTCTTTCAGCTGGTCGATCAGTATCACCGCCGGATCGCGGTAGACAGGGATGTTGCGGGTCGATACCTTGACCTTGAGCCGCTTGTTCGGGCCGTAGCCCGCCTTTTCCATCAGCTTGCGCGCGGCGTCACGACTCTTCTTGACGTCCGGGCCGTAGCCCGGGATGGTTTTCATCATCTCCGGGGGCATGCCCCACACGCCCTGCGGTTGCGGCAACATGGTGCCGCCGATATCGGCATGACCTTCGTAGAGAATGTCGCTGAAGGCCTTGCGGTCCAGGGTCATGGCCATCGCCATGCGCACATCCGGATTGTCGAACGGCGGCGACTCGCGGTTGACGATCAGGTTGGTGCTGACATTGGTCGGTTCGATCTTGCAGATCGACTTCGGCGCCTGCTTCATCACGTCTTTCACCAGCGCGATCGACAGGTTCGTCGGAAAGGTCATGTCGAACTTTCCTGCAACGAACGCCAGGGTCGCCGTTGACACGTTGGGGACGATGGTGAATTCGATGCCGTCGAGGTAGGGCCTGCCTTTCTTCCAGTAGTCTGTGTTGCGCGTGAGCTTTATCGACTCATTGGTCTTGAACTCGACGAACTTGAACGGACCCGTACCGACCGGTTTGGTGCGCATGTCGCCGGGCGACACATGGCAGGGATAGACCGGCGTGTAACCGGAAGCAAGCAGCGCAAGCATGGCAGGCTGCGCGCGCTTGAGCACGAAGGTCGCTTCGGAATCGCCGTTGGTCGTCACTTCGACCAGGTTGGAGTACCAGGCCTTGCGCGGATTCTTGCGGAACTTCTGCTCCGACTTCCCTTGAAGCATGTCGAAGGTGCACTTGACGTCCTTGGCCGTAAACGGCTTGCCGTCATGCCACTTGACGCCGCTGCGCAGCTTGAAGGTCAGTTTCGTGTGCTCGGGGTTCCAGGACCAGCTGGTCGCAAGATCCGGAACGATGCTGTCCAGACTGTTCTGCGCGACGTCCTGCTTGTACATCACGAGGTTGTTGAAAATCCCCATGAACGGGACGTTGGTAGAGAAGGTGGCTTCTTCATGAATCGAGGCGCTGGCCGGGCTGTCCCGGTGCAGGACCTTGAATATTCCGCCTGACTTCTGGGCGAACGCCGCACTGCCGGCGAATACACCGAGCAGCAGCGCGGCTGCGGCCACGGCAGATCGATTAGTCCTGTTCATTGCGGCTTGCCTCCTTGTTATTTGCATCCGGATTATCGCTCCCCTGCGCTCTGCGGCGCATGGCCCGGGCGGATCGCTGCTGACCCGGGGAAAGCCTGGCAGTGTAACCTTAAGCCGATGTGAGTCAAGCGGACAATGCAATGAAACCCGGACAGGAATCGCGGAGCCCACTCGGTCCGGACTGCCGCGGCTCCCGGCCCGCTCGCAGGCATCCGCGTGCTCGATCTGACCTCGGTCGTGCTCGGCCCGCTGGCCACGCAGATCCTCGGCGACTACGGCGCGGACGTCATCAAGGTCGAGACCCTCGATGGCGATCTGATGCGCGCCAACGGCGTCTCGCTGCATCCCGGAATGAGTTCCGTGTTCCTCGCCATCAACCGCAACAAGCGCTCGATCGCGGTCGACCTGAAGACGCCCGACGGCGCGAGCGGTGCTCAGGCGTTTGATCGCCGAGCGCCGACGTGCTGGTCCACAACATGCGCGTCGCGGCGATCGAGAAACTCGGCTTCGGATACGCAGCGGTGGCCGCATTGCGGCCGGACATCGTGTACTGCGTCGCGACCGGATTCGACCAGGCGGCCCGGACCGGAACAAGCCCGCGTTCGACGACATCATCCAGGCCGCCTGCGGGCTTGCCAGCCTGAACGGCATCCAGAACGGCACGCCGGACTACGCACCTACCCTCGTCGCCGACAAGACCACCGGCATGGCGCTGGTCAACGCCGTGCTGGCCGCACTGTTTCACCGCGAGCGCAGCGGGCGCGGCCAGTACGTCGAGGTGCCGATGTACGAAACCATGGTGGCGTTCATGCTCGCCGAACACCTGGGCGGTCTCACCTTCGACCCGGCGCCGGTCGGCGCGGGCTACGCGCGCCTGCTCTCCGGCGGACGCAAACCCGCGCCGACGCTGGACGGGTACATCGGCATCCTTCCCTACACCGCCGAGCACTGGTCGGCATTCTTCAGGTCCGCCGGCCGCGACGACCTGGCCGAACGCTACGGGATCGCCGACAAGCAGGCGCGCAACAAGTACATCACCGAAATGTATCGCGACATGGCGGAAATCACCCGCCAGCGCACGACCGCCGAATGGGTTCGGATCTGCACCGAACTGGACATCCCGGTGACGCCGATCATCGCGCTCGACGACCTGCCGCGGAATCCGCAGCTGCAGGCGAGCGGACTATTCCGCACCGCCGAACACCCGAGCGAAGGGAGCATCCGTTACGTGGCCCCGGCGACAAAATTCTCTGCCACGCCCGCCGGCGTGCGCATGCAGGCCCCCAGGCTGGGCGGCGACTCCGCGGAAATCCTTGCCGAAGCGGGCTACACCGCCGACGAGATCGCGGATCTCACGAGACGCCGCGTCGTCCGGCAGGCGGCCACCTAGCAGCCCGCGACCCGCACGAGCCGCCTAGGAGCCCGCGACTATGGCGAGGTTGTCGTCCACTGATTTCACGCCGGACACGCCCTTGGCGATCTGCCCGGCCTTGTCGCGACGCGCCTTGGTGTGCGCCGTGCAGAACCGCGCCGGACGGTTCGTGCGTGCCACGAATCATGGTCGCTCTCCTCGTTTCCGTCGGCCCAATGCAGCGCACCTCGCCGTTCGGGGATGAAAGTATATTTCCGAGAATATATTATCGTAATCGTGCGGCGCACACTGCCCCGACACACCGGCTACATGTCTGACAGCGGCGTAGAACGTGCTTCATCGGCGGCATCCATTTCACACATCCCCTGGATCACCGCCTGGAGGTGCGCGTGCAGCCCCTGCAACGCCGACGGAGGCAACTCGCTCAGGGCCTGCTGGAGTGCGCCGATCAAGGGTTGCGGCGCCGACTTGAGCGCCGACTTGCCGCGTGACGTGATGAATACCGTGACCACCCGCTGGTCATCCCCCAACCGGCGCTTGATAACCAGACCCGATCCGACAAGGCGTTCCAGCATGTTGCTGGCCGTCGACTGATGAATGCTCAGCGCACGAGCGAGCTCGCCCACCTTGATGCCCGGCTGCTCGGCAACGCGCGACAGAGCCAACAACTGAGCGCCGCTCATGCCACTCAGCTTTTCGAGCTGATCGTAATGCGACCGTATGGACCTCACGAGGACGCGAAATTGATGCAGTACAGCAAGCATCGTGGGCCTGCCCTTCGCGCCGCCCTGCTTCGATTCGATCTTCATCCCGCCTGGCGCCTTCCCCAATGCCCTTTGGGCGCCGACGCCCACGGTGTTCTTCCTGCTCCGCCCTAGTGTCAACTTAATCCTCAGGATTCAATGTTTTGTTTCCACTGCATCGAATTATCCACGCTTCGGTGCCGATGGCGGCAAATTTCGCATCGAAGGAGGTGAAACGGACCCGGAAGCGTTCGCGGGTCGCGCTGGCAAAAAAAACATTTGCAGAATATGTAATTGTGCAAATATACTTTCTTCTGCTGGCAAACCCGCTCGCAGTACAGCAGATGGAACGCAAGGAGGAGGGAGACGGGACTGGCAGGGCTGCCTGAGAATGAGGGTTCCGGGCAGCCCTTTTTTTTCGTCCTTGCGACCGGCTAGCCGGTCACGCCGGAAGCCTGAAGTATCGCGCGCACCCGCGCGCGTTGCGCATCGCTGATCGTCAGGCGTTCGGCAAAATCGCGCCCCAGCGGCCGGGTGGCGTCTATTCCCATCTTGGTCACCGTAAAGGCTTCCGGGTCCGAACTCGGGTCGAGGATCGCCCCCTTCGCATGGGGAATGAACACGATGTCGCGCTCGGCGCGCACGCGCGTGGCCACGGCCCACATCACGTCGTTCATGTCGAAGATGTCGACATCCTCGTCGACGACGATCACGTACTTCGTATAGAACTCGGTTCCCAGCGCAGCCATGATCGCCTGCTGCGGCTCGCCCTGCGAGGACTTCTTCATCTTCACGATCGCGAGGAACGCGCCGCAGGTGCGGTGCGGAACATGGACCGCGATGACCCCCGGGAGATTACGCCGCAGGGTGTTGAGGATCTCGCCCTCGCGCGTGACGCATGAGACGAGGATGTGGTCCTGCGACATGCCCGAGGCCACGGAATGGAACATCGCGTCGCGCCGCATGCGGATCTTCTTCGCGACGAATACATTCTGCGTGCTGCGAAACGAAGCGTAGCCGGTGAACTCGCTGAACGGGCCCTCGGGCTCGTGCACGCCCGCCAGGATCTCGCCCTCGATGATGATCTCCGCACCCGCCGGGACCTCGAGGTCCTCCACGCCGCATTTCGCCAGCCGGTAAGGTTCGCCGAACAAGCCGCCGATGATCTCGAACTTGCGCACATTCGGCGGGTAGGCAAACACCATCGACCCCATGTAATGCAGCGGATGGATTCCCAGGGTGATCGCTGCGGGCAGCGCCTCGCCCTTCTCCTCCGCGCGCTTGTGGAATTCGTGCATGCGGCGACGCGAGTGCAGTGACACGCCGAGCCGGTTCCTGCCGGTCAGCATGAAGCGGTGGAAACCCGTGGTATCGACCCCGCTTGCCGGGTCGCGCGCGGTCAGCTGCCCGCCGGTGATATACGGGGCCTTGTCCACATGAAAATGCGTGGGAATCGGCAGTTTCGTCAGATCCACGTCGTCGCCTTCCAGAACCACCTCCTGCCAGGAGGCCTCGTCGACAAGCGCGCACGGGATGTATTTCTGGCAGCGCTCGCGAAACGCAGAGGGCAGGTCGGACTGCGGCACGCCCAGGCAGGCCGCGAGCAACTTGCGGTTGCCGGCGATGTTGGTGACCACCGGCATGCTGTGACCCTCCACATTCTCATAGACCACCACCGGACTGCGGCCCATCTGCTCGAGTTCGAATATCAGGGAGGTGATATCGAGTTTCGTGCTCACCGGCTCCCGTATGCGCAGCAATTCTCCGGGATGGTCCCGCTCGACCATGTCGAGAAAGCCGCGCATGCTTTGTGGGTCGTTCATGGATCCGTCTCCGTTGTGGCGCCCGGATGGCCAGAGACGCCGGGCAGAGACCCAATGGTAACTGCGGGTAACCGCGGATAACCGCCCCAACCCGACGGTCCGGCCGGATCCGGTGCCGATCCGGCTACGATTTTGCTTCCGGACTCCAGGTTTCGACGCAGCGGAACTCGGCGACCTGCAGTGCCTGGGCGCGCGGCTGCCCAAATGCGATCCAGCCGTGGCCAAGCAGCGTCATCTCCTCGCGATGCACCTTGACCTCGGCCTGTCCCTCGAGTGTCACGTAGGTGCCGTTGGAACTGTGATCGGCCAGCACAAAGTGGTCGCGCCGTCGTTCGATCATTGCATGCGCCCGCGACACCACGGCGTTGTGGATCGTGAAGTCTGCTTCGTGATCGCGCCCGATCGTCACCTTGCGGCGGTCGGGACCCATGTCGATGCGCTTGCCTTCGACTTCGAGTTCCAGCATCGCACGACCCGAACTGCGGGTCGACCCTGCGGTGATCGAGGTCATGTCCTGGTTCGCGCCCTGCCAGACGATCTCGATCAGGTCGACCTCCTTTTCCTTGCCCTTGACCGGTATCGCATACAGTTTGCGCAGGTTGCCGGTGAACATGCTGGAAAGTCCTTCGGCGGTGTCCTTGTCGGTGATGATCTGGCCCTTGGAGGCCAGGTCGCACAGGCGCGAGGCGAGGTTCACCGTGTCGCCAAACACGTCGTTGTCGCGTTCGACCACAGGCCCGCGATGAAAGCCGATGCGCAGGCCGAGGCGCGCCCCCGTCGCCGTCCCGAGCTTTTCCACCCGCATCTGCATCTCGGCCGCGGCCGCGGCGGCATCGTCGGCATCGTTGAAAACCGCCATGACCGCATCACCGATCGTCTTGACCACGCGGCCGTGCACCTCGGTCGCACAGTCCGACATCGTCTGAAGGCAGCTCCCGACCAGCGCGAACGCACGCGTATCGCCCAGTATTTCGTAGAGCGCGGTGCTGCCGGCGACATCCGCAAAGAGCACTGCACATTCCATGATCTAGTCTCCCATGATCTGAATTTGATTCTGCGCGCACCGGTTCGGGCTGGATTGACCTCCGTCAAACCTGATACCGGGCGCGTCTAGTGCAGCCCGGGGGGCAAGGCATTCCAGGCCCTGCCACTGCGCGCCATTGCGTATCCATAGTCGAACAGGGCGCGCTCGTAGGCCGGATCGAACCACTCTGCCGCCGGCATCGAAAAGTCACTGCCGATCCAGGCACCGTGGAATTGCGCGCTTTCGCGCTCTGCACGCAGATAGATCACATACAGGTCGCCGACGCCCAGCGACTGCGTGAGCTGGTGCATCGCATGTTCGCCGAGACCAATAACCTCTGGCGGCATGACCATGTACTCCGACCTCGCGCGTCCGTTGCGTATCACCCAGAAGTCGGTCTGCCCGCTGGTTCCAAGCGTGCGTGCCGTGGCGGACCAGTCGAAATCCGGCGGCCCGATGAACGCCTGCCGGGTGATGCCGCCATCGACATGCATCTCGCTGTAACGACGCCCTTCGGCCTCGACTTCGAAATAGACGGGCGGAAGCAGGATCGGGACGGCGGCCGAGGCCAGCAGCACGCGTTGAATGAGGGCCAGCGCTTCGGGTCGCCCGCTGACCGCGATCGCGCCGATATCCCAGATCGTCTGCCGACCCGCGTAAAGATGGGTGGAGGCGACATACAGCCTGCGCCCCTTGCGGTGTTCGGTCGCGACCGCCTGCATCAGCGCCGCATCGAAATAGCGCTCGATCAGGCCCTGCAATGGCTTTGAGGAAGCAAGCGAGTCGCCGAAAATGGCGAAAACGCGCGGGCGCACGTTGATGATGTCGCGACCCGACAGCCGCGTAAACAGTTCGTGAAGCACGGCGTCATAGTCGGGTCCGAGAAACGCAAACGGCGCCGCCAACGCGCCAACACTTACACCGGTCACGACGTGAAACTGCGGCCGTGTCCCGGACCGCGTCCAGCCGGTCAGAAATCCGGCCGCAAACGATCCGTTTGCGCCACCGCCTGAAATGGCGAGCACGTTCAGCGCGTTTCGCGACGTCGCCGCAGGCGCGCTGACGGCGCCCGGTCGCTTCGTCGAAGGCCTTGTATCGTTTCCCTGGGATGACTCACCCCATTGCCTTACACCTGCGAATCCAGGCACCTGGGCCGCATCAATCAGGGCTGCCGGAATCGGCGGCAGCGGGGGCTTTTCGGCGCATGCGACAAGCGTCATCAGCGCCGCAAGGGCCGCAACCGCCCGCAACATCGCCACAGGGAGCGGCTTCATGTGGCGCGGGGAGTGGCAGCGAGCATCGCTGCAGCAATGCGCTTGCGTTTCATATGCAACTCCTTAGCGGTTCATTCTGCGCCGCTGCGTGCACGGGCAATTGAGGCATGTCAAACAACGGACTCGAACCGGTCGGCCTGCTCGCTTGGCCGCGCGTCCGATCCGCCCTTCCGCTCGGGTGCGTCCAGCGATGTCGCAGGTATATGATCAACGCATGCTGCACTACCGTCGCCTGCTCCTGTCGCTTTCGCTCGTCCTCGTGGTCGGGGGAGCGTGGCTCGCGCCGCTGGATGCCGGTGCGGAAATCCAGGTGCAGGCCGGCCTGAAGCGTGCCCTTGCCAGCTTCGCTGCCGCCCGCGCACTGAATGCGGTGATCTCGGTGGTCCAGGGCACCGAGATTTCGGTACAACTCGCGGGCCTCGGCCCGACATTCGCGCCTGGCCAGGTGCTCGACCCGGTGAACGACCTGGTCGAGCAGTTCTCGACTCTGATGCTGTTTGCTTCGGTCTCGTTCGGCATGCAGCTCATCCTGCTCAAGTTCGGAAGTTACTGGGCGGTTTCCGCGCTGCTGACCCTTGCGGCACTGGCCTGCGTCTGGCTGAACTGGCGCGGGCCGGACCGGCGCGGCTGGCCGACCCGGCTCCTGGTGGGACTGCTGCTCGTGCGGTTCGCGGTCCCACTGGTGGCACTTGGCAGCGAAGCGGGCTTCCAGGTGTTTCTTTCCGAGCGCTACGCCGCCGGCGAAACGAAGATCGAGCTGTCTGCGAAAAAGCTGACACTCCTGTCAACACCGCCGATCGCACTCAGGGAAGGCGAGACTCTGGGGGACCGGGTCAAACGCTGGGCTGCACAGGGTACCGACGTGGCGAGGCAAGCGGGCCAGCTGATTGACGACCTGAAGCAGGCGGCCGGCGAAATGGTGGAACATGTCGTGATGCTGATTGCCGTGTTCCTGATACAGACGCTCGTGCTGCCGCTTGCACTCCTGTGGTGCCTGTTCAGGCTGGGCGGCATGCTGGGCAAGCTCGCCGAGGCGGCAAAGAAAGCCTGACGCCATCCGCACTGCAAGTAGAATGCAGGTGATGCGCGAACGCCATCGTCAACCGCGAGAGTAGTCCGCATGAGCCAACCGCTTCCCGTCGCGAGAAACGGCCGCATTGCGAACGCTGCCTGGGCAACGGCGCTGCTCTGCCTCGTCCTTGCCATCGCAGACGCGATTGCGGGACTGTTTGCAGGTATCGGTTACCGGCTGGATCTCTGGGACTACCGGGACGGCATCGGCGCGCTCATGTACGTTTTCTGGCTCGCTGCCGGAACCGCAGTGCTCGCGTCTCTCGCTGCGATACTCGGCGCCACCACGGGGCGCACTGGTGCGATCGCCACCGGCCTGATCGCGCTGCTGATCGCCGGCATCACCGCCTACATCCCCTGGAGCCTGAGACAGACCGTAAGGCGCGTCCCGCCGATCCACGACATCAGTACCGATACCGTCAACCCGCCCCATTTTTTGCGTGTCGCCGGACTGCGCAGAAAGACCGATCATCCGGTCGCCTACGACGGTCCCGAGGTTGCGGCCCTGCAGAAGAAGGGTTACCCGGACATACAGCCAATCGTGCTCAAGGCGCCGGCCGACACGGTGTTTACCACTTCACGGTCCGTGCTGCTCGGCATGGGGCTCACGTTGCTGGACGCCGATCCGGCGCAACGCAGGCTGGAGGCCACCGACACCTCGCTGCTGTTCGGCTTCGAAGATGATTTTGTCGTTCGCATCCTGGAGGAGCCCGGCGGCTTCACGCGCGTGGACGTGCGCTCGAAATCGCGCGTAGGCAGGAGCGACCTGGGAATCAACGCCGGCCGGATCCGCCTATTCACCACGACCCTGCGGAATAAATTTAACTCTTAAAGCAGAAGACCGGCTCCAGGAGCCGGTCTCGTGTCAATCAGTGTTCCGTTTCAGGAAATCCCCCCTCCTGATCACCGCCCGAGCAGCAACTGCAGGATCACGCCGGTGGCGATCGCCACGAGGATGAAGTCGCCGCCTGACTGAACCCAGTGATAGCCGCGCGGCGGCGCGCTCAGGTGATTGCCGCGCCAGTCGTCGACGACGTACTGGCGATGGCGATACTCGACCGGTAGCCGATCGCCGCGATAATAGGCGTGGTCCGGTCCGGCGCCGCGGCCGCGGCGCATCTCTTCGTTGTGCGAACGTCCGAATCCGCGCGCGTCGTGCGCGCCGCGGAAATCGCGACGATTGTCACTGCGTTCCCCGTTGCGGACTTGGTCCCTGTCGCCGCCGCGCTGCATCTGCTCACCTCGACCACGATCGCCGCGGTCACCGTGATCGCGATTTGAATTGCCCTGGGCGATGGCAAGTCCGCCCGTCGACATGGACAGTGCCATGACAACGCATACGACTGCTTTGCTGTTCATGTGAACTCCGATTGGTTGAAAAATACGACCAGCCACTCTAGTAAGCGGATCCTGGACACACCGTGCGTCACCGCACATTTGGCGCCGCTGGCGGAAAATTCCGTGCCGGGGTGCGCTGACGCACAGACCGCGGGGCGCATGCGGCGAACACTACGTATATGGACAAGCACACACAGAACACCTCCGCCCTGCCACGCAGTCTGCTGTTCGCCGCTCTCGCGGCGTTCGCCCTGGTCGCAGCCATTCCACCCTGGAACAGCGCACAGGCGCAATCCGCCGCCGTTGGGCACATGAGCCGGGACGCTGCCGTGCGCCTTCATGCGGACGGTCTGGCGATGGAGAAGCCGCAACGACGACAAAGGGGCGTTTGCGGCATTTCTCGCGGCCGCCGAAGACGGCTACGCGCCCTCGCAACGACGCCTGGGCGAAATCTACGATCACGGCAACGCTGCGGTTCCGCGCGATTACGAACAGTCGATCCGCTGGTATCAGATGGCGAGCGACGGGGGCGAAGACATTCCCTGGCTCCGTTCGCACATGGCCGATCGCAACTACGGCTTCTGACCCGCCACGAGCGCAGCGACAAAGGGCCGGCTTCGCAGGAAGCCGGCCCTTTTTTGCGTCTCAGTTGCCTTTCGCTGGTTCGACCGGGGTCACGAGCTCACGATAGATCCCGCCACCCTGCACACTGCCGCTCGTCGTGCCTTCGCCACGCATCCGTCGGATGCAGTCTTCACGGTCCTGCGACGGCTGGTTGTCGCAGCGGCGCAGGCGATTAGCCTCGAGCTGCGCCTTCTCGCCCCCGGCCAGACCTCCGCGCGCCGCTTCCTGGCGCGCAGCGCCGGCTTCCTGCAGGCAGGTCGCACGCTCCTGGTTGGTCTCGCCGCGCATGCATGCGGCACGGTCCCGCTGGTAGACGGATTGCGCCTCGGACGATTTACTGTTGTCTGCCGCATGCGCCAGGCCTGCGTACAGCAGCACCCCGGTCGCGCAGCAGGCCAGCTTCAAGACGCGGGTCGCTGCCGCAATTCGGATGATTGACATGCAATTCTCCTTGGATGAACCAGAAAAGCAGAACGGCCCCGCCGGGCCGACCTGCTGCTGACACTGCGCGAGGCACTAGGCGCGCGGCTCGCCCTGCTCGTTGACGGTGATGGTCGGTCCAGCCGGCGGCGCCGACATCTGCACGCGGTGCTCCTGGCCGCGGAATTCGTAACTGACATCCCAGTAGTCTGCCTTCGCGCTCCCGGGCACGTTCTCGCAGCGCTTCACGTCCGCGCCTGCCTGACCCGAAGTACGGCCGACATTGGCACCGACCGCGGCACCGGCAACCGCGCCACCGGCCGTGGCGACATCCTTGCCTATGCCACCGCCCACCTGGTGACCGAGGATTCCGCCGAGAACGGCACCTACCAGTGCACCCGGGATGTTGACCTTGCCTTGCGCTTCGACCTGGCCGGGTTCGACCCAGCAACGCTGTTCCGGCGTACCGACCACTGCCTTGACCGAGGTGACGTTCGCCTCGAAGGTCCGCTCGTCTCGGCGGCGACGATAATCATGCGTCGCCACGGGTGCCGCGGCGCCTGCAATCCGTACCGAAGAGACCTGGTTGTCCATGCCCATGGAGGCCATCGTGGGATAACGACCCGGGCGCAGCAGTACGCAGCGGCCCTGGTAGCTGGCATGCTCGCAGGCCTCCCAGGACTCCCCCGCCGCCACGACCATCGACGAAGCGCGGTCGTTGAAACCGACATCCGCGGCCGTAAAATTTCCGCGCGACTCGGTGGTGGTGAACGACCGGCCGCCGAAGCCTTCATTTTCGTAGAACGTGATCTGCGCAATGATCGGGGCAGGCGCATAGCGATTCTCCGCAATCCTCTCGTTGACGGACACTTCACGCACCGAGGAAACGCGATTGTTCATGCCCATGGAAGCCAGCGAAGGGTACTTGCCGGGCCGCAGAACTGCGCAGCGGCCGCGAAAGCGGGTGTCATCGCAGACCTCCCAGCGCGCACCCGTGACCGTCACCGACGAGGCCCGGTCGTTGAAACCGAAGCGCCTGAAGTTTTCGACCTGTTTGTCCGTCGTGAATGTACGCCCGCCGAAACCCTCGTTCTCATGGAACGTAATCTGCGCGACAACCGGTGCCGGCGCGTAGCGGCGATCTTCAACACGTGCATTTCCGGCCACGGCCCGGACCGAAGAGACGCGGTCGTTCAAGCCCATCGAAGTCAGCGAGGGGTACCTGCCCGGGCGCAGCACAACGCAACGACCGCCGAAGCGTGCGTCCTCGCAGACTTCCCAGCGGTTGCCGGAAACGACTGCCGAGGAGGCACTGTCATTGAAACCGTACCTGCCCAGATAGTCGATCTGCTGTTCAGTGGTGAAGGATCGACCCTTGAAGTCTTCATTCTCGTAGAACGTGGCCTGCGCGATCGCCTGCGTGACGAACGCGGCACTGCCCAGGGCCAGCGCGTTTCTCAATAGTGCATTCATCGGACTCTCCTGAAAGGGAGGCCACTATGCGGACCCTGCGGACCACGGTCGGTGCGAAAACGAACATAGCGACGCTATTCCAACGCCTGACCTGCGCTGTACTCCAGCGCACAGACTGCGTGCATGCCCGTGCATACATTGGAGGGCAACAGGAGTCAGAAAATGCTTGCAACCCCGCGGCGGACAATCCAGATACTCTTTTTCGTCCTTGCGGCAGGGTGCGCCGGAACAGCCGGCGCACAGGGCGCACGCGGCCCACTGGCTCCACTGATGGTCGCGCCCGAACTGCTCGCACCCACCGAGGCGGGAGGGGAGGCGGGTGAGGCCGCGCTCGATGTCGAC
This sequence comes from uncultured beta proteobacterium, assembly GCA_963844255.1. GTDB lineage: Bacteria > Pseudomonadota > Gammaproteobacteria > Burkholderiales > SG8-39 > SZAS-79. Next base: position 17,244 of record CAWJNP010000069.1, read on the forward strand.
TCGCTGAAGGAACGACTGCGCAACACCACCGCGATCGGCGTATTTACCAAGCTGGCGCTCAGCAACCAGATGGACGACTTGCTCGACCTGTTCCGCGCGCACTACGCGGGCGGTCGCACGACCGACATCGCGCTGCTGCGCCAACCCTACAACATGCTGGTGCTCAAGGTGCTTTCGCTCGTGCAGGACGGCGACCCTTCGCTGGCGCGCATGATCGCCGGTTCGCGCGAAGCCATCTGGATCATCCTCGCGGATCCGGTCAAATTCAGCACTGTCATCTGAGATGGCACACGCTCGCCCGGCAGTACCTTCAAGGATGAAAATGTTCACACCCGCACGTGCCGCAGCGCTTCTTCTCCCGGTCGCTCTGCTCTTCGCGGGTCAGGTACCGGCGTCAGACGATGTCGCACTGATGAAGGATCTGACCGCCGTGATCGTCCTGCTTGGCGCTCCTTGCGGAGACGTCGTCAGCGCCACCCGACAGGCCGACAACGACCATCTCGCGACCTGCAGCAACGGCATCCGCTACCGCGTGTATCTCAATTCACAGGGACGGGTCGTCGCGGTCAGACAATAGCCCCCGCGACGCGGGATACGGCTAGTGGGCGAGCAACTTCGGCAGCCACAGCGAGAGCGCCGGGAATGCAACGATCAGCGCCACGCGGAACAACTCGGCGACAAAGAACGGCATGACGCCGAGGAAGGTGCGGCTCATCGGCACGTCGCGCGCAAGCGAATTGATGACGAACACGTTCATTCCCACCGGCGGCGTGATCAGCCCCAGCTCGACAACAATCAAGGCAAGGATCCCGAACCAGACCTTGAGGTCCTCGACGCTCATGCCGAAATCCAGGCCGGAAATGACGGGCCAGAAAAACGGGATCGCAAGCAGGATCATCGACAGGCTGTCCATCAGACATCCAAGGATGATCAGCGCAACCAGCAGAACAATCAGAATCTGCATCGGCGTGAGCCCCGAACTGGACATGGCCGCAGCCGCTGCCTGCGGCACGCCTCCGCGCGCCATGAAGATGTTCAGCAACTGCGCACCGAGCAGGATGAGGTAGATCATCCCCGAGGTCTTTGCCGTATCGAGCAGCGCCGCACGCACCCCGGACCAGCGCACCGTACCCCTCAGGATGCCGAAAATTGTTACGAGGAACACCCCCACCGCCGCGGCCGGCGTCGGATTGAAAAAGCCAAAATAGATGCCCCCGATCACCATGCCGAAGATCGCGGCCACGGGACCGACCCGGATGGTCGCCTCGATGAACTCCGCGCGCGACACGCGGTCGCCAGCAGGCCCGGAATCCGGCTTCACCCGCACGTAGATGGCGATCGTGAGAATGAAAAACAGCACCGCGATCAGTCCCGGTATGAACGCCGCGATGAACATCGTCACGATGCTCGCCTCGACAACGATCGCGTACACCACCAGCACGATGGAAGGTGGGATCAATATGCCGAGCACGCCCCCCGCAGCCAGCGTACCGGTCGCAAGTTCCGGGCTGTAGCGGTAGCGGCGCAGTTCGGGCAGTGCGACCTGCCCCATGGTCGAGGCCGTGGCAAGCGAGGATCCGCAGACGGCTCCGAAGCCCGCACACGCAGCGATTGCGGACATTGCCACCCCGCCGCGCATCCAGCCCAGCCACGCGTTTGCAGCCCGGAACAGATCGCGTGACAACCCAGCGCGTGCAGCGATATTTCCCATCAGCACGAACATCGGGAGGACGGAGAGGTCGTAGATCGAGAACTGCGAGTAGGCGAGATTCTTGAGCTGGGAAAGAAAAATCTGAGGACCGTTGAGGATCATCATCCCGCCCGCCCCCACGATGATCATCGCGTAAGCAATCGGCAGGCGGATCGCGATCAGTGCAACGAGCGCGGCGAGCCCAAGCAGCCCGATAAAGCTATGGTCCATGGCGGGGAATCAGTGCCTGATCAGGATGTGTCGCGCAATTCAGCGATCGAATCGCGCACCGATATCAGTGCCGCAAGCGCGAGCAGCACCAGCGAAGCCAGCGCGGGCAGGTACGCGTACCAAACCGGGATGCGCAGGATGGTGGTGGTCTCGACGTATTGCCGGTAATCGAGCAGACCCTCGTACATCCGCCAGAGGAGCAGCACACTGAAGGCCAGAGCCACCAGCGCCGACAGCACGCTCAACGCCGCCACGGTACGTGGTCCGGCGCCTGCAGTGAACAAGTCGGCCGTGACGTTGGCGCCGGTCTGCTGGCAATACGGAAGGAACATGAACACCGCAACCGCAACGCACATTTCCACCAGCTCGAAGTCGCCCGGCAGCGGCTTGCCGAATACGACCCCGGTGGCGGCGCTCCAGGTGCTCATGAGCACGATTGCCATGAGCAGAAGTCCGCCGAGAAGCGCCCAGAATTCGATGACGCGGCGCAGGAACTCTACGGGTCCCCGCGCCGCGGAATCGGCGCCCTGCATCGACTACTTGGAGTACTTCGCGATCTGCTCGCGGGCCACCTTCACGAGCGTCTGGCCGTCGATTCCCTTGGCCTTCACCTCGTCGATCCAGCGCTGTACCACCGGTTCGAGCTTCGTGCGGAATGGCTCGAGTTCGGCGTCGGTCAGTTCGATGTGCTTGTTACCCGACTTCACCGCGACGCCGATGCCGACTTCTTCGGACTTGGTCCAGATGGCGCCCACTTCACGCACCCAGTCTTCGCCCGACTGTGACTCGAACGCCTTCTTGACGTCTGCCGGCAGTGAATCCCAGCGTTTCTGGTTCATCGACACCTGGAAGGTCGTGGTACCGAAACGCGTGTGCCGCGGCCCTTCGATCTGGAAGTCGGTCATGTCCTGAAGCTTGAGGGGCGGGATGATTTCCCAGGGAATCAGCGCACCGTCCACCACCTTCTTGGACAAGGCCTGCGGCAGATCGGGCACAGGCATGGCAACCGGTGAAGCACCCAGCGCCTCGATGATCCATGCGCCGGTACGCGAGGGGATCCGCATCTTCAGGCCCTTCAGATCGTCGGGCTTGCGCACTTCCTTGTCCACCATCTGGATGCCCTGGCCTGCGTGCACATGCAGGAACAGGACATGCACGCCGCTGTACTCCGTTTTCAGGTACTGATCGAACATGGCGCGCATCGCCAGGTTGGTGGCCGCCGGGTTGTTGGTGTGGATAAATGGCAGTTCGAACACCTCCGAGCGCGGAAACAGGCTCGGGGTGTAGCCATTGACGGTCCAGATGATGTCGACCACCCCGTCGCGCGCCTGATTGATCAGCTGCGGCGGCTTGCCGCCGAGCGACATCGACGGGAAGAGTTCGATCTTGACCTTGCCACCTGAGGCCTTCTCCACGCGCTGCGCCCAGGGCTCGAGCATCTGCGCATGCGCGGGCGACTTCGGTCCGAGCAGGTGGTGGAGCTTGAAATTCAGCGTCTGCGCCGACACGCTGCCCGCAAAGGCGGTCAGGGCAAAGGCAAAACCGGCGACAAGCGCGGACGGCAACGTGGCGCAATTCTTGAGCATTGTCATTGTTATGGGCCTCCTCCAGTGAGGGTGAAAATTATAGCGTGTAATAGTTCACACCAGTCATGCGCCACCGCTATGCCGCGTGACGCAGTGCAGCGTAAACTTCTTTCCTCACCGGAGCCTCCATGCACAAGCACACCACGCTACTCCTGCTCACGCTGCTGGTCGCAGGCTGCACGAATCTGAGCTGGAAGAAGGCAGACGCCGATGCTGCCCGGACTGCGCAAGACACAGACGAGTGCCAGCAGAAAGCCATGCTCGCCGTGCGCAGGCTCGGCAGTGCGATGGGCAACCCTGCGCCGATCATCGTGGGCAGTCCGAACGGTCCGGTGAGTGTGGTCATGCCCGCCCAGAACGCCGCGCAGGATCCGGTCGCCATGCAGTCAATCCTGTCGCAGTGCATGCGCGAGCGGGGCTACCAGTTGGAGCGCGACGAAAAGTAGTGCCACCGGAACGGCGGGTATCCTGACGGGCGTCCCGGTAGCCGACACACCGTCTCGAAGGAAGAAACGAAATGAGCGAACTCTTGAAAAACCCGATGGGCACCGACGGATTCGAGTTCGTCGAGTACGCCGCGCCGGACCCAAAGGCGATGGGCGCACTGTTTGAGCGGCTGGGCTTTCTGGCGATCGCCCGCCACCGACACAAGGACGTGACGCTCTACCGGCAGGGCGCAATCAATTTCATCGTCAACGCCGAACCCGATTCCTTCGCCCAGCGCTTTGCGCGCCAGCATGGTCCCAGCATCTGCGCGATCGCTTTTCGCGTGCAGGATGCAAAGGCTGCGTACGAGCGCGCAGTGGACCTCGGCGCGTGGGGCTACGCGGGCCACGCGGCGCCGGGCGAACTGAACATCCCGGCAATCAAGGGCATCGGCGACTCGCTGATCTACTTCATCGACCGCTGGCGCGGCAAGAACGGAAAGCAGACCGGCGATATCGGCAACATCGGCTTTTACGACGTCGACTTCGAACCGCTGCCAGGCGCCGAGCTGAACCCCGCCGGGAACGGCCTCGCCACCATAGACCACCTGACCCACAACGTGCACAAGGGCCGGATGAACGAGTGGGCCGATTTCTACGAACGCCTGTTCGGCTTCCGCGAGGTGCGCTACTTCGACATCGAAGGCCAGGTCACCGGCGTGAAGAGCAAGGCAATGACCAGTCCGTGCGGAAAGATCCGGATCCCGATCAACGAGGAGGGTAACGAAAAGGCCGGCCAGATCCAGGAATACCTCGACGCCTACCACGGGGAGGGCATCCAGCACATCGCACTTGGCTCCACCGACCTCGCAAAGACCGTGGATGCGATGCGCGCGGGCGGCGTGCGCCTGCTCGACACGATCGACACTTACTATGAACTCATCGACAAGCGGATTCCCGGGCATGGCGAGAACGTTGAGGAGTTGAAGCGTCGCAAGATCCTCGTCGACGGCAAGGCCGGCGCACTGTTGCTGCAGATATTCACCGAAAACCAGCTCGGCCCGATCTTCTTCGAGTTCATCCAGCGCAAGGGGGACGAGGGATTCGGCGAGGGCAATTTCAAGGCCCTGTTCGAGTCGATCGAACTCGACCAGATGCGCCGCGGCGTACTTTCGAAGGAATGAACATGAAACTCGATGCCACGCACAACCCGAAACTGCAGAGCTGGGTCGAATCGGCAAACGATCCGGTCGGCGATTTTCCGGTCCAGAACCTGCCGTTCGGCATATTTCGCCGCAAAGGCAGCAAAGAACCTCCGCGCGGCGGGGTGGCGATCGGCGACCAGGTCTTCGACCTCGCTGCGCTGGGCTTCAAGACCGGCCCGACGCTGAACCCGCTGGCCGCCGCGGGACCCGCCGCCTGGCGCGCGCTGCGGGCGCTGCTCTCTGAAACCCTGTCCAACCCAAAGCACAGAAGAAAATTCTCGAAATACCTTGTGCCGATGAAGCGCGCTGAAATGTTCCTGCCGGTGGCCATCGGCGACTACAGCGACTTCTACACCGGCATCTACCACGCAGAAAACGCCGGTCGCATGTTCCGGCCCGACAATCCGCTGCTGCCCAACTACCACTGGGTGCCGATCGGATATCACGGACGCGCCTCCTCTGTCGTTGTGAGCGGCACGCCGGTGGTGCGGCCGAAGGGGCAGATCAAGGCGGCAGACAAACCCGCGCCCGAAGTCGGACCGAGCCGGCGGCTGGATTTCGAACTCGAACTCGGCCTGGTGATCGGACCCGGCAACCGGCTCGGCAAGCCGGTACCGATCGGAAAGGCACGCGAGCACATCTTCGGCGTGACGCTTTTCAACGACTGGTCGGCGCGCGACATCCAGGCCTGGGAATACCAGCCGCTCGGCCCCTTCCTCGCCAAGAGTTTCGCCTCGACCATGTCACCCTGGATCGTGACCCTCGATGCGCTGGCGCCGTTTCCGTTGCCCGGCGTTCCCCCGCGCCTCCGGCCAGCCCGCGCCACTGCCCTACATCTGACCGACGCCACCGACCAGCGCGAAGGCGGCTTTGCGATCGAGATGGAAATGACGCTGCGCAGTGCCGCGATGCGCGCAAAGAAACTGCCTCCGCTGCGCCTGTCGCGCAGCAATTTCCGACACGCCTACTGGACTGCGGCCCAGATCGTCGCGCATCAGGCTTCGAACGGTTGCAACCTGCGGCCAGGCGACCTGCTCGGAACGGGAACGATCTCCGGACCGACCCCGGATTCGCTGGGATCCCTGCTCGAAATCACGCAGGGCGGCAAGGCGCCCATCGCGCTGCCGGGCGGCGAGCGGCGCACGTTCCTCGAGGACGGCGACGAAGTCGTCCAGCGTTCGCGCTGCGTGCGTGAGGGCTATGTCAGCATCGGCTTTGGTGAAGCCGCCGGCCTGATCCGACCGGCCCCGAAGTAGCGGGGCCCTGGTATTCGCTGGCGTTCGACTTCACGATCGAACCCGGGGAGGCGGCGCGGCTGCGCGCACCGATCACCGCCAAGGCCGGCGCCTGACACGGGAAAGTAGAACTTTATTTTCCCCTTCCCCGCTTCAGAAGCCGCGCTCCGGCCAGGCTTGTTGTGCAATTGCACAACAATCCTCACAGCCACTGGCTCCGCAATCGGGTCGCGACATCGACGCGCGGCAACGGCTGCGAGGACGGACGACCTGCCTCCTCACCGCCCGCAGGCCAGACGACGGCGTCCATCGTCGCCATCAGCGTGCGGCCGAGAAACCGGCTGCGCGCGCCGTACACGTGGGCGTCGCCAGAACGCTGCTGCTGCACGACATAGAACTTGAGCGGCGTGATGAGGTCGAGTGCGTTCTTCGCGCGCGTCATCGCGACGTACAGGAGCCGCCGCTCCTCTTCGATGCGCTCCGGTTTTCCGGTGGCGTACTCGTTCGGGAAATTCCCGTCGGTGACGTTGAGCACGTGCACGTTGTCCCACTCCTGCCCCTTGGCCGAGTGGACCGTCGAGAGGATCAGATAGTCCTCGTCGAGATGCGGGGTGCCGGCATAGTCCGAACTGGCCTGCGGCGGATCGAGGGTGAGTTCGGAGAGAAACTGCTCGCGCGTGGCGAACTGCAGCGCGATGCGTTCCAGCTGCTCGAGGTCGCCGCTGCGCGCGGGCTCCGCGTACAGGCGCGCGAGGTGGGGCTCATACCACAGGCGCGCGGCGCACACCTGCCCGGGCCAGGTCCGCGACGGCGCGCCCAGATCCGTCAGGAGCTCGATCAGCGCCGGCCAGTGCTCGCGCGCCGCGGCCGGAGGCGCCCACGCAGCCAGCGCATTCCAGTCGTACTGCGCCATCTCCAGCGCATGGAAGCACCGGCTCGCGTTCACCGGCCCCATGCCCGGCAGCAGCTGCAGCGCGCGCTGTGCGGCGATGCGGTTCTTCGGATTGTCGGCCCAGCGCAGCACCGCGAGGAGGTCTTTCACGTGCGAGGCCTCGAGGAACTTCAGTCCGCCGTATTTCACATACGGTATGTCGCGGCGCACGAGTTCGAGTTCGAGCGCGTCGCTGTGGTGCGCGCTGCGGAACAGCACTGCCTGACGGCGCAACGGCACCCCCTGCTCGCGTGCTTCCAGCACCCGATCGACCACGTACTGTGCCTGCGCGACCTCGTCGATCACGGTGACAACGCGCGGTCGCACCCCGGCCGAACGCCTTGAGCGCAGGTTCTTCCTGAACTGCTGCGTGGCGCCCGCCATGAGTGCGTTCGCCGCGTCGAGGATCGCCTGCGTGGAGCGGTAGTTGTCTTCCAGCGCAATCATTTCCGCCGGCGGCTGGAAGCGCGCCGGAAAGCCGAGGATGTTCTCCACGTTGGCGGCGCGAAACGAATAGATCGACTGCGCATCGTCGCCCACCACGCACAGGCCCTCGCCCGAAGGTTTCATTGCAAGCAGGATTTCAGCCTGCAGCGTGTTGGTGTCCTGGTATTCGTCGACCAGGACGTGGTCGAAGCGATCTCCGACATCCCGGGCCAGCACGGCGTCCTGCATCAACGCATGCCAGTAGAGCAGCAGGTCGTCGTAATCGAGCACCTGCTGGGCGAGCTTGGCCTCCACATAGCGCGCGAACAGTACCTTGAGATCGGCTTGCGACTCCATGCACCAGGGGAACGAATCAATCAGCGTGGCGTCGAGCGAACCCCGGGTGTTGACGCAGTGCGAATAGATCGCGAGACAGGTGTCCTTGCGCGGAAAGCGCCGGTCCTTCGCCGCCAGCCCGAGTTCCTGGCGCGACGACATCGAGCAGGTCTGCGGCGTCGCCGCGGTCCATCACGCTGAATCCGGGCGCAAGCCCGACCTGCGCCGCGTACTGGCGCAGGAGCCGGTTGGCGACGGAATGAAAGGTGCCTGCCCAGGGAAGCCGCACCGCGGTGCGGTTGCCTGAGGCCGACGCCAGCGCATCCGCGACGATGCCCTGCGCGCGGCGCGCGAGTTCCTGGGCTGCGCGGCGCGAGAACGTGAGCAGCAGCACGCGCTCGGGCGCAACGCCGTTCAGGATCAGATGCGCCACGCGGTGTGCAAGCGTGTTGGTCTTGCCGGTGCCTGCGCCGGCGACGACCAGCAGCGGCGGTGAGGACCAGCCCCGCGCCTCGCCCGGGGTGCCGAAGGTCGCGGCGGCGCGCTGCGCCGGATTGAGCTTGTCGAGGAGCGTGTTCTCCATTTCGTGATTATGCCGGAACAACTGTATATAAGACCAGTAGTGCGGGTTGTCGACCGAAGTATCGCAGGGCGCAGTGAATCGCGGTCGTCGTGCGGATACACTTTCCCTTCCGCCGACGTGCCTTGACCGGAGTTCCCTGCATGAAGATTCTCTATTTCGACGATTTCCGCCTTGGCGTGCTCAGGAACGGGGATCCCGCAGGCGGGCGTGGTCGACGTGTCCGGGCTCGTCGCCGACGTCCCGCATACCGGGCCGCACGACCTGATCAGCGGCCTGATCGCGCGCTTCGCGGACTACCGCGGCCGGCTGGAAGATGCGGCGAAGAATGGCACGGCCATTCCGCTCGACAAAGTCCGCATCCGCCCGCCCCTGCCCAAGCCCGGCCAACATCGACTGCATGGCCGTCAACTACATGGAGGACGGCACGCGCACCGAACCCGCGCCGATCAACGGCTTTCTGAAATCGCCCAACTGCGTGATCGGCCACGGCGACACGATGGTGCTGCCCGACGTGCCGGCCAGCGGTTTCGAGGGCGAGGCCGAACTCGGCCTGGTGATCGGCAAGCGTGCGTTCAACGTCAAGGCCGCCGACGCGATGGACCATGTGTTCGGCTACCTGAATTTCATCGACGGCTCGGCGCGCGGACTGCCGCCGCCGAACAACGTCTTCTACCAGATGAAGTCGCGCGAGACCTTCGCGCCGATCGGCCCGTTCATCGTGACCGCGGACGAGATCCCGGATCCGCAAAAGCTGCAGATCCGGCTGTGGGTCAACGGCGTGCTCAAGCAGAACTTCAACACCGACGACATGGCGCACGACATCCGGCGCTGCATCGAATGGGTCAGCGCGATCCACACGCTGGAACCGGGCGACATTCTCGCCACCGGCACCAATCACCGCGGCCTGTCCTGTTTCCAGGACGGCGACACGGTGGAAATCGAGTGTGCCGGCTGCGGGAAATTGCAGTTCAGCATCAGCGATGCGTTGAAGCGTACCTGGGGCCGCGACACGCGCCTGGAGCACGCCGAAAAGAAACTCGACGGCGTGCTGACGCCGCAGCTCACCGGAAAGTACGCGAAGACATAGTCCCCGCCTGAAAAAGGAATCAACCCCATGATCGGCTACCGCGCCCGCCTCGGTTTCCTCGTACCTCCGGGCAATCCAACCGTCGAGCCGGAAATGATGCGGCTCGCCCCGCCCGGCGTATCGGTGCATTTCACCCGCATGTTTGCCGAGGGGAAGACCGGTTCGCATGCCGGGATGGACGAGCGGATCCGCATGCAGATCGCGCATCTTGAGGAGAACGTAAAGCTGCTTTCGCTGGTGAAGCCGGACGTGATCGTCATGGCGCATGCGGGGATGAGCTACGCGTTGGGAAAGGACGGCGAGGCCGAACTCGTCGAGCGACTTTCGAAATCGAGCGGGATCCCCTTTCTGACCGCATTCGGCAGCGTGGGGCGTGCATTGAAGCATCTGGGCGTGCAGCGCCTGGCCCTGGGCACGCCTTACGACAAGGCCACCACCGCGAAGGGCAAGGCGCTCCTCGAGGCGCACGGGTTCGTGGTGGTCTCGCACGCGACGCTGGAAAACGTGGCGAATATCTACGACGAAAGTCCCGAGCGCGCCTACCGCCTCGGACGGCAGATCGATGTCCCGGAGGCGCAGGCGGTGTTCTTCAGCGGCCTGGGCCTGCCCACCCTGCCGATCCTCGAGATGCTCGAGCAGGATCTGGGCAAACCAGTGTTGTCAGGCGCCTCAGCGATCATGTGGGATGCGCTGCGCACTGCGGGTGTGAACGCGCTGATCCCGGGCCACGGCGTGCTCTTGAGCCGGGAATGAGCACGAGAGTGGCCTGACATCAATCTGACGCGTAACGCCTCTGCATCCAGCGACAGCATGATTTGCCTGCTAGCCCGTCGGAGTTATTGACGCGGAAATTTGCCGGCGGATGATGGGCGCGTATCGTCGCCAGAAGACACAAGGGAAACCGGGTCTACGATCCCTCCCATCGGGCGAAACCCCGCAGCGTCCTGCGGAAGGGGGGATGCGATGGCACTGGTCGCGATTACACGTGAAATGGGATCCCTCGGAATCGATGTCGGACAGAATATCGCCGCGTCGCTCGGTGTACCGCTGATACACCACGAGATCATTGACGTAGTCGCAGACAAGATGCGCGTACGACGAAGCCACGTCGTGCGGATGCTCGATGGCAAAGCGACCCTGTACGAGAAACTGACTGCGGCGGACACCAAGGCGTCGCTGCTCACCGCCGCGGAAATTCTCGACCTCGCCTGCGATCCGCGCGGCGCGGTGCTGCGCGGATGGGGTGCAGCCTTCCTGCTGCACAGCGTGCCGCACGCAGTCTGTGCGCGTGTTTGCGCACCTCGCTGGCTGCGAACGCAGAGGATGATGGAGCGCCTCAACACGGACGATCCTCAGGCAGCTGAAACAGAAGTCCGGCTGAACGACGAAGCCCATGCGGCCGTCATGAAGCGCAATCTCAACGTCGATACGCAGAACGCCGAAAACTACGATGTCGTACTCAGTACCGAACGCCTGAGCGTCGACGACGCGACCGAAGAACTCCTCCACGTGACCAGGAACCACGCATTCGACGAAACGGAGGCTTCCCGGCAGAAGCTTCTGGATCTCAGGCTGCAGGCGCACGTCCGGGTTGCGCTGAGGATCCATCCCCGCACAAGGGATGCCAGGGTCGGCATCTCCGCACGCCGGGGAATCGTGACGCTCAGCGGAATTGTCCGCAACGAGGCTGACCAGCGCGAAATCGTACAGGTCGCGACTGCGGTGGATTCGGTGGAAGAGGTGCGACCGGACCTTCGCGCAGCCGATGCCTCCAGACCCTGGGGAAACGGGTAAGTCGAACGCAGCCCGTCGCCTGTTTCACCGATTCGATGACTTCGTCGTGCACAATCCGTCCATGTCGGTCTTCGAAATTGCCCTGCTCACCGCAGCCGCGTTCTGCACCTCTGCGCTGACGGCGGTAGTGGGTGCGGGTGGCGGTACCGCGCTGATTGCACTGATGCTGCAGCTGATGTCGCCTGCCGCGGCAATTCCGGTGCATGGCGCAGTACAACTCGCATCGAACACCTCGCGTGCCTGGATGCTCAGGCGGCATATGGCCTGGCCGATCATCGTCCGCTTTGCCGCGCTGATGCCCTTTGGTGTGGCCCTCGGCCTGCTACTGTTTCAGGGACTCCCCACAGCAGTCGTACAGATGCTGATCGGCTGCTTCGTGCTGGTATCGCTCGCTACACGCCAGCTCAGGGTGCTTGCGGACAAGGAACTGCCCCTCTGGGCGTTCGTGCCGGTGGGCTTCGTGACCGGCATCCTCAACATGGTCGTCGGCGTGATCGCGCCGATCCTCGGGGTGCTGGTCATCCGCAAGGACCTGGACAAGGAGGGCATGGTGGCCACACTGAGCTTTTTCGGATTCATCGGCAACCTGCTGAAGATCGCGGGGTTCACGCTGGTCGGATTCAGCTTCCGGACATACGGGCCGGTGATACTCTGCATGGTCCCCGCTGCGATCCTCGGGACGCGCCTCGGTGGCGTACTTCTTGGCAGAATGAACGAGCGGATCTTTCGCCTCGCATTCCGTACCGTGCTGATCGCCCTCGCAGTTAAACTGATCGCCTGGGACGGACTGGCCCGCATTCTGCAGTGAGCATCGCCCGAACGGCGGACCTGACACACAAGGAGAACCTGCACGCATGAAAGCCATCGTTTGCCATACCTTCGGCGACTACCACGACCTGAAGGTCGAGAATATTGAAGCGCCCGCCCTGCTCTCCCGCGGCGTGCGGATCGCGGTCGAGGCCGCCAGCGTCAGCTTCGCCACCAGCCTGTGGATTGCCGGCAAGTATCAGCACAAGCCGCCGTTGCCGTTTGTACCTGGCGGCGAATACGTCGGCACGGTGCTCGAATGCGATGTGGCGGCCACACGCTTCAAGCCCGGTGACCGGGTACTGGCAATCGCAGGCTGGGGCGGCTACGCGGAAGAGGCAGTCGTGACGGAACATACGGTCTACCCGATACCCGCGACGATCCCGGCGGGCGAGGCGCTGCATCTGGCCACGTCGTACGCCACGGCCTACGGCGCATTCGCATGGCGCGCGAAACTCGCGACGGGCGAGACACTTCTGGTGCTCGCGGCTGCCGGTGGCGTCGGGCTTGCGGCGGTCGAACTGGGGCGCGTCATGGGGGCCGACGTGATCGCTGCTGCCGGTGGCGCGGAGAAATGCGCGCTGGCGGTCGCGCACGGCGCGCGCGCTGCGATCGATTACCGCAGCGCCGACCTGCGCGCCGAAATCGCGCGCTTGACTGATGGCCGCGGCGTCGATGTCGTGTTCGACCCGGTCGGCGGTGCAAGCTTCGATGCCGCGATGCGCAGCCTCGCACCGGGTGGCCGGCACGTCGTGATCGGCTTTGCCAGCGGCAGCATCCCTCAAGTCCCCGCGAACATCCTGCTGGTGAAAAACATCTCGGTCATGGGCTTCAACATCGGCATGTGGTACGGCTGGTCGAAGGATGACCGGCGGGCCGAGTTCGAAGCGGATATGCGCGGGGCCTTCTCGCAGATTTTCCAGTGGCACGCGGAGGGCAAATTGAAGCCGGTGGTGTCAGGGACATATCCACTCGAGCAATTTGCAAAGGCGCAGGATCGCGTCGCCGAGCGCGGGTCAGTCGGAAAAATGGTGCTCCAGATCGCCCGCTGACGCAGCGCGCGATCCGGTGGGCTGCCCTAACCTGCCGGTTCAGTCCGCCTTGATCCCGGCGGCGCGCACCACCTTGCTCCAGCGCGCCTGTTCCTTCTTCACGTAGGCACCATATTCGGCCGGCGTCGAGCCGATCGCTTCGGCGTCGTCCGCCGCAAATCTCTCGAGCACCCTGGGACTCTTGGCCGCCTTTGCCGCTTCCATGGCCAGACGCCGGATGATCGGCTCGGGCGTTTTGGCCGGCGCGTTCAGCCCATACCACTGGGAAGTCTCGAAACCGGGATAGCCCTGCTCGGCCACGGTACCGACATTCGGAAGGGTATGCAGGCGCGACGGCGTGCCCACGGCGATGACGCGCAGCTTGCCGGATTTCACGTGCGGCATCAGGGGCGGCGTACCCGCAGAAGCCGCCTGGGTGCGTCCGGCAACGAGATCGATGACGTTCGGACCGGTACCTTTGTACGGCACATGCTGGATGTCGATGCCGGTTACCTGTTTCAGGTATTCCATTGCCAGATGCCCGGCCGAACCATTGCCCGCGCTGCCGTAGTACATCCTGCCGGGGTCCTTCTTCGCCAGCGCGACGAATTCGCGCAGATCCTTTGCCGGCACGCTTTCATGCACCACGAAGATTGCCGGGACGATCGCAAGCAGGGACACCGGCGCGAAGTCGCGATCCACGTCGTAAGGCAGCTTGGTGTACATGAATGGATTCATGGCCAGCGAGCCCACGTGGCCGATGATCAGCGTGTAACCGTCCGGATCGGATTTCGCGACTTCGAGCATCGCGATGTTCCCTCCGCCGCCGGGCTTGTTGTCGACGATGATGGCCTGGCCCAGCCCCTTCTCCATTTCCGCCGCGATCGAGCGCGCGACGATCGACGAACTGCCGCCCGGCGCGAAAGGCACTACCAGGCGGATCGGCTTGGCGGGGTAGTTCTGCGCGCCCGCGGCCAGCGGCATGAGGCACGCGATGACTACCGGCAACAGATGGCGCCAGGTCCTTGGTTTCAATTAGGCGCGCTCACGTTCGCGAATTGCGCCTGCCACCGCCTCGGAAACGGCAGGCACCACGCGGGGGTCGAGCGGATCGACGATGATGCGATCCGCCGTCACCTCGCCGAGCAATTCGGCAATCGCGCGGGCGGCCACCACGTAGTCCGACCGTTGGTATGAGGTGGCATCGGTCAGGAAGCCACCGGCCTTGTGAATCGACGGGAACCCGAGAACGTTGTTGACCCCATTGGGAACGTCCGAGCGACCGGTTCCGACGAACGCTGCACCCGCATCGCGGAATCTTTTATATGCGATGGCGACGTCTTCATGAATCGTCGTCAGAATTTCCGGATTGGGATTGGCCATCGAGATGATTCCGGGACGTTCGTTCATCATGCGCATGTGCTGCACGGTAAACGGAGTCCGCTTGCCGGCTTCCGCAGCAGACAAGCCCACGTAGATGTCCGCGCCCTGGAGCCCGTTCTCCCAGGACCCGGTACGCCCGGAGGCGTTGATGATGGCTGCAAGCTGGTTCTTTTCGTCGTTCATCCCGGCCTTGCGGCCGGCATGCAACAGCCCTTTGGAGTCAGCCATCTGCATGGAGCCGGGATTGACACCGGCCGCGATCATGATGAGCGCAACGCCAATGGCGCCTGCACCGGCGCCCTGAAAATGGATGGCCAGTTCGCTCAACGGCTTGCCCGTCAATTTTGCCCCATTGATGAGCGCAGCAGCGACCACGATTCCCGTACCCCATTGATCATCGTCGAAAACGGGGATGGCGATCTTGTCCTGAAGTTTTCTTTCAACCTCGAAAGAGTGCGGCGAGGACAGGTCCTCAAGATTGATTGAGCCGCCGCGCTCAGGCAGAATTTTGGTGAGCAATTCGACGATTTTGTCTGGGTCGGTTTCATCCAGTACCAGGCTGATCGCCGGAATATCCGCGAGGCCTGCAATCAGTATGGCCTTCCCGGTCATGACCGGGGCACCGGGCTGGGGTCCGATATCGCCCAGGCCAAGGATGGCGGTTCCGTCGGTGATGATGTAGACCGCCTTGCCGATGGCGGCGATCTTTTCCTTGATGGCGGCCAGATTGGATGCGCGACTGACCGGAATGATCAAATTCGTGTGTGACAGCGCCTTGGCAAGACTGTAGAGCGCGTTGGCCCTGCGCAAGACGGCTTGTCGAGCCCGATCATCGGCAATATCTGCCGCAAACAAGCGCAAGTCGATCGATTCCCACAGAAGGTGTTTGATGATGTTGCAAATGAATCCGACACCCGGCGTGTAGACCTCCGCGAGCACCTTCAGCGAAGGAACCCTGACGCGGCGCTCATCGCCGACCGGATAGCAGGGGTAGTGAATTGCGTCCAGATAGGATTGGACGAAGTCCGTCGTGGCGCCGCCCTGGTAACCGCCGGCAAGGTACGGCATCGACGATCGAAAACTGGCATGGCCGGGCACATTGAAGCGCCTGAGAATTTCGGAGACCTGCTCGGGCGAAATCAGCTTGTCGTTGCCATGCTGCACGATGCCGAGTTTGCGGACGATGGCAGCAATCTCAGGTGAATTCGGGAATTGGCGCACCGGCTTGGACAGACTCACCTCGAAAGGCTCGAGGGACATTGCGGTTGGTTTCCCTGGCAGGCTCATTTTGTCTTCCTCAAAAGTCGGCAGCTTACGCCCTCGACTCGATCAGCGTCCACGTCGTGTTGACGTTGCCTGATCGCGCCGCCCGGTGTGCGGCGTATGGCGGTCCGCGGCTGCCGGACGGAATCGACGCGTAGTCCTGATTCGGTCTAGACTCCGGAGCATAAAACTCCTGAGGAATCAGGAATGCTCAAAGCCGTGGCGCTTGTCTGCGGCATTGCAACCTGCCTTTCATCCATAGCGGAGCGGCGTCATGGACCTGAACTACTCCAAAGAAGAACTCGCCTTTCGCGACGAAGTCCGTGGCTGGCTGAAAGAAAGCCTTCCTGGCGACCTGCGCAACAGGGTCACCGGCGGCCGTGACCTGGGCCGGGAGGACCTGCTGCGCTGGCATCGGATTCTGGCTCGCAAAGGCTGGGTAGCACCGGCCTGGCCTCAGGAATGGGGCGGCACCGGCTGGAACGTCGCGCAGCGCTTCATATTCGAAGAGGAATGCGGCTACGCGGGTACGCCACCGCTGATTTCCTTTGGCCTGGCCATGTGCGGCCCAGTCCTGCTGAAGTTCGGGACCGATGCGCAAAAGAAGCGCTTCCTGCCGCGGATCTACGACGGCGAGGACGTCTGGTGCCAGGGCTATTCCGAGCCGGGTTCGGGATCCGACCTCGCCTCGCTCAAGACCACGGCGACCCGGCAAGGCGACCGATACATCGTCAACGGCCAGAAGATCTGGACCTCAGGCGCGCACTACGCGGACTGGATCTTCTGCCTGGTGCGTACCGAGTCGAGGCTGGCCAAGCGCCAGGAGGGCATCTCGTTCCTGCTGATCGACATGAAGACGCCGGGGATCACCGTGCGCCCGCTGATGCTCATGGCAAGCGCACACCATGTGAACGAAGTGTTCTTCGACAACGTCGAAGTGCCGGCGGAAAACCTGGTGTTCGAGGAAGGCAAGGGCTGGACCGTGGCCAAGTACCTGCTCGGGCACGAACGCATGAACACCGCGCGCATTGGCAGCTCCAAGCGCGAACTCGTCCAGCTCAAGGCGTTTGCGGCAAAGCAGATGTCCGGCGGGCGTTCGCTGATGGAGGACACCCGCTTTCGCGACAAGGTGGCGTTGCTGGAAGTCGAGCTGCTGGCCCTCGAAATTACCAACCTCAGGTTCCTCGACCAGATGCGTCGTACCGGGCAGCCGCCAGGCGCCGATGTATCGATGCTGAAGATCAAGGGCACCGAAATACAGCAGGCGCTGACCGAACTCATGATGCAGGCCGCGGGGCCGATGGCGCAGCCCTACCAGCCTGTAGATGGACCCGGCGACTTCGATGAGTACGCCGCCGTGCTCGCGCCGCGCTACTGCAATTTCCGCAAGACCTCGATCTATGCCGGCTCGAACGAAATCCAGAGGAACATCATTGCCAAGATGACTTTGGGGCTATGACGACCGGATTCCACGCGCCCCTGCACTGACACCTGCGGCCCCGTCGCCGCGCGGATCGACGCAGGTTCGCCCTTCAATCCGCGAGATTATCTGCCACCAGTTCCAGCAGGCTTTCGGCGGTCTTGCCCCACTGCGCGTGCTTCGCGCCCATGTTCAGCGTGATGCGACACTGTCCACAACTGGTGACAAAGTGCTCGGCGCCGGTTGCGTCGACCTGGCTGCGCTTCATGTCGAATACCTTGTGGCGCAGTGGTGCCGCGCGCTGGTTCGATACGACACCACCACCCCCGCCACAGCAAAAGCCCGTCACGCCGTGGTTTTGCAGCTCGATCAATTCGAACCCGAGCGCAGCCATCACGCGCCGTGCCGCGGCTTCCAGACCGCCCCGCCGCACGATCTGGCAGGGGTCGTGAAAGGTCCCGGTTTCGCCGATCTGCTTCACTTTGATACGGCCGGCGGCCAGTTCCTCGTCCAGAAACTCGGTCATGTGGATGATGCGGACCGGCAGTTCCTTGCCATACCATTTGGCGGCCTCCCAGCGCGCCGCCCCGTACGCGTGGCCGCATTCGGGCAGCAATATTGTCTTTGCGCCGATCTTCTGCGCAGTGTCGACCAGGGCACGAGTGAGCCGTTCCTGCAATTCAAGATCGCCATTGTTGAAACCGACGTTCGATGCGTCGAACCCGCCCCGTTGCATCGTCCACTTAGCACCCGTACGGTTCAGAATCTTCGCAGCGGCCGCGAGGGATTTCGTATGCTCACTCAATTCTGCCGGCGCAGCGGTGACAAGAATGTCGGCCTCCGGCAGATCACACGGAATCTCTACGCCATGCTGCTGCGCCACCTCCGCGAGGATGTCAGGCAGATCTTCCGCCGGTGTCGCAGTGCTGCCCCACTGCCGCGCCGTGCGGTCCATCAAGGCCAATCGATCGGGAAGCAACCCGGCCTTGAACATGCCGTGACGCGCTTCCTTCACCAGTTCGGCGATGTCGATACCCATCGGACAGACGAGGGTGCAGCGACCACACATGTTGCACGAGTCGTAAATCAACTCCTGCCAGTTCTCGAGGTCCGCGATCCCGGGTTTCTTCGCCAGCCCGAGAGCGCGTACCAGCGGCGCAAACGGACTGGCCTCGCGCAGGTACGCGCGGCGCAGGGGCTCGAGTTTGAGCACCGGCGTGTACTTCGCATCGCCCGTCGCAAGGTAAAAATGGCAGGCGTCCGCGCACAAGCCACAGTGCACGCAGGACTCGAGATGCAGCGCGGTCGTCACGCCAAACTCGCGTACAAAGCTGCCGATCGCGGCTTCGACCCGCTGTTCGTCGCTCTGCTCACCCTGCTTGTCGAACGCCGGCTTTCCGGCTGCAATCTGATTCATGCCCGGACCCCCCGATGGCCGAAACGAATCCCGGTGGCACCTCGCGAAAAGGCGAACAGAAACGCATGCATCAGCTTGCCGAACGGGAACCACACAAGCAGCAACTCGAGCGTCAGGAGATGGAGCGCAAGCGGCGTCCGGTACAGCACATCTGCCCGCATCAGAGAGGTCGCCGAGGGCTCAACCAACACCGCCATGCCGGTGACGACCGGTAGAAACACAATAACCCACGTAATCCAGTCGTCGAACCCCGAAATCCTCCTTCGTACCGGATCGCTGAAGCGCAGCGCCAGGGCAAGCAGCAGGGCGACGATTGTCACGCTTGCCGACACGTACATCGCGGCATCGGGCAGCGCAGGCCACGTCAATCCGGTCACGCGCCGAACAAACGCGATATGGGGTGCATAACCGAAAAAAACCAACGCCAGGCCGATATGAAAGACATAGCCATTGAGCGTAACGGCCAGCGTGCGCTGTGCGAACTCCCGTCGCGGCCACATGCCGCGCAGGATGGCGTGGCCTGCTGCCGCGAAGGTCGAGGGGGCACCCGCTCGGGCCGGGGAAAGATCGGGCAGGCGCGGCCTCATCAGGACGCCCACCATGCGCCACGCCGTACCCAGCAAAAACACGGCGCCGGCAAACCATAGCGCGGGGCCGCGCGCAATTTCGAGCAGATCCATAACGCATCCCGAAAGTAACAGTCAGTAGCCGAGAATAGGAAATCCGGCGGCTTGGCGCTTGACCGAGATCAAATCCAGGCCATGAGACCCGCGAGGCGCCGGCTCTGCTGCACGGCATATTGACCGGGGACTACCGGCAGGCGCAACATCCTCGACCCTCTCAACGGAGAAAACCATGCAGCGATTGACCGGCTTGCTCTCTACCGTCCTGTGCGTCGGCGTCCTGACTGCGGTTCCCGCATCTGCGCAGATCGCCCCCGAAGTCACGCTCACGCGCCTGGATTGCGGCACCGACGCCACGCCGAGGGACATCTCGCGCTTCTCCGACACCTTCGCCTACCCGGATCAGAGCCGGCCGTTCACGTTCAGCTGCTACCTGATCAAGCACGGCAACGACTACATGGTCTGGGATACGGGCTTCGTGCCGGGCTCCAACCCCAACGCACCGAAGGTCAGCCTGACGGATCAGCTCGCGCAGCTCAAGCTCACACCGGATCAGGTCAAGTTCGTGGGCATCAGCCATTACCATGCCGACCACACCAGCCAGTTGCCTTCGCTGCCGAAATCGATGCTGCTCATCGGCAAGGGCGACTGGGAAGCGGTGAACGCGCCCAAGCCCGCGCCCGGCGTGAACGCCGCGGCATTCACGCACTGGATTAGCGGCGGTGGAAAGTTCGAGATCGTGGCCCAGGACAAGGATGTGTTCGGGGACGGGACCGTCGTCATGCTGAACACGCCCGGGCATACCCCCGGCCATCACAGCCTGATGGTCAGCCTGAAGGAGAAAGGCAAGGTGCTGCTCACCGGCGACCTTGCCCACTTCCACGAAAACTACGACTCGAACGGCGTGCCGAGCTTCAATACCGACCGCGCCGAGTCCCTGGCCTCGCTTGATCGCTTCAAGAAAATCGTGGCGAACCTGAAGGCGACCGTGATCATCCAGCACGATTCGCGCGACATCGACAAGCTGCCGGCGTTCCCTGCTGCCGCCAGGTAGGCCCGCGGGGGACCGGGAACCGACTTCGGCCCCGGTTCCCATGCCCAACCGGGTCTGCGCCTCGCTCCAGAATCGCGAAGGCGACCACTGCGTCGACCTGTTCGTGCGCGAGGACGGCAGCTTCGGGTTCGAGGAATACCGGCGGGACGCCGAGGACCAGAAGGGATGGTTCTCCTTGCAGCGCTATTCGAGCCGTGTTTTCGCCGCACAGGAACTCGCTCTGGCATCCGCGCGCGCGACCATCGCATGGCTCGCGGACGAAGAATAAGCGTACGGTCGTGGGCGCCCGTGCGCGAGATCCAATCGAGGCCAAAAAGGGGAACTCTTGAATGTTGAAAGTGCATGTTCTAGACGAGCTTTACCGCCATTCCAGCAACGTGGCACACGGTGTGGAGGTGCCTGCGGGAGCGCGTCTCCTGTTCACGAACGGTCAAGTTGGGACCAAACCCGACGGAACTACTCCGGCAACAACCGCGGAGCAGGCCGAAGTCGTATTCACTCGCCTCGCAGCAGTCCTTGACGCGGCGCGCATGGCCCTCTCTGATATTGTGCGACTCACGGTATTTCTTACTGACCGGGATGATGTAAGAACATTTGTAGAAGTACGCGACCGAGTCATGGGTGAACACAAACCAGGTGCGATCATTCTGATCGTCAAGGGGTTGGCAAGACCGGAATTGAAGATTGAGATCGAGTCTATTGCAGCGAAGGTCGACTGAATGTCACACCTGAGTGCCGTTGATGGTCTATTTCACCCCGACCACGAGATACCCGAAGGTGCTGCACGACAACGCGGTCACGTCGTTCGCTGCGTTTACCGCGGACGCTGGACCTCGCTCAAACCAGGCGTCGCCGTCCTCATATTGCCATGAACCCCGGAACCCGACGCGTGCTTCAAGCCGTCCTGTACGAGGCCTTCGCCATTGCCTTCGTCGGCCCGGTATTGAGCGTCATCTTCGACAAACCACCTGCCTCAACCATCGGCCTCGCCTTCGTTCTGTCGAGCATTGCACTCGGGTGGAGCTATGTGTTCAACACACTCTTCGAGCGCTGGGAGTCACGTCAATCCGTGCGAGGGCGGTCTTTCGCCAGGCGCCTGGTACATGGTGTTGGCTTCGAGGGTGGCCTTGTATTCATACTGATCCCGGTCATGGCACTCTGGCTCAACATTTCACCCCTCAACGCATTTCTGGCCAATCTCGGCCTCCTGGCATTCTTCTTCGTCTATGCCATTTCTTTCACGTGGGCTTTCGATCGCGTGTTCGGCCTTCCGGAGTCCGCGGTGAAGCACAGTGAGGCCTGACCCCTCGCGCAAGCTGAGCACCGTGCCATCTTCTGGGACTGGATTGAAGGAAGCGCAATGACACCGGAGTACCTGTTCGTCTACGGGACCCTGCGTCGAGGTACTGACACCAACATGCACCGCCTGCTGGCGCAGCATTCGGATTTCGTGGGGGACGCGATCTTCCAGGGCCGTTTATACAAGATCGACTATTACCCTGGCGCGGTGTCCTCCGTCGATCCTGCGCATCGGGTCAGCGGCGAGGTTTACGCTCTGCGTGAACCCGCAACGGTTCTTCCTGAGTTGGATGCCTACGAAGAATGCGGGCCTGGATCTGCCGAGCCCACCGAATACGTTCGCGCCCTGCAGGAGGTCGTACTGGACAACGGCCACAGGTTGATGGCGTGGGTCTATGTATATCAGCACCCCACTGTGGGACTCACGGAAATAGCTTCCGGCGATTTTTTGCGCACAACATAGTCCGGGCTTGCGGCTCAGCGCGAAGCAATGATCCGCCTTGCCGCCGCCACGATCTTCGCCGCATCCATGCGTGCCTCGTTTTCCAGCGTCTGCGCGTAACCCACGGGAATGCGCGGTGCACCCAGACGCGCGACCTTCACGCCGAGCGCCTCGGCCACGGTCGCTGCAACCTCTGCACCGAATCCTGCGACCTGCACGGATTCGTGCACGACGAGGAGTCGCCCGGTTTTTGCGCACGACGCCAGAACGGCATCGCGATCCCACGGCCACAGCGTCCTCAGGTCAAGTACCTCTACCGACACGCCCGAGCCTGCCAGCTGCTCCGCAGCGGCCATCGCATCGTGCACCGCACGCGACCACGCGACGATGGTGAGATCCGTCCCGGAGCGCGCGATCCGCGCCTTGCCCAAGGGCACCTCGTCGCCCGCCACGACTTCGCCCTCGCTGCCCCAGAGTTCCTTGTGCTCCATGTAGACGACCGGGTCGCCGCTCGCAAGGGACGCCTTCAGCAAGCCGTAGTTGTCGGCCGGCGTCGCGGGCGTGACCACGACCAGACCCGGAATGTGCGCAAACCAGGCTTCGAGCGACTGCGAGTGCTGCGCCGCCGAGGCGCTCCACAAGCCGATGGGCAGGCGCGCGATCAGCGGCACCCGCCCCTGCCCGCCGAACATGTAGCGGTTCTTGGCCGCCTGGTTGACGAGTTCGTCGATCGCGCACAAGGCAAAGTCCACGACCCGCATCTCCACCACGGGACGCAGCCCGGTCAGTGCCATGCCGACCGCGGCACCCATGATGGTGGCCTCCGAGATCGGCGTGTCGATGATGCGTTCCGCACCGAACTCCTGCGGCAGGCCGCGGTACTGGCCGAACACGCCGCCGCGCCCGAGGTCCTCGCCCATCGCGATCACGGTCGGGTCGGCACGCATGACCTCCTGCAACGCGAGGCAGGCGGCCTGCGCATACGTCAGCCGGCTCATCGCCACACCCCCGCGCCGCTGTTCATCACGTCCTCATAGGCACTGGACGGATCGGGCCAGGGCGCCTTGCCCGCAATATCGAGCGCCGCCGCGATCTCGGCGTCCGCCGCCGCGTCGATTGCGACGAGCGTCCCTGCAGACACGCCACCCGCAACCAGCGCGGCGCGCGCCAGCAGCAGAGGATCCGCTTCGAGCGCCGCCTTCACTTCTTCTGCATCGCGATACGCACCGGGATCGATCGACACATGGCCCTTGAACCGATAGGTCACCGCGTGCAGGAACGCCGCGCCCCTGCCCTCGCGCACCCATGCCGAAAGCTCGGCCGACACACGGTCGACCGCCGCAACGTCATTGCCGTCCACCTTTTCGCAACGCAGCCCGAGACTGCGCGCGCGCGCCGAAGGGCCGTCGCCCGCAGTCATCGGTTCGGTCGGTGTGGTGGCCGAGATCCGGTTGTCCTCGCAGATGAACAGTACCTTCAATCCGTACACCCCGGCCCAGTTGAGTCCCTCGAGGAACGGGCCGCGGTTGACCGCACCGTCGCCGAAGAAGCAGGCGACGATGCCGGGCTTGCCGCGCAGTTTCAGCGCGTGCGCCGCGCCGACCGCGATCGGGATCCCGGCCGCAACGACGCCGTTTGCGCCCAGCATGCCCACGGAAAAATCCGCGATGTGCATCGACCCGCCCTTGCCGCGGTTGGTGCCCGGCGCACGACCGAACAGCTCGCACAGCATGCGCACGGGATCCGCGCCGCGCGCAAGCGTATGGCCGTGTCCGCGATGGGTGGAGGTCAGAAGATCCTCCGTGCGCAGGTTGGCGCATACGCCGGCCGCGACGGCCTCCTGCCCCGTGGACAAGTGCAGCGGCCCGCGCACCAGCGCCGGCGTGCTGCTCGCCGACTGCCCCCAGGCCTGCACGCCGCCCTGGCTTGCGATCTCGGCGGCATTTTCGAAGGAGCGGATGCGCGCCATGGTGGTATAGAGCGCAAGGTTTCTGTTTTTCTCTGCAGTATCTATCTCGTTCTCCACTTCGTCCGGTTTGCGTGCAGCGGGTAAACTTTACACACGTTTTCCCCCACCCGCCCCGCAAAGGATCCCCCGCACCGTGAGAATGGTCGCACTGCCCACCGGAGAACGCGTCCCTGCGCTCGGGCAGGGCACGTGGAACATGGGCGACGACCCGCGCGCACGCGCGGAAGAAATCGCCGCGCTCCGGCTTGGCATCGAGCACGGCCTCACGCTGATCGACACCGCCGAGATGTACGGCGACGGACGCTCGGAAACCCTGGTGGGCGAGGCGATCGCGGGGCAGCGCGAAAACATCTTTCTGGTCAGCAAGGTACTTCCCGGAAACGCGAGCAGGCGCGGGACGGTCGCTGCCTGCGAGCGCAGCCTGAAACGCATGCGCACCGACCGCATTGATCTCTATCTCCTCCACTGGCGAGGCGCATTCCCGTTCGTCGAAACGCTGGAAGCCTTCACCGCGCTCCGGACAGCAGGAAAGATCCGCCATTTCGGCGTGAGCAATCTGGACCTCGCGGACCTCAAGGAGTTCCGTGCGACCGCGGGTGGCGGGGCCGTCGCGACCAACCAGTTGCTCTACAACCCCTCGCGCCGCGGGATCGAGTGGGACCTGCTGCCTTGGATGCGCGAGAAACGCATTCCGCTCGTGGCTTATTCGCCGCTCGAGCAGGGACGGCTGCTCCGCCACAAGGGACTTGTCTCATTTTCTTCCCGCCACGCCATGACCCCGGCACAGGCGGTGCTCGCATGGGCCCTTGCTCAGGAGGACCTGATCGCAATACCAAAATCTGCCAACCGCGCCCGCGTCCTGGAAAATGCGGGCGCCGTCGACTGCACCCTGAGCGACGCGCAACGGGCCGAGCTCGCCGCGCTTTTTCCGCCGCCGCACGGCCCCAGCCCGCTGGAAATGCTCTGATCCGCGCATCTTTTCCCCGACGGGCCGAAGAAGGGCTACAGTAGATGCCGATCCGAACACCCGGGGAGGGCATATGGACGGACTCAAGCCGGCAACGGCCAGGCAGACGCACTGGTGCGGCATCCTGAACAAGGAAAGCGCGACTTCAGCACCCGCCTCCAGGACACGAACCGTTCGCGGCCCGTATTCGGCATTCTCCGGCGGGACGCAAAGAACCGACGAAACGGCGCAGGGGAAAGGCGATGGCGAAAGCCAAAAAAGTGGTAAAGGCTGAGGCTGCTCGCAGCGCCGTCGGCAAGAAGAGTCCGCGCAAGCAGAGTCCGCGCAAAGAGGCGGCCCCCAGGGAATCCTCCAGCGCGTATTTCGCGCGCATTCGCCCCAAGTTCCTCGACTGGAACCCGCCGACCGAGGACGAGCTGCGCCGCGAAGCCGAAAAACGCCAGGAAGACCGGGACGTCGAGCTGAAAAAAGTGACGGCGCTGGAGAAGGCCAAACTCGCGGAAAAGAAATCCGGCAAGAAGAAGGCTTCAGGCCGCTGATGCGAGGGTTCGGTTGGCGCGCTCTGCCGGCGATGCTGACCGCGCTGTCCCTGTCCGGGCTCGCGCTCTGCGCGCAGGCCTTCGATTTGCAGGGTCACCGCGGCACGCGCGGGCTCGCTCCGGAAAATACCCTGCCCGCATTCGCCGCGGCGTTGTCGATCGGCGTGACGACGCTCGAACTCGACACCGGGATTACCCGTGACGGCGTGGTCGTGATCTCGCACGAACCCTGGCCGCATCCGGATACTGCGCGCGGCCCGGACGGCGTCTGGCTCACGCAGCATGGCCCGGCGATCCACACGCTCACCTACGCCGAACTGCTGCAGTTCGATGTCGGACGGCTCAACCCGGCCTCCCCCTACGGACGCCGCTACCCGGAGCAGAAGCCGGTCGATGGCACGCGCATCCCCCGCCTCGCGGACCTGTTTGCCCTGGTGCGCAAAGCGGGCAACGAGACGGTGCGTTTCAACATCGAGACCAAGATCGACCCGCGAACCCCGCAAGACACCCTGCCGCCTGAAGCGTTTGCGCGCGCCGTGCTGGGCGCGATACGCGAAGCCGGCATGCAGAGTCGCGTCACGATCCAGTCATTTGACTGGCGCACCCTGCAGATCGTGCAGCGGGAGGCCCCGGGGATCCCGACGGCGTACCTGAGCGCACAGCAGCCCTGGCTGGACAACATCGGTGCGGGCAACCCGGCAGGTTCGATCTGGAGCGCTGGTGTGCAGCATGCGCAACATGGCTCGGTCGCGAAGATGGTCAAGGCGGCCGGGGGCGCGGTGTGGTCGCCGTACTTCAACGATGTGGATGCCACAAAGATTGCCGAGGCGCACGCGCTCGGACTCATGGTGGTGGTCTGGACGGTGAACAGTGCAAAGGACATTGCGCGCATGTTTGATCTTGGCGTGGACGGCATCATCAGCGACCGGCCCGACCGCGTGCGCGAAGAAATGCAGAAACGCGCAATGAACCTCCCGGCGGCTACGCCTGTCGTACCCTGAACACACAGCCGCCCGGATCCGCTCCCGGGCTAAGATAGCGGATTCATGCCTCCCGTCACACGCGCGCTGATCATTGCAAACGTCGTGGCATTCCTGCTGCAGATGAACGGAATGCCGCTGCTTGGCGCGTTCGCGCTCTGGCCGCCTGCCGTCGGACCCGACATGGTGTCCGGCTTCGCACCCTGGCAGCTGGTCACCTACGGATTCCTGCATGGCGGGATCGGGCACATCTTCTTCAACATGTTCGGCCTGTACATGTTCGGCAGCGCGGTCGAACTGCTGTTCGGAGCGCGTTTTTTTCTGTACTACTACTTCGCCAGCGTGATCGCAGCCGCACTTACGCACATTGCGGTCACCACCTTCTTTGGCGGTTCCGGCGCGCCGCTGGTCGGCGCCTCGGGCGGTGTCTTCGGCCTGTTGCTCGCCTATGGCTGGTACTTCCCCGAGCGTACTGTGGTGCTCCTCATTCCCCCGATTCCCTTGCGCGCGCGCACCTTTGTCGCGGTGTACGCCGTCCTTGAACTGTACTTCGGTGTGACCGGCACCGCCTCCGGTATCGCCCATTTCGCGCACCTGGGCGGCATGCTCGGTGGCTGGCTGATGATTCTCTACCGTCGCAAGGCGCGTCCGCGCCGGCCTCGCTGACGCGGCCAGGCACAAACCCGCCACACCATCATGGCCGTACACGCCGACATCGAATCGCCCTATGCCTGGCGGCGCCTGTGCGCCTCCTTCCTGCTGATGACGCTGGGCGGCTCGGGCATGTACGTGGTCACCGTGGCGCTTCCGGTGCTGCAGAAGGAATTCGGTACCACGCGCGCCGATGCCTCGATCCCCTGGCTGTTGACGACGCTCGGTTTCGGATTCGGCGGCATCCTGGTCGGCCGCATCAGCGACCGCTTCGGCATCCTGCTGCCCTCGATCAGCGGCGCCCTGTTCCTCGGCCTGGGATTCATTTTGGCTGCACAAACGCAGAGCCTGTGGCAATTCGCCGCAATCCAGGGTCTGGTGATCGCGATGCTCGGCAGCGCCGCAAGTTTCGGCCCGCTGGTTGCCGACGTCTCGCACTGGTTCTCCAAACGCCGCGGGATCGCGATGGCGATCTGCGTGAGCGGAAATTTCGCCGCCGGCGCGCTCTGGCCACCGGTGGTACAACACTTCTTCGACAGCATCGGCTGGCGCGCGACCTTCACCGGGCTGGGCGTCGTCTGCATGGCTCTGATGCTGCCTCTGGCGATGATGCTTCGCCGGCGCTCGCCGGTTGGTGAGTCGCTGCCCGCAACCGCCAGGGGCGACCAGACGCTGCGGCCCCTGGGCTTCTCGCCGGCCACCCTGCAGGCCATCCTGTGCGTGGCCGGGCTGTGCTGCTGCATCGCCATGGCCATGCCCCAGGTGCACATCGTCGCGTACTGCGGCGACCTGGGCTACGGCGCCGCGCGGGGGGCGCAGATGCTCTCGCTCATGCTGGCCGCCGGACTTGCAAGCCGGATCCTCTCGGGCTGGCTGTCCGACACGATCGGCGGATTGCGCACCCTGCTGCTCGGCTCGGTCCTGCAGTGCTTCGCGCTCGTGCTGTTCGTGCCCTTCGACGGACTGGGCTCGCTGTACGCGCTGTCCATCCTGTTCGGTCTTTTCCAGGGCGGGATCGTCCCCGCCTACACGCTGATCGTGCGCGAGTACTTCAGCCCCATGGACGCCGGCCGTCGTACCGGCGTGGTTCTGCTTGCAGCCCTTTTCGGCATGGGCGTCGGCGGCTGGCTGGGGGGCTGGATCTTCGATTTCACGGGGTCGTACCGCAACGCATTTGCCTTCGGGGTCGCCGCCAATATCGTCAACATCGCCATCGTAGGCTGGCTGATCCTGCGCGACAGGGGAACCGGTAGAATTGCCCTGCCTCAGACGGTCAGCGCCTGAGCAATTGTCCAATCCCCGCCTAAGGATTTGCAGATGCCCAAAGTCACCTTCATCGAACACAACGGCACGCGACACGAGGTAAACGCCGCCCCCGGGCTTTCACTGATGCGCGCGGCGGTCGACAACAAGGTACCGGGCATCGACGCCGATTGCGGCGGCCAGTGCGCCTGCGCGACCTGCCACGTGTATATCGATCCGGCCTGGGAGTCCAAGGTCGGCACCCGCAGCGAAATGGAAGAAGACATGCTTAATTTTGCTGCCACGACCCAACCCAACTCGCGCCTGTCCTGCCAGATCGCAATCACCGAGGCGCTGGACGGTCTCGTCGTAACGATGCCTGAAGGACAGCACTGAAATAACGCGGAACACGCACAAGGAGACGCGCAATGAACCAGGCAGCCATCACCCGCAATGCGCTGGCAGAAAAGGCCCGCGAAGAAGCGTTCAGCATGCCGCTGGACCAGATAGACGTCAGCAAGCCACGCCTGTTTCAGGAAGACACGGTCAACCATTACTTCGAACGGTTGCGCCGCGACGATCCGGTGCACTTCCATACCAACGATTTCTACGGCAGTTTCTGGTCGGTGACCAAGTACAAGGACATCATGTCCGTGGACACCAACCACAAGGTGTACTCCTCGGACTGGTCGCAGGGCGGCATCTCGATCTTTTCGGCACCCATGGAAAACCGGCTGCAGATGTTCATCTCCATGGACCAGCCCAAGCACGACGAACAGCGTAAAAGCGTCAGCCCCATTGTGGCGCCGGGCAACCTCGCCTCGATGGAAGCGCTGATCCGCTCGAGGACGCAGAAGGTGCTCGACGAACTGCCGCGCAACGAAACCTTCGACTGGGTCGAACGCGTGTCGATCGAGCTCACCACGATGATGCTGGCCACGCTGTTCGATTTTCCGTTCGAGGACAGGAAGCTCCTGACCTGGTGGTCCAACGTGGCCACCTCCACCCCGGAAGTCGACCACATCGTCGAGTCGCAGGAAGCGCGCCTCGCCGAACTCGGCAAGATGGCCGCCTACTTCACCAGACTGTGGAACGAGCGGGTCAACGCGCCGCCCAAGAACGACCTCATCTCGATGCTCGCGCACGCGCCGGCCACGCGCAACATGTCGCCGCGCGAATTCATGGGCAACCTCGTCCTGCTGATCGTCGGCGGCAACGACACCACACGCAACTCGATGAGCGGCGGCGTGCTCGCGCTGCATGACAATCCCGCAGAGTTCGCGAAGCTGCGCGCCAATCCTGCGCTCGTCGACAGCATGGTGCCGGAGATCATCCGCTGGCAGACGCCGCTGCCGCACATGCGCCGCACCGCGCTTGTCGACACGGAGCTCGGCGGGAAACAGATCAAGAAGGGTGACAAGGTGATCATGTGGTACTACTCGGGCAACCGGGACGCCGAGTCGATTGACAATCCAGACCAGTTCATCATCGACCGGGAGCGGCCACGCCAGCACCTCTCGTTCGGGTTCGGCATCCATCGCTGCGTGGGCAACCGGCTGGCGGAAATGCAACTGAAGATCCTCTGGGAGGAGATCCTCAAGCGCTTTCCCGCGATCGAAGTGGTGGGTGAGCCGCAGCGCGTGCTCTCCAATTTCGTACGCGGGTTCACGCACCTGCCGGTGCGCATTCCGGGCTGAGCAGGGCGGGAGGAATCAACCGTAGTGTTGATATAAAAATGGAGACAATCAAAATGAAAAGAACAGGGATATTTCTCGCCTTCACGGCGACGTTCGGCCTGATGGCCCTCCCCGGGGCAATCAACGCGCAGGACAAGAAACCGATCGAGCTGCGCTACAGCTCCGGCGCGCCGCCCAAGGGCAATCCCTGGGTGATGCAGATCGAGCGCTTCGCCAAGGACGTCGGCGAGGAGAGCCAGGGCAGATTGAAGATCCAGCCGTTCTTCGCGTCGCAACTGGGCAGCGAGCAGGACACCGTGCAGCAGGTCGCGCGCGGGCGCATCGACATGGGCGGCTACTCGGCGGGCGCCTCGGCACTGGTCGTTCCGGAGGTTTCACTGCTCCTGATGCCGTTCTACTTCAAGGACACGGAGGAACTCGACTGCGTGCTCGACAAGGCGATGGTTGCTCCGGTGACCGAGCTGTTCGCCAGGAAGGGCGTGCACTTTCTAGGCTGGACGGAAGTCGGCAGCATCGACTTCTACGGAAAGAAACCGTTCATGGCGCCGGCCGACCTGAACGGGGTCAAGGCGGCAAGCTATGCCAACAAGACGCAATCGCTGTTCTTCACCTCAATGGGCGCCAATCCCAACCCGCTCGGCCTGCCCGAATGGATTCCAGCCTTCCAGTCGGGACTGGCCGAAGTGGTCATGACGCCGATCACCTACGCACTGCCCTCCGGACTGACCAAGGTTGCGCCGGTGGCCTCGAGGGTCGGATTGTATGACGCACCCGCGCTCACCCTGATGAACAAGGCAACCTACGACAAGCTGTCGAAAGACGATCAGGCCGCCCTGAACCGTGCGTCCGAACGCAACCCTTCGGCCAAAATGCGCGCCGAAGTGCGTGGCTTCGAGAAAGTCCTGTTCGGCATGCACGAAAAGGCGGGTGGAAAGGTTGTGACCGCGACACCCGAGCAACGCGCAGCCTGGCGCAAGGCAATGGAGCCCGTCTACCCGCAGATCGTGAAACAGACCAGCGCCGGCAGCGAGGCTTTCTACGGAACAATGGAGACCGGTCGCAAGGCCTGCGCTAAGAACGGCTGACGTGAATACGGGTGACGGCGGCGTTCCGCCCGCTGCTCGCCGGCTGATCGGCGGCTGGCATCGAATCGAGTGCCTGATCGCGGTCAGCGCCTTCGGCTTCATTGCCCTGGTGCTGATCCTCGACGTGGCCGGGCGGGAACTGCTGGCTCCCGTGTACCGGATGTTCGGCATCAAGGGCGCGGCCGGCGTGTTCGCCGCGCAGAAGATGTCGGTGTATGCGCTGGTCATCGGCAGCTTCTGCGGGATCGGCATCGCGACGGCCACCGGCAGCCATCTGCTGCCGCGCGTCGGGTTCGGCTGGATCCCGAAGCACTGGGGTCCGAGCATGGATCGCGCCGCCGACGTGGTCACCGCTCTGTTCATGCTCGGTGTGGCCTACTACGGCTTCGTCTACGTGCAATCTTCCGCTGCCGCGGGCCTGCGCGCCCAGGGCTTCGACATTCCCATATGGCCGATCCAGCTGGCGATACCACTGGGCTTCGTCTCGGCAGCACTGCGCTATTTCCTTTTCGCCCTGTGGCCGGGGTTGCGCCCGCTGCCACCCGAGTTCCAGGAATGACCGGCCTCTGGCTGCTCCCGCTGGTCGGGCTGCTGCTCCTGCTGCGCCAGCCCCTGATGGTGACGCTGCTCGCCGTATGCGCCTTTGTGCAGATCGTGTGGGGCAAGGGCCAGCTCGATTACATCCTGGAGGACATGTGGGTGGCACTCGACAAGGAACTGATCCTGTCGATTCCGCTGTTCATCCTCTGTGGCAACGTCATGACGCTGGGGAGCACCGCAAAGCGCCTTATCCGCATCATGGCCGCGATCACACGCCCTCTGCCCGGCGGGCTTGCGGTATCGGCGGTGCTCAGCTGCGGCGTGTTCGCGGCGATATCGGGCTCTTCGATCGTCACCATGCTGGCCATCGGCACGGTGATGTATCCCGCCATGCGCGCGGCGAACTACGACAACAAGTTTGCACTGGGCACGATCATGTCGGGCGGAACGCTTGGGATCATCATCCCGCCCTCGATTCCGATGATCATCTACGGGCTGGTCACTGAAGCGTCGGTGACGGACCTGTTTCTCGCGGGCGTAGGCCCCGGAATCCTGATCCTCATCGTGCTCTCCGCCTATGCGCTCTGGGTCAACCGTGCGATGCCGCCGCAGTCCTTCGATCTCGCGGAACTCAAGATCGCGTGCCGCGAAGGG
This sequence comes from uncultured beta proteobacterium, assembly GCA_963844255.1. GTDB lineage: Bacteria > Pseudomonadota > Gammaproteobacteria > Burkholderiales > SG8-39 > SZAS-79. Next base: position 49,836 of record CAWJNP010000069.1, read on the forward strand.
GTCTGGGCCGCTGCGATGCCGGTCATCCTGCTCGGCGGAATCTACAGCGGTTATTTCACCGCCACCGAAGCCGCAGCGGTCGCCCTGCTCTATGCGGTCCTCATCGAAGTGTACGTGCACAAGGAAATGCGGCTCAAGGATTTCTACCAGGTCGTGCTCGACACTTCCAAGCTCGGCGGCTCGCTGTTCCCGGTCTTGGCGGTCGCGCTGAGCCTGAACATCGTGCTGATCGAGCACCGCGTCCCCGGGATGATGGTCGAATTCATGCAGGGATTCATCACCAGCCCATTGATGTTCATGCTGCTGGTCAACCTGCTGCTGCTGGTCGTGGGATGCCTGATGACCACCGGCGAGGCGATCCTGATCCTCGCACCGCTGCTCGCGCCGGTGGCGCAGGCTTACGGGTACGACAAGATCGTGTTCGGCGTGATCATGATTCTCAACCTCGAGATCGGTTTCCTCACCCCGCCAGTCGGATTGAATCTTATCGTGGCAATGTCCGCCTTCAGGCAGCCCTTCGGCCTGCTCGTCAGGGCCGCAGGCCCGTTCATCGTGATGATGCTCGCCTGCCTGGCGATCGTCGTGTGGCAACCCTGGATCGCGATGTATCTGGTGAACGGGAAGTTCTGAGCCCTGAGGAGCCACCATGCGACGCATGTGCCTGGGACTGCTTGTCTGCGTTGCGACCGATGCCGCGGCCGACTGGACGCTGACGGGTGGCGTCACCGACATCTTTTCGGCCTACGCCGACATTGCGAGTGCGCGCAGGATCGAGTCAGGCCATGTGCAGATGTGGGGGCTGTATAACTTCAGCCGGCCCGACGTCGCTGTCACGGGGCACAAGCACCAGTCGACGCGTTCGCTGCGCGAATACGATTGCACCGTGCCGCAGGTGCGCCTGCTGTCATTCGTCGATCATTCGGAAGCCATGGGCACGGGGGCCATGATCTCGGCCGGCAATCCGGGCGACGTGCAGCTGCCCGGACGCTGGGAGGCGGTGGTACCCGGCGCAGTTGACGAGGCGTTCTGGAAGGCTGCCTGCGGGAAGTGAGATGCCCGCGTCACCAGCGCTGGCCGAGCCGGCGCAGCGCGTCCTGCGCTGCTGCGTTCCCCTGCGCGGCGGAAAGCCGGTACCAGTACGCCGCTTCGGCCTGATCAGCAGCCACTCCCTTGCCCAAGAGGTAGGCGTCGCCCAGCGCCAGTTGCGCTCCGGCATGGCCCTGCGCAGCGGCCTTGAACCACCATTCGACCGCAAGTGCCTCGTTCTTTTCGACCACCAGGCCGAGCGCGTAACGGCTGGCGAGGACGTTCTGCGCCGGCGCAAAACCCTGTTCCGCCGATTTGCGCAGCCACCGCTGCGCCTCGGTCGCGTCGCGCGCCACTCCGGCGCCGATGCCGTAGGCAATGCTGAGATTGAACTGCGCGGTCGCATGTCCCTGGTCGGCCGCCTTGCGCCACCAGAGGATCGCCGCACCCGGATCCCGGTCAACACCCTGGCCCTGCATGTACAAGTGCGCGAGGCGGTTCTGCGCGCTCGGGTTGCCCGCCTTCGCGAGAGGAAGGAACTGCGCCGCAGCGGCCGCATAGTCCTTGGCGTTGTAGGCCGCGACGGCTTCATCGAGGCCCGCCCGCGCAATGGAGGGCACAGACACGAATAACGGAAGCAGGCACGCAAGCATCATTCGCGCGCAGCCCCGGTTCGAACGCCTACTCAAGCGAAAATACCTCGACCTCGGCCACCCTGCCCTTCACGCGTACCGCGGAGAGCGGCTTCAAGGGATAGGTCGACGCAATGCGCTCGCGGGTCGCTCCGCTCAGCAGGATATGGGTGCCGAATTCCTTGTTCAGCGACTGGATGCGGGAAGTCAGGTTGACCGCGTCTCCGACCAGCGCATACGACAGACGCTCGGCGCTCCCGATGTTTCCTGCAATCACGGTGCCGGTGTGGATGCCGATGCCGTGACGCAGAGGCATCTTGCCCGCCTCCGTCCGCTTTGCGTTCCAGGCTTGCAGACGGCTGCGCATTTCCAGGGCCGCGCGCACCGCCGCCTCGGCATGTCCGGAATCCGGAACCGGCGCACCGAACACCGCCTCGATCTCGTCGCCGATGTACTGCAGCACCAGCCCGCCGTGCGCGCGGATCGCGGTATCCATCTCGGTAAAATAGGCGTTCAGGTCGGCCACCACTTCGGCTGCCGAGTGCGATTCGACCCAGGGGGTGAAATCGCGCAGGTCGGAGAAAAGGATCGTGACCTCGCGCTGCCCACCGGCCGGCGAGGCGCGTCCGGCGAGGATCTCGTCGCGCACCTCCGGGCTGACGTATTTTCCGAAGGTCTCGCGAATCGACTCGCGCTCGCGCAGTCCGGCGACCATGCGGTTGAATCCCTCGGCGACTGCGCCGATCTCGTCGTTCGACACCACCGCGCAGTGCGTGTCCAGCGCGCCCCGCTCGACTTCCGCCATCGCCGCCTGCACTTCGCGCAGGGGCTCGGCAACGCTGCCGGCGACGAAGCCCGCAAGCCGCACCGCCACCGTCAGGGTCACCGCCGCGATCACCGCCACCACCAGAATCAGGTTGCGGATGATGGTCTCCGCCGTAGCTGCATCCACGCCGAGCAGCGCATAGGCGCGTGAGACCGCGGCCACCGACAGCACCCCCGCCGGCACCAGGCTCATCAGCAGGAACACCGCCACCATGCGAGTGCGCACGCGCAGGCGCGGTGCCTTGATTCCGCTCAGATTGCCCAGAGGAAACAGGCGCGGCAGTTCGCCGCGCCAAACGCGCTCGACACTGAAGAACACGCTCGCGGCCACCACGGGACCGGCGACGAAAGTCATCCCGAACACCTGGCGCAGGGCACGCATCAGCGTGAACTCCCCCACCGCCAACGGCAGGAACACGCCCCAGATCAACGCCGCCACGAGCCAGCCGACGCACGAAACCAGCGCGAAGAACGCGGGCAGGAACAGGGCCCGGCGGCGCAGCTCGTCGCCTTTTGCGCCGGCCGGTATCGCACCCGGGAGCGCGATCACCGGCCGCGACCAGCGCGAACTGAAGCCGCGCCCGACCGAAAACAGCAGGGCGAAGGACACCATGAAGAAGATCCACAGCCCGTTGCTCACGCTCGGGCCACCGCGTACCGCGAACGGGTCGAGGAAATTGAAGTACACGAAGGTCAGCAGCGCGCCGGCGAGGTTGCCCATTACCGTCATCCACATCAGGCGCCTTCCCAGCGCCCTGCCGTGGCTGCCATGCGCGATGTCCGCGCCGGCCCCGCCCTGTTCAGCGGAGGGGTTCAAAAAACGCCCTGATCTCGCGCGCCATCACCTCGGGCCGTTCAAGTGCCGCGAAATGCCCGCCCTTCGCCTCCATGGTCCAGCGGCGAATATCCGTATAGGTGCGCGCCGCCAGCGCGCGCGGCGGGCGCAGGATTTCCTTCGGGAATTCCACGTAACCGGTCGGCACGTCGATCGTCTCGCCGGCCGGGATCGGCCAGGGCCCGTGCATGCGTGCGTAGTAAGGCCAGAACGAGGAGCCGATCGCGCCGGTGAACCAGTAAAGCGAAATGTCGGCCAGCATCTCGTCGCGACTCAGCGCAGATTCCACATCGCCATTGCAGTCTGTCCAGGCACGAAACTTCTCCACCAGCCAGGCCGCCAGACCCACGGGCGAATCGGTCAGTCCGTAAGCGAGCGTCTGCGGGCGGGTTCCCTGAATCCACTGGTAGCCTGTTTCCTCCTTCAGGAAGGCCGCGAGCTCGGTCTGGAAGCGCCGCTCGTCAGGCGGCAGGTCGGGGGCCGGGTTCATGTCGCGGCGCACGGCAAGGAAATTGAGATGGATGCCGATCATTCGCTCCGCATAACGGTGACCGAGCACCGAACTGATCGTTCCGCCCCAGTCTCCCCCCTGCGCAGCGAACCGCTTAAAACCAAGCACGTCGGTCATCAGCGCGGCGAACGACTCCGCAATGGCCTCGACACTGAAACGCGGCTGCCCCGGCCTGAACGACAGTCCGTATCCCGGCAGAGAAGGCGCGATCAGCGTGAAGTCCTCCTGCAGCAGCGGTATCAGCTTGTGGAATTCGAACACGGAACCAGGCCAGCCGTGGGAGAGGAGCAGCGGCATGGCGTCACTGCGCCCTCCCGGCACATGCAGGTAGTGCAGATCGATGCCCGCGACCGGCACGGTGAACTGCGGGAATGCATTCAGCTTCGCTTCCCAGGCGCGCCAGTCGAACCCCGTGCGCCAGTATTCGACCAGATCCTTGAGGTAGGCGACGCTGGTTCCGGTAGCCCAGGCGTCCTGCGGGGGCTCGTCCGGCCAGCGGGTGCGCTCGAGCCTCGCGCGCAGGTCGGCAAGCGCGTCCTCGGGAACATGCAGCCGGAACGGCTTTGGCAGGTGTGTGCTCATCGGACTCGACTCGAAAAGGTCAATAAGGCATATTCATGCACGTTCATCGGGCGGCCTCTCGGAGCCAAAGCACAAGGACTGACATTGGATTATTGCAGTTTTGGAGGGATGGTCATGAGGAGACTGGTGCTGATAGCCCTGTGCATGTGCACGGTCGGCCACAGTGCTTTTGCGGCGGATGCGCGCTGCGCCGACGCCGAGCGAAACACCCAGTACTGGATATTCGGCGACAACACGGTCTATGCAAGCTGGCGCAGGCTGTGCCGCGAAGGCAACTCCGCGGTCGATGCCCTCCTCGGTGCACTGAACGGCAACCCGGGCGCGCAGGCCATGATCCGTGCCTGTATCAGCGAAGAAACCGCCGCCCTGTCCGCACGCAACCTGGACCTGGTCTGCGAGCAGATTGCGACCGGCCGCCCTGCAGTGCGTGCTGCACGCGCGGCACCCGCCGCCGCACCTGCGCAACCTGCCATGACGACGCCCGCGGCCGCAGCCCCGGCGCCGGTGGCCGCAGCAGCCCCCGTCGCACCGACGACACCGGCGGCACCTGCGGTCGTGGAACCACCGAGGCGTCCTGCGCGCGTCGCCGCCGTGGCCCCGGCACCTGCACCAGTTCCGGCGGCACCGCCCGCCGCGGAGGCACCGCCACCTCGTACGCCAACCCGGGTTGCAGCGCCGGCCGCAGCCGTTCCGCCGCCCCCCGCGCCTGCTCCGGCGCCAGCACCGGCAGCACCACCGGTCGCGGCAGCCCCGCCACCGCCACCACCGCCGGCGCCGCCGGCCAGGCCGGTCGCGCCAAAAGCCGACTTGCTCGCTACCCTCCAGGGAACCTGGTGCTGGAAGAACAGCAGCGGCGCTCAGGGCCAGAACACCTTTTCCGGAAGCGCGGTATCGGTTACCGAGGTCGGCAATCTGGGCTTGGCCGATTCCACGCTGGGCAAGCTGAGCATTGTCAGTGACCGCCAGTTCAGGCTCGAGGTCAGTGGCGGCGTGCAGAAACTGGAACTGATCGACCACGACACGATCAAGTGGCAGGACGGCACGATAGGACGCCGCTGCACCGGTTGAAGCAGCCCGGAAAACGGCCCCGAAACGGTACACTCCCGGGCTCGAATCAATTCTCCCGGAGCGACTGCATGCAACTCGAACTCAAGGGCCGCAACGCCCTCATCGCCGGCGGTTCGCGCGGCATCGGCCGCTCGATCGCGCTGGCCTTCGCGGCGGCCGGTGCCAATGTGTCGATCTGCGCGCGCGGCGAAGCGGCGCTGCAGGCCACCGCCGCCGAGCTCGCCCGGCATGGCCACAAGGTGCACAGCGCGACCTGCGACCTCGGCGACGGACCTGCGGTCGCCCGCTACGTCGCAGACGCAGCCGCTGCGCTGGGCGGCATCGACATCCTGGTCAACAATGCCTCGGGCTTCGGTTCAAGCGACGACGAGGCCGGCTGGGCGGCGAGCATCAACGTGGACCTGATGGCCTCGGTGCGCGCTTCCTACGCGGCTCTCCCGCACCTGGAGAAATCGCGCGGCTCTATCATCCATATTTCCTCGATCTCGGGACTGATCCCCAGTGCCCGCACCCCGCCCTACGGTGCGGTCAAGGCAGCACTCATCCAGTACACCCTGACCCAGGCCGCGCAGTACGCGGCCAGGGGCATCCGCGTGAACTGCATCGCCCCCGGATCGATCGAGTTTCCCGGCGGGTCGTGGGAGCAGCGCAAGACCTCGAACCCGAAGCTCTACAACGCGATAATCGACAGCATCCAGTTCGGCCGCCTCGGCACGCCCGAGGAGGTTGCGAACGTCGCTCTGTTCCTCGCAAGCAGCGCCGCAAGCTGGGTCACCGGCCAGACCATCGCGGTCGACGGCGGCCAGATGCTGAGCTGAACCGGACGGCGACGGAGAACACACGATGGCGATACGCATGTGGGACCTGTCCGGCGCGGAAGACGCGCGGCGATTCTCCCCCTATTGCTGGCGGATCCGCATGGCGCTCGCCCACAAGGGGCTCGAAGTCGAAACCCTGCCGTGGCGCTTCACGGAGCGGGAGGCCCTTGCGTTTTCGGGCCAGGGCCTGGTTCCGGTCATCGTCGACGGCGAGCGCGAGGTGCACGACAGCTGGGCGATTGCGGAATATCTCGATGCGACCTACGCAGACCGGCCCCCGCTGTTCGAGGGCGCGCAGGCCCGTGCCCTCGCCTATTTTTTCAAACAGTGGTGCGAGCGCTCGGTCCACCTGCCGATCCTGCGCGTCGTGGTCCTCGACCTGTACGCGCACCTGCACGAAAAGGACCAGCCGTATTTCCGCGAGTCGCGCGAAAAGCGCTTCGGGATGAGCCTCGAAGCCTTCGCGGGGGACGGAACCTCGGCGCTCGCCGCACTGCGCGGCATTCTCGATCCGGCGCGCAACCTGCTCGTGCAGCATCCGTTCATCGCGGGTCCTGCACCCGCGTTTGCCGACTACATCCTGTTCGGCGCGTTCCAGTGGGCGCGCGCGGTCTCACCCATCCGCCTGCTCGAGCCCGACGACCCGGTGTACGCCTGGCGCGAACGCATGCTCGACCTGCACCAGGGGCTGGCACGCAATGCCATCGGCTACCCCGTCTGGGCCTGAGGAGAAAACAATGGCCGGTCCCAAGGAAATCAATGCCGATCTGATCGCCAGCCTGCCTGACCAGGGTCCGGTGGTCATGGTGAACATGCTGACGCTGCGCGACCGCGCGGCCTACACGCGCTACAGCCAGGCGACGATGCCGCTGATCAAGGCGCGCGGCGGTACGGTGCTTTGGGCAGGCGACGGCGAAGCGGTCGCGTTCGGAGATGCGGTTGGTGACCGCTGGGACTATGTCGTGCTGGTGCAGTACCCTTCGCGCGCGGCCTTCCTCGACATGATGAACTCGCCCGAATATGCGGCGGCGAACGTGCACCGCGAACTGGCAGTCGGCCGGCACATGATCCTCGCAACGAAGCAAACTTATTCGAAGCTCAAGGGCTGAACCCGGACCGGGGCATCGTTCTGTAACCGTAGTTTTTGCGACCTTCTGAGACTGTGCGCCGGTACGCCCGCAGCCTATCGTGGGCGCATGTACAAGCTCATCCGCGGACTCGAAGATCCGCAGGCCCGTCCGGCCGGCGGACTGCTTGCGATCGCCCGTGCCGTATTCTGGAGTTTCTTCGGTGTGCGGCGCGGCAGCGATCTGCAATCGGACGCCGCCACCATCACGCCCCTGCAGGTCGTCATCGGGGGCATTGCCGGAACGATCTTTTTCGTGGCCCTGCTGCTGGCCATCGTGAAACTCGTCCTCGCCTAGGCAAGCGACGACGTGATTCCGCCGAGGGTCGCCAAGGCCTTTGCAATGCGCGGTGTCCACGGCTGTCCGGTGTTGATGCGGATGCAGTTACCAAACTTGCGCTGGGGCGAAAATATTGGCCCGGGTGCCACGCTGATCCCGGCGCGCAGCGCGAGTCGGTGCACTTCCAGTGCACTGACTTTCTCGGGAAGTTCTACCCAGACGAAATAGCCGCCCTGTGGACGCGTAATCCGCGCGGCGGCCGGGAAGCTGAGCGGTATCGCGTCGATCAGGGCGCGTTGCTGAGCCTCGAGCTTTCCCCGCAGTCCGCGCAGGTGGTGCTCGTAGCCGCCGTGCTTCATGAAATCCGCAATCGCCGCCTGCGCATGGAGTCCAGTGGACAGCGTGGTCATGAGCTTGAGGCGCTCCACCCTCTGCGCCCAGCGACCCGGCGCGGCCCAACCCACGCGGTAACCTGGCGCGAGGCACTTCGAGAACGAAGAACAGTGCATCACCAGCCCTTCGCGATCCCAGGCCTTGGCCGGCAGCGGCTTGCGCGCGCCGAAATATAGCTCCTCGTACACGTCGTCCTCGATGAGAGGAACTCCATGGCGGGCCAGCAACTTCACGAGTTCGCGCTTTTTCTCCGGCGGCATCGATGCACCGAGGGGATTCTGGAAGCTGGTCATGAACCAGCAGGCCCTGACCTTGTGGCGCACTACCGCGGTATCGAGCGCAGCGAGATCAACACCCTCGCGCGGATGGGTGGGCAGCTCGACAGCCTTCAGGCCCAGGCGCTCGATCGCCTGCAACGCGACGTAGAAGGCCGGCGATTCGATCGCCACCACATCACCCGGCCGGGTCACCGCCTGCAGGCAGAGGTTGAGCGCGTCGATGCCTCCGGTCGTGATCACGATTTCGTCGACCGGCACCGCCAAGCCGGCATCGAGGTAACGGCGCGAAATCAGCCGCCTGAGTTCCGGATTGCCGGAAGGCAGGCTCGAAACCAGCGCCTCCGGATCGAGCTTGCGGGCCGTCGAGGCCACAGAACGCGCGAGTTTCTTCAGCGGAAAGATTTCCGGCGCGATGAACGCCGAACCAAGAGGCACCACCTCGCGTCTGGCGACGGTGCCGAGCACTTCGAATACCAGGTCGGTCACGTCCACGCGGGTCGAGGCGCGTGAGGGTCGCGAGACCTCCGGCTCTGCCGCCGCAGTTCTGCGCCGTGCGCATACGAAATACCCGGCACGGGCGCGCCCCTGGATCTCGCCACGATCCTCGAGCAGGTGAAAGGCGCGCTGCACGGTCAGAGGGCTCATGGACCTGGCGAGGCTCAGCTTGCGCACCGACGGCAGCTTGTCGCCCGCGCGCAACATTCCGGCGCGGATCTGGCTTGCGATGGTCTCGGCGAGCGCCTCGTAGCGTTTCACGCGCCTTGCTCCGGTAGTTCCGTCCCGGTGAGGATCCAGACGGTGCCGGGCATTGTATCCGCGCCCGATGGGGCAAGCTCCCACATGCAGGCCGACGCCCGCCGCGGTTCGGCACGGATAGAATGCTGGGCCGGATTCGCTGCAACTGGAGCGGCGGACGAACGCACCGGGCCAGGGAAAACGAACGGTAGAGGAATTTGAGCATGCGCGTGCAGGTTGCAATCATCGGATCCGGCCCGGCCGGTCTTCTGCTCGGGCAGCGGCTGCACCAGGCCGGGATCGATGCCGTCATCGTCGAACAGCGCAGCAAGGACTACGTTCTGGAACGCATTCGCGCGGGCGTTCTCGAACAGGGCACGGTCGACATGCTCGACCAACTCGGCGTGGGCGGCCGCCTGCATGCCGAAGGGCTGGTGCACGATGGCATCGAACTGAGCTATGGTGCGGGCCGGCTGCGCGTCGACCTGAAGGAACTGACCGGAAAGAACGTGGTGGTCTACGGCCAGACCGAAGTGACCCGCGACCTCATGGACGCGCGCGCGGCGGCCGGTGCACCCTCGGTGTACGAAGCGGAAGACGTCAGCGTGCACGACTTCGACACCGGACTATCCACCGAGCGGCCAGTCGTGCGCTACCGGAAGGACGGCCGGGTGCACGAGGTCGAGTGCGATTTCATCGCCGGCTGCGACGGATTCCACGGCGTGTGCCGCCAGAGCGTTCCGCAGGAGGCGATCCGGACCTACGAGCGGGTCTACCCGTTCGGCTGGCTCGGTGTGCTGTCCGACACGCGGCCGGTCTCGGAGGAACTGATCTATGTCTGCCACGAGCGCGGCTTCGCGCTGTGCAGCATGCGCAGCCCGACGCGCAGCCGCTATTACATCCAGTGCTCGCTCGCAGAGCGCGTCGAGGAGTGGCCCGACGAACGCTTCTGGGAGGAACTCAAGCGCCGCCTGGACCCCGATGCCAGGCGCGACCTGATCACCGGCCCTTCGATCGAAAAGAGCATCGCACCGCTGCGCAGCTTCGTCGCCGAACCGATCCGCTTCGGGCGGCTGTTCCTCGCGGGGGACGCCGCACACATCGTGCCGCCAACCGGCGCCAAGGGCCTGAATCTGGCGGTCAGCGACGTGCACTACCTCTCAGAGGCGTTCGCAGAACATTACCGCGGCAGCGAGGCTGCGCTGGATGCGTATTCGGCGCGCGCGCTGCAGCGCATCTGGAAGGCCGAGCGGTTTTCGTGGTGGATGACGATGCTGCTGCACCGGCTTCCCGACGACGGCCCGTTCGGCCAGAAGATCCAGCAGGCCGAGCTGTCCTACCTGGCCGGTTCGAGCGCGGCCCAGACCGCGCTGGCCGAGAATTACGTCGGCCTGCCCTACTAGAAGTTCACTGCGGATACCATCGCCATGCCTCGCGTCATTCGCAACACCCTGCTCTCCGCCCGGGATCTCATGGTCACCGCGGGCCCCTTCGTGCTGCTCGCGATGGTCCTGCTGGTCGGCGCGTATTTCCTGCTCAAGCCCAATCCGCCGCGACGCGTGGTACTCGCCACCGGACCGGAACTGAGCGACTACGCGGAGTTCGGGGTGCGCTATGCGGCCGAGCTGAAGAAGCACCATATCGAAGTCGTGTTACGACCGACCGCCGGTTCTTCGCCGAACCGCAAACTGCTGCGCGACCCGAAGGAGAACGTCGATTTCGGTTTCGTGCGCGGCGGATCGAGCGAAGCCATCCGCAAGGAAGACGAGCAGGGCAAGGGCGTTCCGCTGGTCACGCTTGGCAGCCTGTTTTTCGAGCCGGTCTGGATCTTCTATCGCGCCGATGCAGCGAAGAAGCTGCCCGGCGGCAAGCTCGAACGGCTCGACCAGACGCGCGGCTGGAAAGTGAATACCGGCGGGCGCGGCGCGGGTTCAACCATCCTGTACGTGAAGCTGATGGGCGCCAGTGGCGTCGATCGCTCGGAGCTCAAGCTCGCCCGGCTCGACCCCACCCACGCAGCGATCGCGCTGTTCAATGCCGAGATCGACGCGGCCGTGCTGGTGTCCTCACCCGAAGCGCCGATCCTGCAGATGCTGCTGCGCAGCCCGGGAATCGAGCTGTTCGAGTTCAAGCAGGCCGAAGCCTATTCGCGCCGCGTTCGGCTACCTCGGACCGGTAATCCTGCCACGCGGCATCACGGACCTTGCCCATGACGTACCCGCGCGCGATGTGACGCTGATCTCACCCACCACCATGCTCGTGGCGCGCGCCGACACCCACCCCGCACTGCTGCAACTGTTCGTCCAGGCGGCGCACAACATCCACGCCGACGCCGGCTGGTTCGCGCGCGCCGGGCAGTTCCCGAACAACGGACGACATCGAGCTGCCCCTCGCCCCTGAGGCCGAGCGCTATTACAAGAACGGCCCGCCGCTGCTGCAGCGCTACCTGCCGTTCTGGCTCGCCAACCTGATCGACCGCATGTGGGTGGCGCTGTTTTCGATTGTTGCGATCCTCATTCCACTCGGGCGAATCGTTCCGCCGCTGTACAACTTCCGCATCCGCTCGCGCATCTTCCGCTGGTACCGGCAGCTGCGCCAGATCGAAGAATCGCTCTCCAGGACGAACGCCCCGCGCGACGCCTTGCTGGATGATCTCAACAAGCTCGACGCAAAGGCCGAGCGGATCACCGTGCCGCTGTCCTACACCGACGAGTTGTACACCCTGCGCAGCCATATCGCGATGGTACGCGAGCGATTCGCCGCCCCGGACCCGCGCCAGCAGTGAAGCGAATCGCCTACGTCACCGGCAGCAACGGCTTTCTCGGGATCAATCTCTGCGCCGAACTGATCCGGCAGGACTGGCGCGTGCTCGCGCTCCATCGCCGCAGCTCAGAGCTGCGCTACCTCGACCGGTTCGCCGTCGAAAAGGTCGAGGGCGACATCAACGATCCGGCATCGCTCGAGCGCACGCTGCCGCGCGGGGTCGACGCGGTGTTCCACGTTGCCGGCAGCACCAGTCTCTGGTCGAGACAAGATGCGGAGCAGGACAGGATCAACATCGAGGGCACACGCAACGTCGCCGCCGCTGCGCTCGCCGCAGGCGCGAAGCGTTTCGTGCACACTTCGAGCATCTCGGCCTGGGGCATGTGCAACGGGCGGATCGACGAGACCACCGAACAGATCGGCGACCGCTCGCCGGTCAACTACCAGCGCTCGAAGTTTGCTGCCGAGATCGAGGTCCGGAACGCCATTGCGCGCGGTCTGGACGCAGTGATCCTGAACCCCGCGGGCATCCTCGGGCCCTACGACACGGCGGGCTACGCGCGCCTGTTCCGCCTGATATGGGCCGGTGCACTGCCAGGCGTGCCACCGGGTTGCGGCTCGTTCTGCGACGTGCGCGAAGTCGCGAAGGCGCATGTTGCGGCGGCCGAACGCGGCCGCACGGGCGAGCGCTACCTGCTCGGCGGCACGGACGCGAGCTACCTCGATCTCGTGAAGGTCATCGGTGGACTGTCCGGCAGGCCGGTGCCAGCGCGGACCACGCCCGCGTGGCTGCTCAAGGCAGTCGCGGCGGCCGGCGAGTTCAAGTCCGTGTTCACCGGCCGGCAGCCCGACCTGACGCGCGAAGCCGCGACGATGGCCACCCGCAAGCTGTCGTGTGACTGCTCGAAAGCAATGCGCGAACTCGGGTTTTCCGCCATACCCCTGGAGACGATGGCCGGGGATTGCTTTCGCTGGATGAAACAGGAAGGCCGCCTCGGGACCTGAGCACAGAGTGAAAGCCGCCGCGCAGTGTCCGCGGCGCGATTGACAAGGCGTCCACCAGCCTCTAGCTTGGTAAGAACCCATTCTTACAAGATAAGAATATGCTGAAGAAGCGCCGCGCCCCCGGAACCGGGCAGAAGGAGATCCTCTCGGTGGGCAAGGCGATCGACGTGCTGTTCGCGTTCAACCGCGAGCGGCCCTCGATGTCGGTTGAGGAACTCTGCGCGGAACTCGGACTGCCGCGCAGCACCGTCTACCGCCTGATCGCCACGCTGCGCGACAAGGGCGTGATTCAGCAGAAGCCCGGCACTGATGACTACATGCTGGGTGCGCGCCTGCTCCAGGTCGGCGACGTGATCCGGCTATCGCTCGACCTGCGACACACCGCCCTGCCCTTCATGCAGCTGCTGGTGCGCCTGTCGCGCGAAACGGTGGTCCTGGTCGTGCCGACCGACAGCCAGGCGACCTACCTCGAGATGATCGAAAGTCCCGAGCCGATGCGCGTGATCCCGAGCGACGGCATGAGCTTTCCCCTGCACTGCGGCTCGACCCGCCGGATCCTGCTTGCCCACATGAGCGAGGCGTATCGCGAGCTGTACCTGCGCGGCCGGCTGCGGCGCTACACACCGGGCACCATCGTCGACAAGACCGAACTGCGCCGCGACCTCGCGCAGATCCTGAAGACCGGCTATGCAGTCAGCAACCAGGAAATCTATGCCGGCGCGCGCAGCCTCGCGGCCCCGGTACGCGACGCCGGCGATCGCGTGGTCGCGAGCGTCGGCATCGTCGGGCCGGCGCAGCGTCTCACGGACGCGCGCATCGGAAAGCTCCTGCCCAGCCTGCTCGAATGCGCCGAGGGCATCTCGGTCGCACTGGGTGCACGACCGCGTCCGGCGAGCCGCGGCGCGCGCCACATGCACCGCACGACCGCCACGCAGACCGGATGAACGCAATGCTATCGCCCCCGCCGTTCGACGCCGCCTCGCTTTTCATCGCCAGCGCGCACCGCTTCGGCGACAAGGTCGCGATCCGCCAGGACACCGCCACGACCACCTATGCCCAACTGCTCGACCGGATCGGCCGACTGGCGGCCGGTCTCGCGGCCCTCGGTGTCGGGCCCGGCGACCGCGTGGTCCTGCTGCTGCCGAACGGCGCGCGCTTTGTCGAAGCCTGGTGGGCGATCATCCGCGCAGGCGCGGTGGTGGTTCCGCTCAACCCGCGCACGGCGTACGAGGAACTGCACTTTTACGTCGACAACAGCGGCGCACACTGCATGGTGACCGACGCGGAGCACCTGCCTGTGGTCCGACGGCTCAGTGCTGCAGCGAGCATCGTGTGCATCGGCGCATCGGAGGCCGGCACCGAAGACTACGAGCACCTGATCGCGGGCCACCCCGCGACCGACGAGTACGAGCCGGGGGACCTGCGACGGCCTTGTGCGATCTACTACACGGCCGGCAGCACCGGCCGGCCCAAGGGCGTGGTGCGCTCGCACCTCAGCGTCGCATGGGGCCTGGCGATGCTCGCCCAGCGTCTGGCGCCGGACGACGTCCTGCTCGGCCGCGCGCCGATGGCGCACACCGGCGGTTCCCTGACCGGCCCCTTCGCGGTGCTAATCGCGGGGGGCACGCTGGTCATTCCTTCGCGCACCGACCCGGACTCGCTGCTGGGTCTGGTCGAACTGCACCGGGTGACGCGCCTGTACCTGCACCCGGTGCTGTCGGCCAAGGGGATGTTCGCCGCGATGGACCGCACGCCGTTCGACCTGGGTTCGATCCGGCGCCTGCACTGGACCGCGGGCTCGCTGCCGGAGGCGATCCGCAGCGAAATCTTCCGCCGCTTCCCCGGGCTGCCGCTGGAAGTCACCTACGGCATGACCGAGATCAGCAACATCGCGACCTACGATTGCGACGCCGGCATGACGCGCTCGTCCAATTGCGTCGGCTTTGCCTGGCCGGGCAGCGCGATCGCGATCCTCGGCGACGACGGCCGGTTCGAGCCGGCCGGCGGCGGCGAAGGCGAGGTCGTGACGCGCTCGCCCACCGGGATGAGCGGTTACTGGAACGCGCCCGACCTCACCGCGGTCGCGATGCGCGGAGGTTGGATACATACCGGCGACATCGGCCGGCTCGGCGAGGACGGCGCGCTCTACCTCACCGGCAGGCTCAAGGACGTGATCAAGACCGCAGGCATGACCGTGCACGCGGCGGAGGTGGAGCATGCGCTCGCCGCGCACGCCGAGGTCATCGACGCGGCGGTATTCGGATTGCCGCATCCGCACTGGGAAGAGGCGGTCACGGCGGTCGTCGCGCGGCAGCCGGCATCGCAATTGAGCGAAGCCGAGTTGCTCGAACACTGTCGCAACCACCTGTCCAGCTACAAGCTGCCGAAACAGATCCACTTCATCGACGCGCTGCCGCGCAACGGCTCGAACAAGGTCGACAAGCGCGCGCTGCTCGAGCGCTACGCACCGCCCGCCGCTTCCGCTGTGCAACCCGGCGGCGCCGCCCAACCCATTCAAACAAGAGGCCTTGCCACATGAACCATGAAACGATCGTGACCTCCCTGCAGGACGGCGTGCTCGAAATCACGCTGAACCGGCCCGAGCAGCTGAATGCCATCAATGCGAAATGCCGCGAGGAGCTCATGCAGGCGTTCCTCACCGCGCGCGACGACCCGGCGCAGCGCGTGCTGCTGATCACCGGCGCCGGCCGAGCGTTCTCGGCGGGTGCCGACCTCAAAGACGGCAGCGTCACCGAACCGCCGGTCGAATCGGTCGAGTCGCGCTGGTGGGGCGACTACCGCGCAACGCTGGCGACGCTGGGCAAGCCCAGCATCGCGGCGGTAAACGGATTCGCGCTCGGCGGCGGAATGGAACTGGCGCTGGCCTGCGACCTGCGCCTTGCAGCGCCCGAGGCCGCCTTCGCTGCGCCGGAAATCAACCTCGGCTCGATGCCGGCCGGCGGTGCCACGCAGCGCCTTGCGCGCCTCGCGGGCCTGGGACGCGCGATGGAGATGGTGCTGTTCGGCGAACGCATCGACGCCGCGGAAGCGTACCGCACCGGCATCGTGAACCGCGTCGTGCCGGCAGACGAGCTGATGCCGACCGCGCGCGCCTGGGCGAAGAAACTTGCGGCCAAGGCGCCGCTCGCGCTCAAGTACGCCAGGGAAGCCGTGATCAAGAGCACCGACCTGTCAATCGAAGATGGGATCCGGCTTGAGGCGTACCTCGGCGGCGTGCTGCGTGCCACCGAAGACCGCAAGGAAGGCATTGCCGCCATCCAGGAAAAGCGCAAACCCGTATTCCACGGCCGCTGACCGAACTGCCGCCGAACCGCCGTCCGGACACCCGTCAACCAGAACCCATCGGAGGAAACCCGTGCCTTTGCCAGACAGTGTTGCCAACAGAAAACTCTACATCCGCGCCGACCAGGTGCCCGCAGACGTCCGCGAATTCATCGTCAAGATGCTGACGGTGCAGATCCAGTCCGAATACGCGGATGCGCCGGATCGCTCGGGCTCGATCTGCCCGACCGTCGAGGACAAGACCTGGGTCGACTTTCAGATCGCGCAGGAAAAGGAACACGGCCTGGGCGTCTCGCAGATCCTCGAGGACATGGGTGTCGATCCGCTGCCCTACATCAAGGAAGCAGAGAGCTCGGTCACGGTCGGCGGGCGCAAGCTCGATTATTTCCGCATGCGCATGGAAGACTGGGTCGAGCGCAGCATGACCCGGGTGATGGCAGAGCGCACCGGCGGGATCCAGTCGATCGCCGGACTGGGCGCGAGCTACGTGCCCCTGGCCGTGTGGCACGCGAAGAACTATGTCGACGAGGCCCTCGGCCACACCGCGATGGGCAACGCCTATGCGAAAAGGCTGGTCTCCGAGGGACGTCGCGAGGAATGCCAGAAAGCGATCGAGAAGTTCTATCCCTCGTGCCTCGACATTTTCGGCGGCGTGGGCACGCCGAATGAAAAGCGCTACCGGGAACTCGGCGTCAAGACCCTGAGCAACAACCAGTCGCGCCTGCTTTGGATCAAGTCGCTCGAACGCGACCTCAAGGCCATGTCCCTCGAGATGCCCAAGGACCTCTGGAAGGGCGGACGGCGGGAGTACCCGGAGGAAAGCCTGGAAGGCACCGGCCTGTATCTGCGAGAGGCCGACGTGCCGGCCGCTCTGCGCGCCGACATTGCCGCGGTGGTGAGCAGCTGGGTGCAAAGCAAATATGCGCGCCAGAACGAAATGGCGGTGTTCGCGGCCCCCACACCGAAAGAAAAACTCGCGGTGGCCAACCAGTACCGAGACGATCGCCGCTGGGGGCTGCACGCCGCGCGCATCCTCATCGAGCTGGGCATCGACCCCAACCCGCTGGCCGACGAAGCCGAACGCAGCCGCGAAGGCGGAAAGCACAAGGTCGATTTCCTCAAGCAGCCCCTGCCCGAGACCTGGGCGGAAATCTGCGTCCACCAGCTGATCGCGACGCGCGCGCAACAGACGGCCTCGCTGGCTACTTTCGGTTCGTGCCTGATCCCGCTGGCGGTCTGGTCTGGCATCCATTACGAAGGTCAGCAAACCCTCGCTGCGGCGTGGCTTGCACGCGCGCGCGGTTTCGCGCCTGCGATGCTGAAAGAGAAAGGGCAGGCCGTGGTCAACGCGGCGTTTGCGCACGCGCTGGACGTGTTCGGCGCGGACGACTCGGCAAACGAATCGCGCTATTGCGCCAGTGGTGTCAAAACCGCCTCGAACGCACAGATCCGCGCGATCTTCGTCGACCTGATGCGTGCCGATCTGGCCGCGCTCGGACTGAAGACACCCGATGCCTCGCGCGGCGTGCGCGGCACCTACAGGACGGCCTGAGCCGGACGGGCCGGCCCGGGCACCCGCGGTGCACCGGCCGTGCATCCGCCGTGCACTGCGCGTGCACCGCGCGTGCACTACTCGGAGACGTGGATGACTTCGCGTACCACCGGGTAGATGTTGGCGTTCCAGCGGCGGCCGCTGAACACGCCGTAGTGCCCGACCCCGGCCTGAATGTAGTGGGTACGCATGTACTGGCGCAGGCTGGCGCAGAGATCCTGCGCGGGCAGCGTCTGTCCGACCGCGCAGATGTCGTCCTTCTCGCCCTCGACCGTCAGCAGTGCGGTGCGCCGGATTGCGCGCGGATCCACCTTTCGACCGCGCCACTCGAGCTTGCCCAGCGGTAACGCATACTCCTGGAAAACCAGGCGCACGGTTTCCAGGTAGAACTCGGCAGGCAGGTCGGCGACCGCGAAATATTCTTCATAGAACCGTCGCGTGGCCGCCGCCTTTTCCGTTTCCCCTGCGACGAGATCGTCGTACAGCTTGCGAAATGACTCCACGTGCCGCTCGAGGTTCATGTTCATGAACGCGGCGAGCTGGAGGAAACCGGGGTAGACGCGCCGCATGGCCCCGGGATAGCGGGTCGGCACGATGCCGATCAGGTTGTCCTCGAACCACGCGATCGGTTTGCCGCTTGCCAGCAGGTTCACCGCAGTCGGGCTGACGCGGCAATCGATCGGCCCGGCCATGAGCGTCAGGCTCAGCGGAGACGCAGGATGGGCATCCTCGGCCATGATCGCGACCGCCGCCAGTGCCGCGACGCAGGGCTGGCAGATCGCCATCAGGTGGGCGCCCGGGCCGATCTTGTCGAGGAACACCATGATGTGCTCGGTGTACTCGTCCAGGCCGAAGCGCCCTGCATCAAGCGGAATCTCCCGCGCGTTGTGCCAGTCGGTGATGTAGACGTCGTGATCGCGCAGCATGGTACGCACGGTTTCGCGCAGCAGCGTCGCAAAGTGGCCCGACATTGGTGCAACCACCAGCACGCGCGGCTGGGTTGAGCGGACACCCTCCTTCACAAACCGAAGCAGCGTGCCGAACGGGCTCGCGTACACCTCCTCCTCGCGCACTGCGAGCGTTTCTCCCTCGGAAACCACGCTTTCTATGCCGAAGGCCCTGCGCGCATGGGTCAGGTCGGCCAGCGAATACACCTCAAGCGCGGCGGCCATCTTGCGCATGGACGGGGACCATGAGAGCGGGTTGTGCCCGTCTTTGAGCATCGGATAAGTGGCCTTGGCAACCGCCCTCGACGGCCACATCGCATCTGCATGCGATTGATATGTTTGATAAAGCATTCCGCTCCCGGGGGTTCGCCGCCTCTGTCGCGCCGGCCTCACGCTCTGCCATGCAAGTTGCACGCCAGCGTCGAACGGACGCGCGCCCCGCATTGGCACAGGCCTTGCAAGAGTGAACCGCGCAGGCACAACGACACCGGAGACAGCCCCATGGCCAAGGCCACACTGACGATCAGCAGCAAGAACTACTCCTCGTGGTCCTTGCGCGGCTGGCTGCTCGCACGCTTTGCAGGACTCGAATTCAGGGAGACCCTGCTCGCGCCGGACGATGCCGATGCGCGGCGCGAGATCCTGCTGCTGTCGCCGT
>CAWJNP010000070.1:0-16249 GCA_963844255.1 uncultured beta proteobacterium
ACACGCAACGGGTTGGTGGCGAAACGCGGGTCTGCGGCCAGCGCCGCATCCCCCAGCAGCCCGCAGAACGCCTTCCATCGGTCTTCGTGATAGGCGGCGATCATGATCCAGCCGTCCCGGGTCGGGAAGGCCTCATTGGGCGCCGAGTAGGGCGCCGCCGTGCCGGTGCGTGCGGGCTTTTCCCCGTTGGACAGATACGAGGCCACGGCCGACTGCTGCAGCATCACGGCGCTGTTGTAGAGGTTGACGTCGAGGTGCTGCCCGCGGCCGCGCTCGGGGCCGTCCGTGTCGCGGGTGCGCAGCGCCGCGAGGATCGCAGTCGTGGCGAAATAGGCGGTCACCATGTCCACCGCCGGCGCGAGGACCTTCATCGGCGCGGAATCCGCGTCGCCGATGTTGCTCATCAGGCCGGATACCGCCTGCACGATCCCATCCACGCCCGGCTTGTCGCGCCACGGGCCGCTCTGCCCGTAGGCCGACACGGAGCAAAACACGATGCCGGGATGGAGCGCGGACAGCGCTGTGTAACCAATGCCGAGCTTGTCCATGACGCCGGGCCGGAAGCTCTCGATCACCACGTCGGCCTGCCTGACCATGCGCTTGACCAGCGTGGGTCCTGCGGGGTTTTTCATGTCGATGACGAGCGAGCGCTTGTTGCGGTTGAAGCTCATCGAGACGACCGACTCACCGTGTTGCCAGGGCGGGCCCAGCTTTCTGCCGAGGTCCCCTGCGGGCGCCTCGATCTTGCAGACGTCGGCACCCAGGTCGCCGAGCAGCATGGCGCAGGTCGGGCCGGCACCGACCTGCGCGAAATCCAGAACGCGGATCCCCTTGAGGGCGCCGTTGAGGCTGGCCGTGCTCACGCTGGTGACTCAGTCGCGCCGATAAGGCCGCGTCACCGAAAGGCGCACCGACAGGCCCGCGCGCACGGCGACATCGATCAGGCGGTCCAGGCTGAAGCCTTCGCTGCGCTCGTTGATCAGTGCGCTTACCTGCGGCTGGGCGAGTCCGAGCCGCAGTGCGGCCTCTTTCTGGGTCAGGCCGAGCTGGTTCAGGCGTTCCGCGATGGAAGCGAGAACCTGCGCGCGCATCTGCGCGCTGGTGGGTACGGCGGGGCGTCTGGTCGCCATGGGAAAATCTCCTTGAAGCTCGGTCCGGGGACGCTGAGCGATCACGCACATTATAACAAAATAAATATGCCAGATATCCGCCGAGCGACTTTCCATGCGGACTTCCGAATTCGAATGTTTTGAATTTGCCTGCGCGTCACGCATCTCCCCGGTGTCGCGCCGGACCGGGAAACACGTGTGTTCGTGATAGACTCCAAGCCTAAATCGCGCGGGCTGCGCACCCTGCAACCGGCCCGCCGCATCGAGCTCGATTCCGGCGGTATCCAGTGCGTATCCTGCTTTCCAACGACGACGGCTATTTCGCTCCCGGGCTGGCCATCCTTGCCGAACACCTGGCGCCGCTCGGCGAAATCGTCGTGGTGGCGCCTGAACGCGACCGCAGCGGCGCGTCCAATTCGCTGACGCTCGATCGCCCGTTGATGGTGCGCAGTGCGGCAAACGGATTTTCCTACGTGAACGGCACGCCCACCGACTGCGTCCACCTCGCGGTCACGGGCTTTCTCGAATACCAGCCCGACATCGTCGTCTCCGGAATCAACTACGGCGCGAACATGGGCGATGACACGATCTATTCGGGAACCGTCGCTGCGGCCACGGAAGGTTTCCTGCTCGGCATACCATCGATCGCGATTTCGCTTGCCAGCCATGCGGGGCGCAATTTCAACACGGCAGGTCGCATCGCGGCGCAGCTGGTCGAGCGTTTCAAGCGCGCGCCGGTCGGGCAACCGGTGCTCCTGAACGTCAATGTTCCCGATCTGCCCGAAGCGGAAATCGCCGGAATCGAAATTACGCGCCTGGGCAAGCGCCACAAGGCCGAGCCGGTGGTGAAAACCAGGAATCCGCGCGATCAGACGATCTACTGGATCGGCGCCGCAGGCGATGCGCAGGATGCGGGTCCGGGCACCGATTTTCATGCGGTGGCGAACCGGACGGTTTCGATCACGCCGCTGCAGATCGACCTGACCCACCATGCGCAGCTGTCGATGGTGCGCGACTGGATGGGGAAGTAGCCCGGCATGCGGGACGCAAGACAGCTCGCCGGCATCGGCATGACCTCGCAGAGGACGCGCGAGCGTATGGTCGACAGGTTGCGGGAGAAGGGTATCCGCGATGAAACCGTCCTCTCTGCGATGTCCGCCGTGCCGCGTCATGTGTTCGTCGAGGAGGCGCTTGCCAGCAGGGCCTACGAGGATACGGCGCTGCCGATCGGGTCGGGACAGACCATCTCCCAGCCTTATGTGGTTGCGAAGATGATCGAGGCGCTGCGCGCCGGAGGGCGGCCGCTGGGCCGAGTGCTCGAGATCGGCACCGGCTGCGGATATCAGGCCGCGGTCCTGGCTCATGTGGCGCCCGAGGTTTATACGATCGAGCGCATCCAGGCGCTGCTCGATCGCGCGCGGCGAAACCTGCTGGGTCTGAAGTTGTCCAACCTGCGCGTCATCTACGGTGACGGCAACCTGGGGCTGGAGAAGGCGGCACCGTTCGATTCGATCATCGTCGCCGCTGCGGCACCCGAGGTGCCGCCGGCCCTCTTACAACAGATC
Organism: uncultured beta proteobacterium; assembly: GCA_963844255.1. Taxonomy (GTDB): domain Bacteria; phylum Pseudomonadota; class Gammaproteobacteria; order Burkholderiales; family SG8-39; genus SZAS-79. The sequence goes on from CAWJNP010000070.1 coordinate 2,675, forward strand.
GCACCGGGTGGCAGAATGATTCTGCCGCTGAAGACACCGCAGGCGGGGCGTGGTACCCAGCAATTGGTGATGATCGAGCGCGGGCCGCGCGGGTTCACGGAAACGGCGATGGATGCGGTGAGATTCGTGCCATTGGAGACAGGCAGACTATGAAGCTCCGAAATTTCTGCACCGGCTTCGCGATCGCCTGCGTGTTCGGGGCGATGCTGTCGGGTTGCGCCAGCCGGCCGACTTCGGCGCCGGTGGTCGATCGCAAGCCTGCGCCTGCGCCCGTGGCGAAACCGCCCGCAGCTCAGACAGCGCCTGTTCCCGGCGCGGCTGTCGCGCCCGGAGGACTGTACCGGGTCAAGCGCGGAGACACCCTGTACAGCATCGCGCTGGACCACGGCGTGGATCATCGGGATGTGGCGCAGTGGAATCATCTGGACAATCCGGGTCGCATCCAGGCCGGGCAGCTGTTGCGTGTCACGCCGCCCGAGCCCGAGCAGCCGGTCAGGGTGGGAGCCGCACGGGGCGCCGGTGCGGTGACCTCGCGGCCCCTGGAATCGCGTCCTCTCGAACCGGCGGCACCGGGGTCGCAGCCGACGGTCGGCGGCACTAAGACTGAACCCAAGGCGCTGCGCCTGCCCTATTCGAGCGAGAACCTTGCGATGTTGCAGAAAAGCGATGCCGCCCAGCGCACGCCGCCCGCGCCGACGGGCGGCGAAGCAAAGCCCGAACCGGCAGCGCCGGCGTCGCCGCCGGCACAGCAGCCGGCACAACAGCCGGCAACGGCGGTGGCAAAACCTCCCGCAGACGCATCGGACGCGGACGGCATCGAGTTCATCTGGCCGGCGCGTGGCAAGCTGCTCGCCGGATTTGCCGAGCCCACGAGCAAGGGCCTGGATATCGGCGGCAGGGCAGGCGACCCTGTGGTCGCGGCGGCACCCGGCAGGGTGATCTACGTCGGCAGCGGCATACGCGGCTACGGCAAGCTCATCGTGATCAAGCACGACAACAATTTCAACAGCGTGTATGCGCACAATCGCGAAATCCTGGTGAAACAGGATCAGTCGGTCGCGCGCGGACAGAAGATTGCTGAGCTTGGTGACACCGACGCGGAAGCACCAAAGCTGCATTTCGAAATCCGAAAATCCGGCAAGCCGGTGGACCCGGTCAAGTACCTTCCTGCCGCACCGCCGTCATGAGCCATCGGCGCGAGGACGCGCCCGTTTTCGGTGACAAGGCCTCTGCGGACGAGGGCAGGTCCCATGTCGAATCCGGCGAGGCGGCCGACGCAGTGGAAGTCGAGGCACTTTCGGACCTGACACAACTCTACCTGCACGATATCGGCGCCAAGCCGCTGCTGAGCGCCGACGAAGAACGAACGGCAGCCCGCGCCGCGGTCGGCGGAGATTTTGCTGCGCGTCAGACGATGATCGTGCGCAATCTGCGGCTGGTGGTGAACATCGCCAAGCACTACCTGAATCGCGGCCTGCCCCTGCTCGATCTGGTCGAGGAAGGCAACCTCGGCCTGATCCATGCCATCGAGAAGTTCGACCCCGAGCGCGGGTTCCGGTTTTCGACCTATGCAACGTGGTGGATCCGGCAGAACATCGAACGCGCGATCATGAACCAGGCGCGTACCGTGCGCCTGCCGGTGCATGTCGTGAAGGAAATGAACAGCGTGCTCCGGGCCCGGCGCCATCTCGAGGGGAGCACAGACCGACCGGTCAGCGCCGAGGACATTGCGCACCTTGCGGGTAAACCGGTGGAGGAAGTACGACACATGCTGCAGCTTGCGGAGCGAGGTGCCTCGCTGGATGCACCTCTGGACGTCGATCCGGATCTGACGCTTGCAGACGCGCTCGCGGCGGAAGACGCGCCGGCGCCGGATGCGCGGAGGGCGGCACACGAGATCGAGGCGCTGGTGAGACTCTGGCTGGACGAGCTGAGTGAGAAGCAGCGCCTGGTCATTGAGCGGCGCTTCGGGCTCAACGGCCATGACGCCGCGACACTGGAAACGCTGGCCGGCGAACTCGGGCTGACGCGCGAGCGTGTCAGGCAGGTCCAGGTGGAGTCGCTTGACCGGCTGGGCAGAATACTGCGCCGAAGCGGGATGACACGGGAAGCGTTACTCTAGTTGCGCGCCGGTGCGGGCGAGTCCGGTTTGATCCGCGAGGTTCGCAGTGCCTCTGAAAGGTCGAAGACCGCCGAAGCGTAGAAGGAGCTCCTGTTGTACCGGGTGATCACGTAGAAGTTCTCCAGGCCGGCGCGGAACTCGCTCGGCTTGTCAGGCGTCTGCAGTTCGATCAGGGCGGCGACCGTCCCGGAATCGACCGCCGGTTCGAGGCTCAGCTTGATTCCGGCCGAGGCAAGCTGTGCAAGGGTGAATGACGGTTTGAGGCCGGCGACAAGCAGTGGTGCCGTATCGGTGGACCCGGCTTCGACCGGGTAGGCGATCGGCGCACCCTGCACCCACCCGTGCATGCGCAGGAAATTGGCCACCGAACCGATGGCGTCCGTCGGACTTGAGCGCAGGCGTGGAACGCCGTCCCCGTCGTAGTCCACCGCCCAGCGCCGGTAGCTGCCGGGCATGAATTGCGGGATCCCGATGGCCCCTGCGTATGAGCCGAGCACGCCGAGCACGTCGAGATCCGACTCGCGCACGAACAGCAGATACGATTCGAGCTCGCCGCGAAAGAATTCGGCGCGCGGCGGATAGTCGAACGCAAGCGTGGCAAGCGCGTCGATTACGCGCCACTTGCCCATGTTCTTTCCGTAGAACGTCTCGATCCCGATGATCGCGACGATGATCTCCTGCGGCACGCCGAATTCCCGCTCGGCGCGCGCCAGTGCCTCGGCGTTGTGCGCGAAAAATCGCAGGCCCTCAGCGATGTGGCGCTCGTTCAGGAAGATCGCCCGGTATCTTTCCCAGGAACGTACCCTTGGCGAGAGCGGCGGACGGATGGCGCGGAGAATTTCCGGCTGTTGCATGACGCGGTTGAACACCTGCCTGAGTTCGCTCTCCGCAAAGCCGTGCCTTTGCGCCATCTCACGGATGAACTGATGCACCTCGGGCCGGTCGCCATAGTGGCTGCGCGCCGCGGCACGCGGCCGTGCCGCCTCTGACCCTCCGGCTGCACCCACCGAGATGAGGAAGAAAACGAGCAGGGCGCGTGCGCACCTCATGTCGTTCGGAAATCCCGTACTGCACGCCGGAATTGCGCCACCTCGTCGTCCGCGCGCACGGGTCCGTAGCGCAACGCGACATAGCGCTCCGTCAGCGAAACGATCCCTGCGGCCAGCGCGGGAAAGCGTTGTGCCGCGCGCTCCGCAAAGTCGCGCGGCCCTTCGTGCTCGCTGCGCGGCAGACCAGCCGCAGCCAGCTTGCGGCAGAAGGCTAGCCAGGAGAGTTGCACCGGATCAGGACGTGCGATCCGCTTCAGAGACCAGGCAAGCAGGACAATGATGATCACGCCCAGGGTCGAGACGAGCAGGGTAGCCAGATCCCGCCAGTCCGCGTCGGTCAGCCCGATGCGCGAGAGGAAGTCGCGCTGGCGTTCGGTGTTGTAACCGAGCACCCACAGGTTCCACTGGTTGGTGAGCGCCTCCCAGTTATAGCGCAGCGACTTGAGCCACGCGGCGTCCGCGCGCATCAGAAAGGGCACCGGATCGCCGGCGGGAACCGCGCCTGCGAGTCCGGATTCGAGACGGCCGGGAACCGACACTGCCGTGGGATCGACCCGTATCCAGCCGCGCTTGTCCACATAGACCTCCGCCCAGGCGTGCGCTTCCGCCTGGCGTACCGTGACATAGCCGTCGCGCGGATTGAAGTCGCCGCCGAGGTAGCCGGTCACGACGCGCGCGGGCACGCCGGCAGCCCGCATCAGCACGACGAAGGCGGACGCGAAGTGTTCGCAGAATCCGCGCTTGGTGTCGAACAGGAATTCGTCGACGCTGTCGCGGCCCAGAACGGGTGGCAGCAGGGTATAGACATAGCTCCGGGCGCGCAGCCACGCGATCGCGTGCGCCATGATCGCCTCGTCGCCCTGTATGGTCTGGCGCCAGCCCGAAGCGAGTTCCAGCGTGCGGGGGTTGTAACCACGCGGCAGCAGGGTTGCGCGCGCGACGCTGCCGGCCGTCTCCGGTGTGGTGCGGCGCGCCCCTACGATGGAGCTCATGTCGTAGCGGATCCGGCGACGAACTTCGTTATTCGAGAGCACCTGTCCGTCGTTCGATAGCCAGGCGTTCGGCGGCAGCGACGCAGCCGTCTCGAGCGCGAAAAGCCAGTTGCGATTGTGGGGTTCCAGCACGACGCTGTACTCGAACGTGCCGTCGCCGCCTTCCACGTCATCTGCCGCGCGCAGTTTCCGCGGCCCGGTGCGCCATGTGCGTCCGTCGAAGTCCCACAGGACGGGGCCGCGCCAGTAAAGCTCGCGAGGCCGCGGCACCTGCCCTTTGAACAGCACGCGAAAGGCGGTCGCATCGGACAGCGAGAGCTGCGCAAGATTGCCCGGTGCCATGGTGTCGGAAAGGCCCGAGATGCCGGAGTACGCGTCCTGCGGCATGCCCCAGAGCGGCCCCTGCACGCGCGGGAACAGCACGAACAGCACGAGGCCGATCGGTATTGCGTGCCCGAGAAGCAGGCCCGAGGTGCGCAGGCTGGCCACTGCCTTGAGCTGCGGTGCGCTGAACGACACGAGCGCGCCGGTAATCGCCACGAGGGCGCCGCACATGAGCAGGGCCGTGGGGATTGACTGCGTATAGAGAAAATTGGTCAGGATCAGGAAGTAACAGAGGAAAACGACCATCGTTGCGTCGCGATGCGAGCGCATCTCCAGTAGCTTGAGGCCTGCAAGCATCATCAGCAGCGCAATTCCTGCGGATCGGCCGAACAGCGTGCGGTATTCGATTGCGACGGCCACCATGCCCAGCGCTGCGACCGCGATCAACAGCCACACCGAGGGCAGGCGCCGGTTGTCCATGGCGAGATAGGTGCGCCAGCCGAACAGGCAGATTGCGAAAATCGTCAGCCACCAGGGCACGCGCTGCGCGTGCGGCGCAATCACGAAGACCAGGCAGCCGCAGAGCCAGCCGAGGTCGCGGCCGGTAATCGCGCGCAGTTCAGGCGCGAGCGGGTGCGCTGTCGCCGTCGTCACTCGCAGCCCATGTCCGGTTCAGTGCTCATGCAGGGCGAGTGCAGAAAGACAGCCGCCGCGATGCGACTCCCCATGTCCAGGCGGAATTTCAACGCCCGGCAGGCGAAGTCCGTAGCGCAGTCCCTGCGTTTCGGCCGCCAGCACCCAGCCCGTCAGCCTGGACAGTCTTGCTTCCGCATCGAGTGACCCCGGGAGCAGTGACCAGTCCAGCCACAATTCAGCGGAGGCATCGCCGCTGAACTGCTTGGTGAGCATGGACTCGCTGCGTGCCACCGCCTTCCATGCAACGTGACGCGGCGAATCGGCCGGCTGATAGTTGCGCAGGCCGGAATAATCGTCGGTACCCTGGATGGCGGCGGCTCTTGCACCTGTGGCCGCCTCCGGGCTGGACGCGGGCAGCGGCGAGTTCTCCGGCCGCGGGTAGACGAGGCAGCGGTACTCCGGTCTGACATGGCTCCAGGCACGAAACAGTCCGAGCGGATAGCGCGTTTCCAGCGTCACCCGGTCGAGTGGAAGCCAGCCGCGCTGATCGACAGGCACCGCAAGAACGATCTCCGCACTACCGCTGGCCGGCACATCGGCCACTGTCTGGGCACCGGACGCGTCGTGTCGAAACATGATGGCCGGCCGCTCCCAGTGCGCCGGGTTTTCAGCAAACAGACGGAACTGCGCCGCTTCGCCGGCAAACACGGATTCGACGCGCCCCGTGGCGATCTGCAGACGCGCAAGGTTGCGCACCGTGTGAACCATGCCCGCCAGGCCCATGCCCGCGAGCAGGAAAGTGAGCATGAATCCGAGCGACAGGACGTAGTTGATCGATCCGACCAGCATGATCAGCAGCGTGACGGCGAACATCACGCCCAGCCGTGTCGGCAGGATGTATACGCGCCGATGGCCGAGCGTGATGGGGCTGTGCTCGGGCTGGCGTGCGCCGGAGAACCAGGCCGACACGGCGGAGGCTTTGGGCATCATCTAGTGCGTGGCTCCCGCGTAGCCCCACTTTCCCTTCCAGGCCTGCAGAACGAGGTTCGGATACTCCGCCTTGCCCAGACTCCCGTTATAGCGTCCGAGCGCACGAAAGTAGTCGCCTTTTTCCATATCGAGATAGTGGCGCAGGATGACGCAACCGTAGCGTATGTTCAGGCGGGAATGGAACAGGTTGTGTCCCGGACGGCCGACCAGCTTCACCCAGAAGGGCATCACCTGCATGAAGCCGCGCGCACCGGCGCTTGAAACGGCGTACTTGCGGAAACCGCTTTCCACCTCGATCAGGCCCAGCACCAGCTGGGGGTCGAGTCCGGAGCGCATCGCCTCGTGATGCACAGTCTTCAGCAACTCCGTGCGTGCCACTCGGTCAGGCATGCGGCGCCCGAGCCGTGAGGACATTTCGTTGAGCCAGCGTCGCGCATTTTCGGGATCCTTGAATTCGAGGAACGGAACCGACCGGTCGCTGACGGCGGCGGACATCGCTGACAGGACATTCGCAGCGAGTGGTTCGTAGATCTGTGCGCCGGCGTGCGCAGCGCCGCAACCCGCAAGGAAAAGAATGAAGGCCGCGAGCGCTCTCACGCAGACGAGAGCCTGGCCTTGATTGTTTCGACGGCCTGCGCCTGCGGCACCAGGGCCGGCTTTTCGTCGCTCCGGCCCTTGTACTCGACGGTGCCCGCTGCGAGACCTTTTTCAGACACCACCAGCCGGTGAGGCACGCCGATCAGCTCCATATCGGCGAACATCACGCCCGGACGTTCATCGCGATCGTCGAGCAGAACGTCGACGCCGGCATCCCGGAGCGCCGCGTACAGTCCGTCGGCAGCTTCTCTGACTGCGCTGCTCTTGTGGTACCCGATCGGGACCACGCAGGCCTCGAAGGGGGCGATCGGCGCGGGAAAGATCGCGCCGCGCGCGTCGTGGCCCTGCTCGATTGCTGCGGCGACGATACGGGTTACACCGATGCCGTAGCATCCCATTTCCATCGGACGCGATTCACCCTTTTCGTCGAGGAACACCGCTTTCATGGCCTCGGAATACTTGGTCCGTAGCTGGAATATGTGGCCGACCTCGATTCCGCGGCAGAGTTCCAGCTGCCCCTTGCCGTCGGGGCTGGGGTCACCGGACACGACGTTGCGGATATCAGCGACTTTCGGGGGCTCGGGCAGGTCCCGGACGAAATTCACGCCGCGCAGGTGAAAGCCCTCTTCGTTCGCACCGCAGACGAAGTCGGCCATCACGGCCACCGCACGGTCGGCGATGATGTCGATGCCGTCGAGTCCTACCGGTCCGATGTAGCCCGGACGGCAGCGCATGTGCGTGACGATCTCCGCTTCGGTCGCGAAGCGGAAGGGGTTGAGGCCTTCGATCTTGGCTGCCTTGATTTCGTTCAGCGAGTGATCACCGCGCAGGAGCAGCAGGAAGAACCTGTCGTTGCTCATGACGGCGATCGCCTTGACCGTGCTCTGACGCGGCAGGCCGAGCAGCTGCGCGACTTCTTCGCAGCTCGTCATGCCCGGGGTGGGAACCTTCTGCATGGGTTCCGAGGCCGCCGGGCGGCCGTTCTCGGGTGCCAGTGCCTCGGCCAGTTCCACGTTCGCGGCGAAATCCGATCCGGGGCAGAAAGCGATTGCGTCCTCGCCCGAATCGGCAAGCACCTGAAACTCATGCGAGCCGGTGCCCCCGATGGCGCCCGTGTCCGCGGCGACTGCACGGAACCTGAGCCCAAGCCGGGTGAAGATGCGCGTATACGTGTCGTACATGTTGCGGTACTCGCGCTCCAGATCGCCGTAGTCTGCGTGAAACGAGTAGCCGTCCTTCATCACGAATTCCCGGCCCCGCATCACGCCGAATCGCGGTCGCCGCTCATCCCGGAATTTCGTCTGGATCTGGTACAGGTGGAGCGGCAGCTTGCGGTAGCTCTTCAGCTCGCTGCGCGCGATGTCGGTGATCGCCTCCTCTGAAGTCGGCTGGATGACGAAGTCCCGCTCGTGTCGGTCCTTGAAGCGCAGCAGTTCCGGCCCATAGGCCTGCCAGCGCCCCGACTCCTGCCAGAGCTCCGCCGGCTGTACGACCGGCATCGAGAGTTCGACGGCGCCCGCGCGGTTCATTTCATCGCGCACGATTGCCTCCACCTTGCGAACAACCCGAAGCCCGAGCGGCATCCACGTGTAGATACCGCTGGCGGCGCGTCGGATCAGGCCGGCACGCAGCATCAGGCGATGGCTGATGAGCTCGGCCTCGGACGGGGCTTCCTTGAGCGTTGAAATCAGGGTGCGTGAAGATCGCATGGGTTCGGGAGGCGGCTCGCGGTGTTGGCGGGGGGCTGGATCCTGCATGAATCCGCGCCCGTGGCTGCAGTTGCGGAGTCAGCAGTGTGACAGACGACTGGATTGCCTTTTATTCGCTGCGGAAATGTGAAAAAATCGAGTCAGGATTCTAACTGATGGCGGTGTCAGGATGCTCGATAAAGATGGGTACCGCCCCAATGTCGGCATCGTTCTGTGCAATACGCGCAACGAAGTGTTCTGGGGCAAGCGTGTGCACCAGCACTCGTGGCAGTTTCCGCAGGGCGGCATCAAGCATGGCGAGACCCCTGAACAGGCAATGTTCCGGGAGTTGGAGGAAGAGACCGGGCTCAAGCCGGACCATGTGCGGATACTCGGCCGCACCCGGCAGTGGTTGCGGTACGAAGTTCCCGATCAGTGGGTGAGGCGTGATTGGCGCGGCACATATCGCGGGCAGAAGCAGATCTGGTTCCTGCTTCGCATGACCGCCCGGGACTGCGACGTCAAGCTGCGCGCGAACGAGAAGCCGGAATTTGACGCGTGGCGCTGGCACGATTACTGGATCCCGCTCGAGTCGGTGATTGAATTCAAGCGCGACGTCTACCAGCGGGCGCTGACCGAACTGCACCGGTTTCTGGCGACCGACCAGCGCGCGCGCCGTCGGCCTGACGAGGCCATGCCCCGGTAAGTGTTTGTATAGGCGGGTTCAATCGGGCGCATTGTCAATTTCGATTTGATCTATGTCTCCGGGGGCTCTAACCTGTTGGCCGGTTCGTAACATTGCGCGTCGTCGTTATTGCAATCGAATCGTCATCGCAGGACCCCCATACATCAGGAGGCATACATGCAGCTCAAGGGATCGAAGACCCATGACAATCTGAAGGCGGCTTTCGCCGGCGAGAGCCAGGCCAACCGTCGCTATCTGTATTTCGCAGCAAAGGCGGACGTCGAAGGCCAGAACGATGTTGCCGCACTGTTCCGTTCGACCGCCGAAGGCGAGACCGGGCACGCGCACGGCCATCTGGAGTACATGGAGACCGTCGGCGACCCCGCGACGGATCTGCCGATCGGCGGTTCCCGCGCCAATCTGAAGGCGGCTGTCGCAGGCGAAACGCACGAGTACACCGACATGTACCCCGGCATGGCCAAACAGGCGCGCGAGGAAGGGTTTACCGAGATCGCAGACTGGTTCGAGACGCTGGCAAAGGCGGAGCGTTCGCACGCGAACCGCTTCCAGAAGGCGCTGGACGCCCTGGTCGACTAGACAGCGGTACAAGGCGGACGGCCGGCTTGCGGCGCCGCTGCAGCACGAGTACCGGGCGGGGCCGGAGGGTCCCGCCCGTTTTTCCTGAACCACAGACGAAACCAACGTGCCGACAACCATGCCTCAGATCGCAAGAGAGTCGCTGCTCTCGCTGGAAGCGTATTCGAAGCAGCGCAACGAATTCCGTGCACGCGTGATCGCGCACAAGAAGCAGCGTACGGTGCATCTTGGAGACCATGTGACGCTCATTTTTGAAGACGAGCTCACGATCCGCTACCAGATCCAGGAGATGCTGCGCATCGAGCGCACGTTCGAGGAGAGCGGAATTCAGGACGAACTTGACGTCTACAATCCGCTGATTCCAGATGGCAGCAATTTCAAGGCCACCATGATGATCGAGTACACCGACGTCGTGGAGCGGGCCAGGATGCTTGCGAAGCTCAAGGGCGTGGAAGATCGCGTCTGGATCCAGGCCGAGGGCTGCAAGCGCTTGTTCGCGCACGCGGACGAAGATCTTGAACGCGAAAACGACACCAAGACCGCCGCGGTTCATTTTCTTCGTTTCCAGCTGGACGAGGAAACGCAAAAATCCCTCAAGTACGGCGTCGCGCTCGCAGCCGGCGTGGACCACCCGGCGTATGAGGCCAGGCTCGACGCGGTCGATCAGGCGGTGCGCGCATCGCTGGTGGGCGATCTCGCTTGAGGTGGCTTGCCGGTCTCGCGCTTGCCCTCCTGTGCTGGGGCGTTTTCGCACAGGCCGACAACCCGTTTGATTCAGGCTACAAGCCGCGAGAAGCCGGCATCGATGTGCCGGGACGGGACGAGCCGGAATGGAAGGAAGGTGAACTGAAACTCCCCCCGTTTCCGAGCCCTGAAAATCTGCTGGAATTCGAGGTGCGCGGGGCGGGCAGCTTCCGTTTTTTCGTGGACGCCGAGTCGATCACGATCGGGGAGGACAAGATCGTCCGCTACGTTTCGGTCGCGCGCAGCCGCACCGGGGTGGAGAGCGTGAGTTTCGACGGACTGCGCTGTTCCACCGTTTCTCATCGCGTCTATGCGACCGGTCGTTCCGCAGACAAGAGCTGGGCGATCGTGCGCAGCGGAGACTGGAAGAAGCTCTCCCTCGGCGCACCGGGACGCCAGCACCTCGTACTGATGCGGGATTTCTTCTGCCCGTCTGGTTTCACCATCGCGACACGCAAGGAGGGAGTCAGTGCCTTGCGAGCGGGCAGCCATCCGGATGCCGCCAGCAACCACTCGGACTTTCGCCACTAGGCCTTTCCCCACCGGGACTTTCCTCAGCAGGACTTTTCCCACTGGCGCGTTTCAGCGCATCAGCACCAGATTGTCCCTGTGTATGAGTTCCGGTTCGTCCACATATCCGAGGATGGCCTCAATCTCGCTGGATGGCTTTCGCATGATCCGGCGGGCCTCGTCCGACGCATAGTTGACCAACCCGCGGGCGATTTCGATCCCGTCCGGGCCTGCAATCGTCACCACGGCGCCACGGTCGAATTCGCCCGATACGGCGACAACCCCGATCGGCAGCAGGCTCCTTCCCCCGGTCGCAAGGGCGCGGACTGCGCCGGCATCGAGACTCAGCCGGCCGCTGACGGTCAGGTGATCCGCCATCCATTGCTTGCGGGCAGCGAGCGCCATTGTCGAGGCAGTCAGCTGGGTGCCGATGCATTCGCCGGCGGCGAGACGCGTCAGTACGTCGGGCTCATGACCGGATGCGATCACAGTATGCGCTCCGCTGCGCGCGGCCCGCTTCGCGGCAAGTACCTTGGTCAGCATGCCTCCCTTGGAAAGCGCGCCGCCCGCACCGCCTGCATAGGACTCGAGGACGGGATCGCCCGCAACGGCCTGCGGGATGAGTCTTGCTGCCGGTTCGCGCCGCGGATCGGCCGCGTACAGGCCGCGCTGGTCCGTGAGTATGACGAGCACGTCGGCCTCGACAAGATTGGTCACCAGCGAACCGAGCGTATCGTTGTCCCCGAACTTGATTTCGTCAGTGACGACGGTGTCGTTTTCGTTGATGACCGGTATCACGCCCAGGTCGAGGAGCGTGCGCAGCGTCGAACGCGCATTCAGGTAACGCTGACGATCTGCCATGTCGGAGTGCGTCAGCAGTACTTGCGCGGTGGAGATGCCGTGCTCGCGAAAACACGTCTCGTAGCACTGCACGAGCCCCATCTGGCCCACTGCTGCCGCTGCCTGGAGTTCGTGCACCGCACTTGGGCGGCGCGTCCATCCCAGCCGGAGCATGCCTTCCGCGATTGCGCCGGAAGAGACCAGAATCACCTGCTTGCCGCTCGCACGAAGGCCGGCAATCTGTTTCGTCCAGCGCGCGATTGCCGCATGGTCGAGTCCGCGCCCCTCGTCGGTCACCAGGCTGGAGCCGACCTTGACGACCAGCCGCCGCGCAGCGGCTACGACGCTGGCCGTGGCCTGGCCGCTGTTCACTCCCTGTGCTCCGCAGCGGCCGCTGCCGCGAGAAACTTCGCGGCCTTATGGCATACCTCCATGCAACCTTCCCCGTTGATCGCACTGACCTTGAACCAGGGGCCCTTCCAGCGCATCGACTTGAGGAACTTGGCGATTCTTGCATCGTGCGCGGGATCCAGGTCGGTCTTGTTGAAGACCAGCCAGCGCGGTTTGTCGAACAATGTCTTGTCGTACTTCTTGAGTTCCTTGACGATCGCCTTGGCCTCCTTGACCGTATCGATCCCTTCATCGAGCGGTGCAATATCGACGATGTGCAGCAGCAGCCGTGTGCGCGACAGGTGGCGCAGGAACTGGTGCCCGAGTCCGGCGCCCTCGGACGCACCTTCGATCAGACCCGGAATATCAGCGATAACGAAGCTCGAGGACATTCCGAGGCGCACCACGCCAAGCTGCGGGCTGAGCGTGGTGAAGGGGTAGTCGGCAACTTTCGGCCGCGCGCTCGACACGGCACGTATGAATGTGGACTTGCCTGCGTTCGGCAGACCGAGCAAACCGACGTCGGCCAGGACGCGCAGCTCGAGCTGGAGCTCGCGCTCCTCCCCGGGAGTGCCCTTGGTGAACTGGCGCGGCGCACGGTTCGTGCTCGACTTGAAATGCAGGTTGCCGAGGCCTCCCTCACCACCCTTGGCGATCAGGGCCCGGTCGCCGTGGCGGGCGAGGTCGACAAGCAGTTCGCCCGATTCGAAGTCCCGGATCAGCGTTCCGACCGGCATGCGCAGTTCGATGTCTTCCGCCCCCTTGCCATACTGGTCGCGGTTGCGGCCGTTTTCGCCGCCCTTGGCGCGATGCTGGCGGGCAAAGCGGTAGTCGATCAGCGTGTTGATGTTGCGGTCGGCAACGGCCCAGATGCTCCCGCCCCGGCCGCCATCACCCCCGCTGGGTCCGCCACGCGGGACAAACTTCTCCCGCCGGAAGGCGGCGACGCCGTTGCCGCCCTTGCCTGCGTAAACCTGAATGCGTGCTTCGTCTATGAACTTCATCTGGGTTCCAGAAACAAAAAAGCCCTATCAGCACGATAGGGCTTTTTCGGGTCGGGCAGTGGTTCCGCTAAGCGGCCACCACGCTGACCATGTGCTTGCCCTTTTCGCCCTTGATCGCAAACACCACCTTGCCGGTGATCTTTGCGAACAAGGTGTGATCCTTGCCCATGCCGACATTGATGCCGGGATGCACCCGGGTGCCGCGCTGGCGGATGATGATGCTGCCGGCGGGGATGAGTTCACCGCCAAAAGCCTTCACGCCGAGGCGCTTGGCCTGAGAATCGCGGCCGTTCCTTGAACTGCCGCCTGCTTTCTTGTGTGCCATGAGGGAGTCCTTTGCTTAGGCGCCGACGATATCGTCGATGCGCACTTCGGTGAACGACTGGCGATGGCCCTGCGATTTCTTG
>CAWJNP010000071.1:0-11141 GCA_963844255.1 uncultured beta proteobacterium
CGGAGAAGATCGCGTTCAGTTCACTTCATGAACGTCACGCGCTGCGCGTTGTTGGCAAAGCGCGGATCGTCGATCAGTTCCGGGCCGGCCGATCGCGCGGCAGTTGTTTGCATACAGCGCGTTGGTCGATCCGGCCAGCGTGACCCAGCGGTTGTCCTTCGTGCGGAACACCGCGGCGGGCGCCGAATACTGGTTGGCGTTGCCGCTGCGCTCTCGCACCGCGCCGAGCTGGTCGTGTTCGATCGCCAGGAAATCGAGCAGCTTCAGCGTCGCCTCGGTCATCGAGAGGTCGATCTCCTCGCCCGGGCGCGTCCGGATCCTTCGCGCGCTTCCACAGCGCGGTCATGATGCCCAGCGCGCCGAATACGCCGCCGACCGCATCGCCGATCGGATAGCCCGCATGCATGGGCTCGCCGTCGGGCTCGCCGGTGATGTAGGTCAGGCCGCTCATCGCCTCGAAGATGCGCGCAAAGCCCGGCCGGTTGCGGTAGGGCCCGGTCTGGCCGAAGCCGGTGGCGCGCAGGATCACGAGGCGCGGCTGGATCGCCCACAGCACTTCCTTCGGCAGGCCCCATTTGTCGAGCGTGCCGGGACGGAAGTTCTCGATCAGCACGTCGAACTTCGGGAGCAGCTGCTTCAGGATCGCGATGCCCTCGGGCTTTCTCAGGTCGAGCGTTGCGAATTTCTTGTTGCGGTTGGTGACCTTCCACCACAGCGCCTTGCCGTCCTTGTGCGGCGGAAAGCCGCGCGCGCCGTCGCCGATCGGCAGCTCGAGCTTCACCACTTCGGCGCCGTAGTCGCCGAGCATCGCCGCCGCCGAGGGCGCGGCGACGATGGTCGCGATGTCGAGGACGCGCAGGCCTTTCAGTGGTCCCTGCGGCGCGCTTTTGCTTGCCGTACCGCTCATCGTTCAGTCTGCGTGCAGATTGCGTTCTTTGACGATGCGCGCCCATTTCTGCAGGTCGGCGCGGAGGTAGCGGTCGAAGTCGGCCGCGCTGCCGCCCACCGCGAGTGCGCCGAGCAGCGTGAACCGGTCGAGCACGACCTTGCTCTTGAGCACGGCGTTCAGCTCCGTATTCATCTTTTCGATGATCGCCGGCGGCGTGCCGGCCGGCGCGAGCATGCCGAACCAGGCATAGGCATCGACCTGCGGGTATCCGGCCTCGGCGAAGGTCGGGATTTCGGGCAGCTGGGGCATGCGTTCCTTCGCGACCACGGCCAGCCCGCGCAGCTTGCCGGCCTTGATATGCGGCAGCGGCGTGCCGAACGCATTCATGCAGGCGCCCACGCGCGCGCCGAGCAGGTCGTTGACCGCGGGCGCATCGCCCTTGTACGGCACGTGCACCAGCGGCAGGCCGCTTGCGCCGGCCAGCTGCTCCATCGCGAGGTGCGGGCCGCTGCCATTGCCGGGGCTGCAGACCGTGGCCTGGTCGGCCTTGGTGCGCGCGAGGTCGAGGTACTCCTTCACGGTCTTCGCCGGGGATGCGGCCGGCACCGAGAACATGATCGGCTGGATCACGGTCTGCGCGACCGGCACGAAGTCCTTGAGCGGATCGTAGGGAATCGTCTTGAAGAGGTACGGGTTCACGGTGAACGGCGCGGCCACCCAGTAGAAGGTGTAGCCGTCCGGCGCGCTCTTGGCCACAAAACTAGATGCGATGTTGGTGCTCGCACCCGGCTTGTTCTCGACCAGGATCGCCTGTCCGAGGCGCTGCTGCAGTTGCTCGGAAACAATGCGGGCGGTGACGTCGTTGGTGCCGCCGGCCGCGTAGGGCGAAATCAGGTGGATCGGCTTGGTGGGCCAGGCCTGTGCGCCGGCCGTCATGGTGGCGCCAAGCAGTGCGGCGGCGCACAGGCCGCGGAACATTGTCTTCATGTCTTCCTCCGTTGTTTTATTTTGCGCCACGCAACAGCAGCTTGGCGATATTCAACTGATGAATCTGGCTGGTGCCTTCATACAAACGGAACAGTCGCACGTCGCGGTAGAAACGCGATACCGACCCGCCGATGTCCTCGCAGTAACCGGCACCGCCGAAGATCTGCACCACGCGATCCGCGACGCGCCCCGCCATCTCGGAGGCATAGTACTTGCACATCGAGACTTCCATGGTCACGTCGCAGCCAAGATCGCGCTTGCGCGCGGTCTCGAGGATCAGTGCGCGCGCCGCCGAGATCTCCACTTTGCAGTCGGCGAGCATGGCCTGCACCAGCTGGAACTCGCCGATCGCCGAGCCGCCCTGCTTGCGCGTGCGCGCGTGGCGCAGCGCCTCCTCGAGCAGGCGGATCGCCGGCCCGGTGCAGAGCGACGCGAGGTTGATGCGCTGCTTGTTCAGCGATTTCATCACCGCGCGAAAGCCCTGCCCGGGCACGCCGCCGAGCACGGCGGACTTCGGCACCCGGCAGTCCTTGAAGTACACCTCGGACACGGGGGAGCCTTCCTGGCCCATTTTCTTGTGCTCGGGTCCGATGGACAGCCCCGGTGTGCCGCGCTCGATGAGAAAGCTCGTCGTGCCCGACCCGCCCTTGTTTGCGGGGTCGCTGCGTGCCAGCACGGTGAACACATCGGCCAGCGGCGCATTGGTGATGTAGCGCTTGGTGCCGTTGAGGATCCAGGCGTCGCCATCTTCGATCGCGGTGGTGGCAAGCCCCCCCAGCAGGTCCGAGCCCGCCTCGGGCTCGGTCACCGCAAGGCAGCCGGTGATCTCGCCGGTTGCGAGGCGCGGGAGGTATTTCTTTTTCTGTTCGGGCGTGCCGTCCTGGATGATCGCTTCGGCACCGATGCCGGTGTTGGTGCCGGCGCGTGCGCGGTACGCGACCGCGCACTGGGAGATCTCCATGTTGGCGAGGCACAGTTCCTCGGTCGTCAGGCCGGCGCCGCCGTATTCCTCGGGGATGCTCCAGCCGAACAGACCGAGCCTGCGCATCTGGCCGACGATCTCCTCGGGGATCGCGTTCTCGCGCTCGACGCGTTCCTCGTTCGGTATCGCCGTTTCGCGCACGAAGCGGCGCGTGCTCTCGAGCAGGCCCGAGAGCTTTTTTTCGTCGCGGATCATGACGTGTGGCGGCATGCGGCCGCCATCAGTGCATACCCAGGGCGGCCTCGATATTGCGCACCATCTGCACCAGGCGCGGACCGATGTCGTCTTCGATCTGGCCTTTCTTCAGCATGAACGCGGCGATGCTGCAGTTGAAGGCGACGATCTCGCCATCGACCGTGCGGCGCATCGGCACGCCCACCGCGTGGATCTCGCGGCGCAGGTCGCCGTACGACACGCAGAAGCCGCGGTCGCGGATTTCCTGCAGGCTCTTGTCGATCTGCGCGCGGTACTTGCGGTGCATCTCGGGTTCCTTGACCTTCATCTGGTTCAGCAGCGCCTCGCGTTCCGCCGGCGTACACGCAGCGAGGAAGGCGCGGCCCACCGAAGCCTGCGCGATCGGGACCGCGGTGCCGATGTCCGGCAGGGTCGGCGTACCGCTGGCCGAGCGGCAGCTCTCGACGAACACCACGTTGAGCCGGTCGCGGATGCCCATCGACACCGAGGCGTTGGCGTGGTCGGCGAGTTCCTTCATGTAGGGACGCGCGATCTGGCGCGCGCTCATGCTCGCGAGCAGCGGGTAGCCGATCGACAGCACGGCCGAACCCAGCTGGTACTTGCCCAGCCGCATGTTGTGGCGCAGATACCCGAGCTTGGTCAGCGTGTAGGTCAGGCGCGACACCGTGGGCTTGGGCAGCCCGGTGCGCACCGAGATTTCCTTGTTGCCGAGCATCGGCTCGAGCGGCGTGAAGCAGCGCAGGACTTCCAGCCCGCGCGCGAGCGTGGTGGCGAACTGGCGGTCGCCTTCGTGTTCGTAGCTGAAGACGGGCGCCGCCTGCGGCGCGGAAAGGGGTGCGTTGGACTCGGATGCGCCCATGATCTCCTCCTGGAGGTGTGACGGCTGTTAAAAGGGTTCAATCCCGGCGCATCCACGTCTCGGCGTGGTCCTGGCACCGGGTACTCGGCACGGCTGCACAACAAATCGCGACTGCACATCGCCGCAGGAAACCGCGTCCTGCGAGTCTGGAATCCAAGTCGGATGTGCGAAACAAAACCGGAACCTGTTTCGCATTTCGATTGTTTGGCGCGCCGCGCCCTCTGTCAATTTAATCATATCGTGTTTTGCATATCGAAATGCTGACCGTATTAAGCGCAAGGTCTTTTGCATTGCAGTAAAACCCGGCCTCGCCGGATGCCCGTGTGGCGCGCTTATTGGCTACGCTTACGCCTTTCCCGAAACAAATTCATCTGAGGTTCATCCATGGCGTCCGCTTCCTCCTCCCTGTTCGACCTTTCCGGCCAGGTGGCCATCGTCACCGGCTCGACCAAGGGCATCGGCAAATCGATTGCCGAAGAGCTCGGCCGTGCCGGGGCCAGGGTCATGATCTGCAGCCGCAAGGCCGACGCCTGCGAGGCGACCCGCGCCGAACTTGCGGGCATGGGGCTGACGGTCATGGCGCAGCCCTGCAACGTGGGCCGAAAGGAGGACGTGAAGGCGCTCGTGGACGCGACGGTCAAGGCCTGGGGCAAGGTCGACATCATGGTCTGCAACGCCGCGATCAACCCCTACTACGGCCCGCTCAGCGGCTTGTCGGACGAGGTGTTCGACAAGGTCATGGCCTCCAACGTGCGCTCCAACCTGTGGCTGGCCAACCTCGTCATTCCCGGCATGGCCGAGCGCGGCGGCGGCAGCCTGATCATGGTGGGTTCGATCGCCGGGCTGAAGGCGAGCACCATCCTCGGCATCTACGGCATCTCCAAGGCGGCCGACCACATGCTGGTCAAGAACCTGGCCGCCGAATGGGGGCCGAAGAACATCCGCGTGAATGCGATCGCGCCGGGACTGGTGCGGACCGATTTCGCGAAGGCGCTGTGGGAGGACGACGCGCGCCGCACCGAGCGCGAGCAGGCCACGCCGCTGCGGCGCCTGGGCGAGCCGCGCGACATCGGCGGCATCGCGGTGTTCCTCGCCTCGCAGGCGGCGGCGTTCATTACCGGACAGTGCATCGTGGCCGACGGCGGGGTGACGCTGCTATGAGTACTGCCGGAAAAGGAATGATTCGCGCGTTCCGGGTTTTCGAGGAAGGCAAGTTCGGCGTCGGCCGCTACGCCGAACTCGCGAGCGATCAGCTCGATGCCGGCAATGTGGTGATCCGGTCGCTCTATGCCAGCGTCAATTACAAGGATGCGCTGACGGCGCTGGGCCGCGCGAAGATCGTGACGCGCTTTCCCTGCACGGCGGGGATCGACGTTTGCGGCGAAGTGACCCAGTCGGAGGATGCGCGCTTCAAGCCCGGCGACCGGGTGATCGCGCACGGCTTCGGCATCGGCGCCGACCACGACGGCGGCTACCAGGAGATCAACCGCTTTCCGGCGGACTGGCTGGTCAAGGTGCCGGCGGGCCTCGAAGCGTTTGAAACGGTGGCGCTCGGCGTGGCCGGCTATACGGCGGCTTTGTCGGTGGATCTCATGGAACTCAACGGGCTCGCGCCCGGGCAAGGGAAAGGTGCTGGTCAACGGCGCCACCGGTGGCGCTGCCTCGGTGGCGATCGACCTGCTCGCCGGACGTGGTTACGAAGTGGTCGCGCTCTCCGGCAAGCCGGAAGCAGCCGACTACCTGCGTTCGCTCGGCGCTGTGCAGGTGATCGACCGCAAGACCTACGAATTCGGCACCCGGCCGCTGGAAAAACCGATGTGGCAGGGCGCGGTGGATTCGGTCGGCGGCGACCAACTGGCCTGGCTCGCGCGCACCATGCAGGCCGACGGCGTGATCGCAGCATTCGGCAATGCCGGCGGCATCGATTTCAAGGGCAGCGTGCTGCCCTACATCCTGCGCGGCGTGCGCCTGATCGGGGTCAATGCCAACAGTCCGCTGCCGCTGCGCAACCGGATCTGGCAACGCCTTGCGACCGACCTCAAGCCGCGGCATCTGGACAGGATCGCGCGCCGGATCCGCTTTGACGAACTGCCCAAGGCGTTCGATGATCTGATCGAAGCCAGGGCCATCGGAAGGATGGTCGTCGACTTCTCGCTGGGCTAGACTAGACGAACAGGGGGTCGCTCTCGCGCCCCCCCGTTACCCCCCGGTCGCTCCGTTCGAAAAACAGGGTGCACCGCGCTGGTATTGCGAATTTGCCAAGGAGCAATCAATGGATTTGAATTACTCGAAAGAAGAACTCGCCTTTCGCGACGAAGTGCGCGGCTGGCTTGCGAAGAACCTTCCGGACGATCTCTCGGACAAGGTCAGCAGCCACGACCATCTGTCGCGCGACGACCTGATCCGCTGGCACAAGATCCTCGCAAAGCAGGGCTGGATCGCGCCGGCCTGGCCCAAGGAATGGGGCGGCACCGGCTGGAACCTCGTGCAGCGCTATATCTTCGAGGAGGAGTGCGGCTATGCCGGCACGCCGCCGCTGATTCCGTTCGGGCTGACGATGTGCGCGCCGGTGCTGCACCGCTTCGGCACCGAGGCGCAGAAGAAGCGCTTCCTGCCGCGCATCTATAACGGCGAGGACTTCTGGTGCCAGGGCTATTCGGAGCCGGGCTCGGGCTCCGACCTCGCCTCGCTCAAGACCCGTGCCGAGCGCGACGGCGACCATTACGTCGTCAACGGCCAGAAGATCTGGACCACGCTGGGCCACTACGCCGACTGGATCTTCTGCCTGGTGCGCACCGACTCGCAGGTCGCCAAGCGCCAGGAAGGCATTTCGTTCCTGCTGATCGACATGAAGACCCCGGGCGTCACCGTGCGGCCGCTGATCCTGATGGACGGCGGGCACGAGGTGAACGAGGTGTTCTTCGAGAACGTGCAGGGTGCCGGCCGAGAACCTCGTGTTCGAGGAAGGCAAGGGCTGGACGGTGGCCAAGTACCTGCTCGGCCACGAGCGCATGAACACCGGGCGCATCGGCATGTCCAAGCGCGAACTGGCCAAGCTGAAGGCCTTCGCGAAGATCCAGGTGAAGGACGGCAAGCCGCTGTCGGAGGACACGCGCTTCAAGGACAAGATCGCGCAGGTCGAGATCGAACTGATGGCGCTCGAGATCACCAACCTGCGGTTCCTCGACCAGATGCGCCGCAGCGGCCAGCCGCCCGGGGCGGACGTGTCGATGCTCAAGATCAAGGGCACCGAGATCCAGCAGACGCTCACCGAGCTGATGATGCAGGCGGTCGGCCCGATGGCGCAGCCGTTCAAGGCCACCAGCGCTGATGAAGGCTTCGACGCCTTCGCCGCGTCGCTTGCGCCGCGCTACTGCAACACACGCAAGACCACCATCTACGCCGGTTCGAACGAGATCCAGCGCAACATCATCTCCAAGATGTCCCTGGGTCTGTAAGGAGGACAGCATGAATTTCGATTACAACGAAGAACAGCAGCTGCTTGCCGATTCGGTCAAGCGTTTCATCGCCAAGGACTACGCGTTCGAAGCACGCAAGAAGATCGTCGATTCGCCCGCCGGCGTCAGCGATGACGTCTGGGCCACCTTCGCCGAGATGGGCCTGCTCGGCCTGCCGGTACCGGCCGCCTTCGACGGCTTCGGCGGCGGCGCGCTCGACATGATGGGCATCATGGAGTCGATCGGCGAGGGACTGGTCGTCGAACCCTTCCTCGCCACGATCATGGGCGCGCAGTTCGTGGCGCGCGGCGGCAGCCCCGAGATGAAGAAGGCGGTGCTGCCGGCGCTGGTCACCGGCCAGATGAAGCTCGCGTTCGCACAGACCGAACCGGAGGCGCGCTACGACCTCGCGCATGTCACGACCAGGGCGACGAAAGCAGGTCTTGGCTGGGTGATCAACGGCGCGAAATCGGTCGTCGTGGGCGCACCCTCGGCCGGCAAGCTCGTGGTGTCGGCGCGCACTTCGGGCACCGACAAGGCGAAGTCCGGCATCAGCCTGTTCCTCGTCGACGCGAGTGCGCCCGGCGTGACGATGCACGGCTATCGCACGCTCGACGAGATGCGCGCGGCCGACGTGACCTTCGCCAATGTGTCGGTCGATGCCGGTGCACTGATCGGCAAGGAAGGCAAGGGACTCGCGCTGATCGAGGCCGTGGTCGACTATGGCACGGCGCTGGTCTGCGCCGAGGCCGTCGGCGCGATGAAGTCCGCCAACGACGCCACGCTCGAATACCTGAAGACGCGCAAGCAGTTCGGCGTGCCGATCGGCGCGTTCCAGGCGCTGCAGCACCGCATGGTCGACATGGTGATCAGCTACGAGCAGGCCAAGTCGATGGCCTGCCTCGCCTGCGACAAGGTGGATTCCGAGAAGAAGGCCGCCGAGCGCAAGCGCCTGGTGTCCGCCGCCAAGGTGCGCGTATCGCAGGCCTGCCGGCATGTCAGCCAGGAGGCGATCCAGCTGCACGGCGGCATGGGCATGACCGAGGAGATGAAGGTCAGCCACACGTTCCGGCGCCTCACGATGATCGCGCAGCAGTTCGGCGACGTCGATCACCACCTCGAGCGCTTCAGCGGGTAGCAGCGCAAACGGCCGCGACGTGCGGCGCCGCTTCGTCGAGCGGCTCTCCGCGCGCCTGCCGTTCTTCTACGGCTGGGTGATCCTCGCCTGCGTCTGCGCAGCGGGGTTCTCGCGGCAGGGTCCGGCGGTTGCGACCCTGTCGATCTTCATCGCGCCGATGAGCGCGGAGTTCGGCTGGACGCGCACCGAGATCTCCGCCGCCGTCTCGATCGGCGGCATCCTCGGCGCGCTGATCGCGCCGCTGATCGGCCCGTTTCTCGATCGCAACGGCGCGCGGGCGGTGCTCTGCACGGCGGTTCTGTTGACCGGCGTGCCGCTGCTGCTCTTATCAACAACCCAGTCGCTCGTGTTCTTCTACCTGATGTACTGCGTGGCGCGGATGAACTTCGCGGGTCCCTACGACCTGGGCATCTACGGCTCGATCGTCAACTGGTTCGGACGCCGCCGCACCTTCGCGACGTCGATCGTCACGCTGGCGCAGATGTCCGGGCTGGTGGTGATCCCGATGATCGCGCACCTGGTGATGCAGGCGTCGAACTGGCGCACCGCCTGGCTGGCGGTCGGCATCACCGTGCTGGTCGTGGGGCTGCTGCCCAACTGGCTGCTGCAAGTGCGCCGGCCTGCGGATGTCGGCCAGGCGCCCGATGGCGCCGTGGTGGAAGCAGCACCGAAGCCGGCGCGGGAGGCTTCAACGCAGGCGTCCGGCATGGCGGCCGGTTCGGCCGAACCGGAATTCACCCGTGCACAGGCGCTCACCACCCCGGCGTTCTGGTTGTTGTCTCTTTTCACCCTGCTGATCTATCCGGTTCAGTCCGGCGTCAGCCTGCACCAGGCGCCACTGCTGATCGAGCGCGGCATGGGAGCGGGGGTGGCGGCGGGCGCGGTCAGCACCTTCGCGCTGCTGTCGGCGATTGCCGGTTTCGGGTTCGGCTTCTGGCCGCGGCGCATCCCGATCCGGTTCGCACTCGCCCTGGCGGCAGGGTTGATGGGACTGAGCAGCGCGCTCATGTACGTGACGTACAGTGCGGCGCTTGCCTACACAGCTTCCATGCTTTTCGGGCTGGGCATCGGCGGCCTGCTGACCATGCTCCCGGTCGCCTGGGCCGAGTTCTTCGGGCGCACGAGTTTCGGCGCGATCCGCGGCGTGGCGTTGAGCATCCAGGTCGGCGCGCAGGCGGTCGGGCCGGTGCTCTCGGCCCTGCTCTGGGACGCCACCGGCAACTACGACGCGTCGCTGCTTGTATTCGTGGGGCTGAGCGTGGCGGCGGTCGGGGCGGCGTTTCTTGCACGCGCGCCGTCCGCACCGCGTGCATTACGGAAAACTATTTAAAAACCGCGGTCCCGAAAAGCCGGCGGTGCGGGACTTCGTTGGTAGAATCCGGCGCGGAGGAGGAGAGGGTCTGGATCAACTGCTGCAATTGTCGGTTGCGGGGGTCGCGCAGGGCTGCGTCTACGCCCTGGTTGCGCTCGGCTTTGTGCTGATCTACAAGGCGACCGAAACGGTCAATTTCGCCCAGGGCGACCTCATGATGCTCGGCGCGTTCTTTGCGCTGACCGCGAGCACCATGATGGGTTGGCCGTACTGGGCAACGATCCTGTTCGCGGTGGCTTCGATGGCGGTGGTCGGGATGCTGCTCGAGCGGGTGGTGTTGCGGCCTGTGCTCGGCCAGCCGGCATTCACCGTCGTGATGATCACCATCGGCGTGGGCTATGTGCTGCGCGGCGTGGTCACCATGATCCCGGCCTGGGGCACCGATACCTACACCCTGCAGACGCCGTTTTCCGAGGGCGTGGTGAAGGTGGGCGAACTGATCTTCGCCGTGCAGCAGCTTGCGGTGATCGGCATGACCTCGGCGCTCTGCCTGGTCCTCTATGTGTTCTTCCGCTACACCAAGCTCGGCGTGGCGATGCAGGCGACTTCGCAGAACCAGCTCGCCGCGGCGTACATGGGTATTCCGGTGCGGCGCGTGAACATGCTGGTCTGGGGGCTGTCGGCCGGCGTGGCGGCGTTTGCGGGGATCCTGCTCGCACCGGCGACCTTCGTGCATTCGAACATGGGCTTCATCGGCCTGAAGGCGTTTCCTGCGGCGGTGGTCGGCGGTTTCGGCAGCGTGCCGGGCGCGATCGTCGGCGGCCTGATCATCGGCATGGTCGAGGCGCTGGCGGGCTTCTATCTGCCGGAAGGCTTCAAGGATGTCGCCGCCTATGTGGTGGTGCTGGTCGTGCTGCTGATCCGGCCGTCGGGCATCTTCGGCGAAACCGCGCGGAAAAAGGTGTGATCCGATGAACGAAGCGCCGAACAGCAGGGAGGTCTGAGGAGGGGCGGCAGCCCCTCTTCTCGTCGCGATGCGTTTTGTTTTCAAAACCAACTACGACCAGGACGTCCGCCTGTTCAAGCACAGCGGGCAGGTGTTCTGGTACGGCCTGCTGATTGCGGCACTGCTGGTGCTGCCCTTCGGCGTGGGCGAGTACGTGATGTCGCAGCTGCATTTCGTGCTGATCTATTCGATCGTCGGCCTCGGCCTGATGCTGCTGGTGGGTTTCACCGGGCAGATATCGCTGGGCCACGCGGCGTTTCTCGCGATCGGCGCCTATACCGAGGCGCTGCTCCAGGCGCGCGGTGTGCCCTTCGT
>CAWJNP010000072.1:0-8625 GCA_963844255.1 uncultured beta proteobacterium
GACCGGTGCACGGCTGCTGAGCTGGCCCGACTTGGCGCGCTGCACGAATGACTCGACGACCGGCGCATGCGCAACATCCTTGGCGCCAGCACCGCCGGCACCTGCCGGCATGAGCTGCATCTGGTCGAAATACTCGCGCCACTTCTCCGGCACGACGCCCGGATTGACGAGGTACTGTTCGTACAGATCCTCGACGAACGGCGCATTGCCGCCGAACAGGTAAGAGTTGTTGAGGAACTGTTTCAGCATGAACGCTCTCCGGTTAACGCTTTTCCCTGGCCGGCACGTCGCGGCGTGCGGGGCCCTTGTACAGCTGGCGCGGACGACCGATCTTCTGCTCGGGATCGGAAATCATCTCGTTCCACTGCGCGATCCAGCCGACCGTGCGCGCCAGCGAGAAGATGCAGGTGAACATCGATACCGGGATGCCCAGCGCGCGCTGCACGATGCCGGAATAGAAATCGACGTTCGGATAGAGCTTGCGGCTGACGAAGTAATCGTCCTCCAACGCGACCTTCTCCAGCGCCATGGCCAGCTTGAACAGGCGGTCGTTCTGCAGCCCGAGCTCGTCGAGCACCTCGTAGCAGGTCTCGCGCATCAGCTTGGCGCGCGGATCGTAGTTCTTGTACACGCGGTGACCGAAGCCCATCAGCTTGGAGCCCGAATTCTTGTCCTTGACCTGCTTGATGAACTCGGGGATCTTGGAGGCGTCGCCGATCTCCTCGAGCATGTTCAGCGCCGCTTCGTTCGCGCCGCCGTGCGCCGGACCCCACAGGCAGGCAATGCCGGCCGCGATGCAGGCGAACGGGTTGGCGCCCGAGGAACCGGACAGACGGACCGTGGAGGTCGAGGCGTTTTGCTCGTGGTCGGCGTGCAGGATGAGGATGCTGTCCAGCGCACGCACCAGCACCTGATTGACCTTGTATTCCTCAGCCGGCACCCCGAACATCATGCGCATGAAGTTGGCCGAGTAGGACAGGTCGTTTCGCGGGTACATGAAAGGCTGGCCCATGTTGTACTTGTAGGCCATCGCCACGATGGTCGGCAGCTTGGCGATCAGGCGGAACGCCGAGATCTTGCGATGCTCCGGATTATTGATGTCGAGCGAATCGTGATAGAACGCCGACAGCGCGCCGACGACCCCGACCAGCACGGCCATCGGGTGTGCATCGCGCCGGAATCCCCTGAAGAACATCGTGATCTGGTCGTGCACCATGGTGTGATTGGTGACGATCTGGTCGAACTCCGCCTTTTCCTTGGCGTCCGGCAGTTCGCCGTTCAGCAGCAGGTAGCAGGTGTCGAGGAAATCGCAGTGCTGCGCGATCTGCTCGATCGGATAGCCGCGGTAGAGCAGCACGCCCGCATCGCCGTCGATGTAGGTGATGTTCGAGTTGCAGCTCGCGGTCGACAGGAACCCCGGGTCATAGGTGAACATCCCCGACTTGCCGTAGAGCGACCGGATGTCGATGACCTCCGGTCCGATCGAGCCCGAAAGCACCGGGAAATCGAGCGACTGTCCATCGTGCAGCGTAAGTGTGGCTTTCTTGTCCAAAGGAATCTCCCGTTACTTGAGTCAGGTTTCAGTCTGCTGCAATCAATTCGCGCGCAACTGCGCGACCAGGTCCCGGTGCCGCGCCGGATAGTCCTCGCTCACGCCCTTGACGATATCCCAGAGATCGTTGTCCTGGAGATCGAGAAGTTCGTTCAGCGTCGCGAGCTGCGCCTCGTCCAGACCTGCGGCGTGGCGGTCGAGAAACCTGCCCAGCACCAGGTCGAGTTCCAGCAGTCCGCGGCGGCACTTCCACTTCAAACGATGCTGTGCAGTATTGTCGAGCATTACGGGCCTCGTCGATCCTGTTTTCTCGCGATTCGTGACTCGTACCCCGGTATTTTCCTGTCTTACCACAGGCGCGCGGCAGCAATCGAGCCACCACGCGGCCGGATTCACACCGCGCGCTTCACCATCATGTCCTTGATCTTGCCGATCGCACGCGTGGGATTCAGGTTCTTCGGGCAGACATCGACGCAATTCATGATCGTGTGGCAACGGAACAGGCGGTACGGGTCCTCGAGATTGTCGAGGCGCTCGGCAGTCGCCTGGTCGCGGGTATCGGCAATGAAGCGGTACGCCTGCAAGAGGCCGGCCGGACCGACGAACTTGTCCGGGTTCCACCAGAACGAAGGGCACGAAGTCGAGCAGCACGCACACAGGATGCACTCGTACAGGCCGTTGAGTTCCTCGCGATCCTCTGGGGACTGCAGGCGCTCGCGCTCGGGCGGTGCCTCGTCGTTGATCAGGTAGGGCTTGATCGAGTGGTACTGCTTGAAGAACTGGGTCATGTCGACGACGAGGTCGCGGATCACCGGCAGGCCCGGCAGCGGACGCAGTGTCGACCTGGTCCGGCAGGTCGGCGAGCTTGGTAATGCAGGCCAGCCCGTTCTTGCCGTTGATGTTCATCGCATCCGAACCGCAGACGCCTTCGCGGCACGAGCGGCGGAACGAAACCGAGTCGTCATCCACCTTGATGCGCGTCAGGGCATCCAGAAGCATGCGGTCGGTGGGCTCGAGCGCGACTTCATAGTCCTGCATGCGCGGAGCGGCATCCTTGTCGGGGTCGTATCGGTAGATCGAAAAGCGCATGGTTGAATTCTCAGTGCGTTCGTATCGGGGCTAGTAGGTCCGGACCTTCGGCTCGAACTCTTCCACGGTCAGCGGTTTCTGGTGCACCGGCTTGTATTCGAGACGATTGTTTACCTTGAACCACAGCGTGTGCTTCATCCAGTTCTTGTCGTCGCGGTCGGGGAAATCGGCGCGCGACTGCGCGCCGCGAGATTCGTGCCTCGCCTCGGCCGATACAACGGTCGCAAGCGCGGTCTCGACAAGGTTGTCCAGTTCAAGCGCCTCGATGCGCGCGGTATTGAACACCTTGGACTTGTCCGCGATATAGGTGCGGCCGGCGCGCTCGGCGATCACCTTCATCTTGTCCACGCCTTCGACGAGCATGTCGGGGAAACGGAATACGCCGCAATGCGCCTGCATCGACTTGCGCAGGTCCGTGCCGACGTCGGCGACGCGCTCACCCGAAGTTGCTGAATCCAGCCGCGCTAGCCGTGCAAGTGAATACTCGGCCGCATCCTTGGGCAGGTCGCGGTGGGCCAGCGGCTGGCTGCGGATATCCGCCACGGCGCTCTCGCCACCTGCCTTGCCGAAGACCACGAGGTCGAGCAGCGAATTCGTTCCGAGCCGGTTTGCACCGTGCACCGACACGCAGGCGCACTCGCCGACCGCGTACAGCCCGGGAACCGGCACTTCGGGACTGCCGTTCTTCGGCACCACCACCTGGCCGAGGTAATTGGTCGGGATACCACCCATCTGATAGTGCACCGTCGGAACGACCGGAATCGGGTCCTTTATCGGATCGACGTTGGCGAACTTGATCGCGATCTCGCGGATGCCCGGCAGGCGAAGGTTGATCACCTCCGGTCCGAGGTGATCGAGCTTGAGCAGCACGTAGTCGCCGTCCTTGCCGCAGCCGCGCCCTTCCTTGATCTCGGTGGTCATCGCGCGCGACACGACATCGCGGCTGGCCAGGTCCTTGGCGTTGGGCGCATAGCGCTCCATGAACCGCTCGCCATCCTTGTTGAGAAGATAACCGCCTTCGCCACGCACGCCCTCGGTGATCAGCACCCCCGCGCCGGCCACACCGGTCGGGTGGAACTGCCAGAACTCCATGTCCTCGAGCGGAATGCCGGCACGCGCGGCCATGCCGATGCCGTCGCCGGTATTGATGAACGCATTGGTGCTGGCAGAGTAGATACGCCCGCCGCCGCCGGTGGCGAGTATCGTCGTCTTGCCCTGCAGGATCATCGACTCGCCGGTTTCCATTTCAAGCGCCACCACGCCGACCACCGCGCCTTCGGAATCGCGGATCAGGTCGAGCGCCATCCACTCGATGAAGAACTGCGTGTTCACCTTCACGTTGTTCTGGTAGAGGGTATGCAGCATCGCATGGCCGGTGCGGTCGGCGGCGGCGCAGGAGCGCATCGCCATCTTCGCACTGCCGTAGTCCTGCGTGTGGCCGCCGAAGGGCCGCTGATAGATCTTGCCGTTCTCGAGCCGGTCGAACGGCATGCCCATGTGCTCGAGTTCAACCACGACCTCGGTGGCACGGCGGCACATGTACTCGATCGCGTCCTGGTCGCCCAGGTAATCCGAGCCCTTGACCGTGTCGTACATGTGCCAGTGCCAGTTGTCCTCGGTCGAGTTGGCCAGAGGCGCCGCAATCCCGCCCTGCGCCGCAACGGTATGCGAGCGGGTCGGGAATACCTTCGAGAGCACCGCGACCTTCATGCCCGCGCGGGCCAGTTCCAGCGCTGCACGCAGGCCGGATCCACCTGCCCCGACAACGACGGCGTCAAATCTTCTTACGGGAAGCGACACGCTTTTATCTCCACAGAATCTCGATGGCCCAGGCGAGATACCCGCCGATCGTCAGCAGCACGGCGACTTCCAGCGCGAGGCGCAGGCCGGTCGGCTTGATGTAATCCATCAGGATGTCGCGCACCCCGATCCAGGCATGCCACGACAGGCTCGCCGCGAACAGCAGCGAGGCCACGCGCATCCAGCCCTGGTTGAACAGTTCGCTCCACACGCCGTAGTTGATCGGCTGTCCGAACAGCAGGACCACGAGGATGATCACCGTGTAGACCGCCATCACGCCGGCGGTGATGCGCTGCGCGAGCCAGTCGCGCAGGCCGTAGTGGGCCCCCGTGACTACGCGATTCACCATAGCTTGGCTCCCAGAAAGACAGTGAGTGCGAGGCTGACCACCATGACGATCATGCTCGACATGCGCGCTGTCGCGAGATCGACGCCCTTGTCGAGGTCGAGCAGCAGGTAGCGGATGCCGGCACAGAAATGATGGCAGTAGGCCCAGATGAGCCCGAGCAATGCGAGCTTCACGATGAGGAAATTCGAATAACGGCGGATCGATTCGAAACCTTCCTGCGAGCCAAGGCTGCGATCGAGCAGGAACAGCAGCCAGACACCCGACAAGAACAGGAGCGCCCCGCTGACCCGGTGCAGAATCGAGACGAAACCCGGCAACGGAAGCCGGATCTGCATCAGGTTGAGGTAGACCGGCCTTTTTTTCTTTACGGCGACGTTGGACATGTCGGAGAACCTGGAATCAGTGGGTTGCGCGCAGCGCA
This sequence comes from uncultured beta proteobacterium, assembly GCA_963844255.1. Taxonomy (GTDB): domain Bacteria; phylum Pseudomonadota; class Gammaproteobacteria; order Burkholderiales; family SG8-39; genus SZAS-79. The sequence goes on from CAWJNP010000072.1 coordinate 5,212, forward strand.
AAATCACAATCGGGACAGTGCGCGAACAGCGGAATTATTATAGCGCCTGAGCACACACGTTGGCGCGGTTGACGCTGCATGATCACTATCCGAGCTCGCTCTTGTAGAAATATCTGTCGGTCTTGTACAGCCCGCGACGCCATTCGGCCGGCTTGTCCGCGTAAGTGTATGAAACCCGCTCCACCGCGAGCAGAGGGTGGCCGGGCTTCACACCCAGCAGCGACGCGTTGGTGTCATCTGCCGCCGCGGCCTTGAGTCTTTCCTCCGCACGCACCATCCGGGTGCCGAACTGCGTTTCAAACAGGTTATAAAGCGCGCCCCGGTGCTCCGACACCGCCGCTGCCGTCAGTCCCTTGAACAGCGTCCCCGGCAGCCAGACTTCCTCAAGGACGACCGGATCGTCGCCGAACACCAGCAGGCGCCGGATCATCACCATCGGATCGCCGGCCTTCAGCTCGAGCATACGGGCGACTTCGGCGCCTGCGCGCGTGCGACGGAACTCGAGCAGCTGGCGCTCGACTGAATCCGGCTCTCCGGAATCCGGCGAGAGTCGCAGAAACCTGAAGCGCACCTGACGCTCGCCGTGGGTGGCAACGAACGTCCCCTTGCCCTGGCGGCGGTAAAGCAGATTCTCTGCCGCGAGCTCGTCAATTGCCTTGCGCACCGTTCCCTGGCTGACCTTGTAGCGGCTGGCGAGATCCATTTCGCTGGGTATCGCCTCGCCCGGACGCCACGCACCCGAGCGCAGGGACTCGAGCAGCAACGCCTTGATCTGGCGATACAACGGGCTGAACGTGGGGGAATTCATCTGTCCGATTTGAGCATAGTTCGGCCTACTCGTCTATCTAGTGTCATATGTCTTATAAAAGACACAAGATCATTTGACGCCATCTGACCCGGGCGCTTAAGATTGACGTCTATTTCCATCGTCGGTTCAGCAACGTCCTCCCGGAGTACTTCCCATGTCCAAAGCCCCCGTACGTGTTGCAGTCACCGGCGCCGCCGGCCAGATCGGTTACGCCCTCCTGTTCCGCATCGCCAGCGGCGAGATGCTGGGCAAGGACCAGCCCGTCATCCTGCAGTTGCTCGAGATTCCCGACGAAAAGGCGCAGAAAGCGCTCAAGGGCGTGATGATGGAACTCGACGACTGCGCGTTCCCGCTGCTGCACGGCATGGTCGCAGCGTCCGATCCGATGGTTGCGTTCAAGGATGTCGACGTCGCGCTGCTGGTCGGCGCGCGTCCGCGCGGCCCCGGCATGGAGCGCAAGGACCTGCTCGAGGCCAACGGCAAGATCTTCGCCCCGCAGGGCAAGGCGCTCGACAAGGTCGCCAGTCGCGACGTCAAGGTGCTGGTGGTCGGCAACCCGGCCAATACCAATGCGCTGATCGCAATGAAGAATGCGCCCAGCCTCTCGCCGACGCAGTTCACCGCAATGATGCGCCTGGACCACAACCGCTCGCTCACCGCAGATCGCGCAGAAGGTCGGCAAGCCGGTGTCGTCGGTCGACGAAGATGACCATCTGGGGCAACCACTCCGCCACCCAGTACCCGGACCTGTTCCAGGCCGAGGTCGACGGCAAGAAGGCGTGGCCGATGATCAACGACCAGGCCTGGCTGGAATCGACCTTCATCCCGACCGTGCAGAAGCGCGGCGCCGCGATCATCGAGGCGCGCGGCCTGTCCTCGGCGGCCAGCGCGGCCAATGCGGCGATCGACCATGTGCGCGACTGGTCGCTGGGCACGCCCGCTGGCAACTGGGTCAGCATGGGGATACCCTCGGACGGCAGCTACGGCATCCCGGAGGGCGTGCTCTACGGCTACCCGGTGACCTGCAAGGGCGGCAAGTTCGAGATCGTGAAGGGACTGGAAGTCAGCGAATTCAGCCGGAAGCGCATGGACGCCACGCTCAAGGAATTGCACGAAGAGCGTGACGGCGTCAAACACCTGCTGGGCTAGGCGATGAGCGCCCTGGCATCCGCCGGCGCGCGCTTTCGCGCCGCGCTGAAGGAAGAGTCGCCGCTGCAGGTCATCGGCACGATCAACGCCTACCATGCGCTGATGGCCAAGCGCAGCGGCTACAAGGCAATCTACCTGTCCGGCGGCGGCGTCGCCGCGGGCTCGCTCGGTCTGCCCGACCTCGGCATCTCGAACCTCGACGACGTCCTGACCGACGTGCGCCGCATCACCGACGTCTGCGACCTGCCGCTGCTGGTCGACGCGGACACCGGCTTTGGTTCCTCCGCGTTCAACGTGGCGCGTACGGTCAAGTCGCTGATCAAGTTCGGCGCGGCCGCGACCCATATCGAGGACCAGGTGGGCGCCAAACGCTGCGGCCACCGGCCGAACAAGGAGATCGTGTCTCAGGAGGAAATGTGCGACCGCATCAAGGCCGCTTCGGACGCCAAGACCGATCCGGACTTCGTCGTGATGGCACGCACCGACGCGCTGGCCAGCGAAGGTCTGGACCGCGCGATCGAGCGCGCCGTGGCCTATGTGGCCGCGGGTGCCGACATGATCTTTCCCGAGGCGATGACCGAACTGTCGATGTATCGAAAGTTCGTCGATGCGGTCAAAGTGCCGGTGCTCGCCAACATCACCGAATTCGGTGCCACACCGGCCTTCAGCGTGGGCGAACTGCGCTCGGCCGGTGTCGCGATCGCCCTCTACCCGCTGTCCGCGTTCCGCGCAATGAACAAGGCCGCCCTCAAGGTATACGAGACGGTGCGCAAGGACGGGTCACCGAAAAACGTCATCGACACCATGCAGACCCGCATGGAACTCTACGATTTCCTCGGCTACCACCAGTTCGAACAAAAGCTAGACGCGTTGTTTGCAAAGGAGAAGTGAGATGAGCGAAGCTCCGGCACCCGCAGTGCAACCTTCCGGCCCGAAACCCAAGAAATCGGTTGCGCTGTCCGGCGTGACCGCCGGCAACACCGCGCTGTGCACCGTCGGGCGCACCGGCAACGACCTGCACTACCGCGGCTACGACATCCTGGATTTCGCCGACGAAGCCGAATTCGAGGAAGTCGCCTACCTGCTCGTGCACGGCAAGCTGCCGAACGCGGCCGAACTCGCCGGTTACAAGACCAAGCTCAAGGCCTTGCGCGGTCTGCCCGCCAACCTCAAGGCGGCGCTGGAGTGGATTCCGCCTTCGGCTCATCCGATGGACGTGATGCGCACCGCGGTGTCGGTACTCGGCACGCTGCTGCCCGAGAAGGACGACCACAACCTGCCCGGCGCAAAGGATATCGCCGACCGGCTGATGGCCTCGCTCGGTTCCATGCTGCTCTACTGGTACCACTACAGCCACAACGGCCGGCGCATCGAGACCGAGACGGACGACGACTCCATCGGCGGGCACTTCCTGCACCTCCTGCACGGCAAGTCCCCTTCCGAGGAATGGGTCCGCG
>CAWJNP010000073.1:0-83132 GCA_963844255.1 uncultured beta proteobacterium
TCACGCGCGCAAGGGATCGCTCCATGTCCTTGTCCGACAGGGCAATGCCGAGGCTCTGGCGCGAAAAGCGCGCGCCTCGCACGCCCGCCGCGTCGAGCTTCGCGATATACGCATCGTCCCGTTCGTCAGTACGACCGCATTGGCGCAGGCCCGGTAGTTCGGACCGAGGGCCGCCAGGCCGTCCAGCGTCACCGAATGGTCGGCACCGTAGGTCGTCGGCTGGACGATGATGCCGCGTTCGATGCCCAGCGTCCGGTGCGGATCGGTGCCGCCTGCCAGGTGGCGGTCGCGGGTATGACAACAGGCCTCGCCCGGCGGGCGCGGCGGAGCATGTTGGCGGGACGAAGCACATGGGACTGGCTGTCGCAGCTCTTCGGCGGGCTGCCCGCCCTGGACGGTGCGCGCGGGCTCGGGTCGAATGGGAGGTAGTCCGGCATGAGGTTTCCTGGTTGAGCGCTAGGCCAGCACGGCGATGAAATCGCATTCGAGCAGCTTCTCGCCGTCGAGCGCGGCATCGATCGCATGCCGCGCGGGGCGCGAATGCGGGTCGGGGAACATCTTCAGCCACTCTCGATTCACCGGCTCGCGCTGCGACCGGTCGCGCATCCAGACGGTCATCTTGATGATGTTCTCCGCGCTCCCACCGGCCGCCTCGACGATGCGCCTCACATGGGCAAACATCTCAGGCGCCGTTCTTCCGGCCCGTCGATCGTGGCGCCGTACTTTCCGGTGGCCGGGTCGGTCCCCTGGATGCTGCCCGAGTAGAGCATGTTGCCGATCCGGCAGGCCGCCGGAATCGGATTCGTGACTGAACCCCTCGACGTAGATGCTGGTGCGCGCGGACATGCTATTTCGCCCCATCTTTGCCTTGATGATGATCGGCGTCCACTTGTCGTACTCGCCCTTCAGGAAGGCAGTGAACTGCTCGGGCGTCATGGCGCGCTCCGCCCCCAATGCCGCGAACTTGTCGATCACCGCCTTGTCGACCAGTGTCCTGGCCAGTGCTTCGTGCAGGCGCCCGACGACGTCCTTCGGCGGTGCCGGGCGGCGCCGACCACGCCGGTGAAGGTCGTGCCCTCCACGCCCTGGATGCCCGCCTCCGCGAACGTCGGCACATCCGGCAGCGAAGCGACGCGCTTGTCGGTCGCCACGGCCAGTGCATGTTCGCGGCCCTGCTTGATGAAGGGCAGCGCGACCGATACCTGGTCGAAGGCAAGCTGGACTTCACCCGCGAGCATTGCGTCGTGGCCGGCGCATTGCCCTTGTAATGCACCGTCAGCCAGTGCGCGCCGGATTTCTCCTGCAGCAGCTCACTCAGCAGGTGGTTGGTCGTGCCGCGCTCCGGGCGGCTTGGACATCGCGCAGCTTGCCGGGTTCCTTCTTAGCCAGGGCGATCACTTCCTGGATCGTCTTCGCCGGCAAGGTGGGGTTCGAGAGCAGGACGATCGGCGTGAACGACACAGAGCTGATCGGCAGGAAATCCTTGTCCCACTGATAGGCCGCGCGCTTGAAGATGATCGGCGCGTGCAGCAAGGGGAATTGGCCGTGAAGAACAGCGTGTAGCCGTCGGGCGCGCTCTTGGCGACGTACTCGCCCGCGATCATGCCGCCAGCGCCGGCCTTGTTTTCCACGACGACCAGGCCGAGCAGTTCCTGCATGCCGGGCGCAACGATGCGCGCAGCGGTATCCACGTTGCCACCCGGCGGATACGGCACCACCAGCTTGATGGTCTTGTCCGGCCACTTCTGCGCCTGGACCGGTGCGGCTCCGACCAGCGCCAGACAGGCGGAGAGGATCGTCGCGATCCGTGTGAAGTTTCCCATGGTGTTCCTCCTTGTGGTTATGCATGCACTGTACGGCGCAGGTGCGACAGGGGGCAACGGGCTTGAGCGCATTTGTTCCACTATATGGACATTCGCGTCCATCTGCGCTTGACCGTCCGAGCCCCCGGCACTTAGGCTCGTGCCGACCGACGAAACTGCACGGAGCGTGCATGAAAATTTCCGCCGCCGACCTCGGACCCGAGGCCACCTACAAGCTGCTGACCGGCATCGTCGTCCCGCGTCCGATCGCCTGGGTGACCACACTGTCGGCAACCGGGAGCGTGAACCTCGCGCCGTTCAGCGCGTTCACCTTCGTTTCGAACAAACCGCCGATGCTCGGCATCAACGTGGGGCTGCAAGGCGGGCCGGATGAACAGACGGGGGTCAATATCCATGCGACCGGCGAATTCGTCGTCAATATCGCGGATGAGGACCTGATCGAGCCGGTCGACCTGTCCGCGATCGAGCACGCGCCAGATGTGAGCGAGGCCGAACTGCTCGGAATTGCTGCTCATCCCCGGGGAGCACCTGCGCATCCGCGCCTCGGCGGCGGCGCCGATCAGCATGGAGTGCCGGCTGCACCGGCGATCGCGTTCGGTGAAGACCGGCTCGGAGTTCATGGTCGGCGAAGTGATCGTGTTCCACGTGCGCGACGGGCTGTGCGTCAACGGGAAGATCGATACGGCGAAACTGCGCCCGCTGTGCCGCATCGGCGGACCGAACTACGCCCGGCTCGGCGAGATCGTTTCGATGCGGCCGATCGCGCAGACCGAGAAGACCGTGGTCGAAGGCTGAGGCATGGCGGCGTCCCCGGCCGGCGGCACGCAGAGCATCCGCCGGGCGCTCGCGATTCTGCGCATCCTTGCCACAGGCCAGGAACACGGCGTGCGCCTGACCGACATCGTCGAGGAATCGGGACTGAACCGGCCGACTGCGCATCGCATCCTGCGCGTACTGGCGGCCGAGCGCGTCGTCGAGCAGGATCCCGCCACCCGTCGCTATCTGATCGGGCAGGAAGTGTCACTGCTTGGGCTGGCGCGCAGCGCGCGCACGCCCGTGCGCGCGGTTGCCGAGCCCTATCTGCGGCATCTGGCAGAGGAAACCGGCGATACGGTGTTCCTGACCATTCGCAGCGGATTCGATTCCATCTGCGTCGACCGCAAGACCGGCAGCTACCCGGTGAAAGTGTTGTCGATCGAGATCGGTGCGCGGCGTCCGCTGGGCGTGGGCGTCGGCGGGCTGGTGCTGCTTTCGTACCTTTCCAGAAGCGAGGCGACGACGATCATTCGTGCGAACACCCAGCGCCTCGCACGCCACGAACTGTCCGCAACCCGTCTCAGGGAACGCGTGCGCACCACACTGACCAAGGGCTACGCGTATACCGAAACAGGCGTGGTACGCGGTACCAAGGCGGTCGCGGTTCCGGTGTTCGACCCGGCCGGCAAGGCGGTTGCGGCAATCAGCATCGCCGCCACTTCAGATCGCCTGTCAACGTCCCGTCTCGCAACGCTCGTCACCCTCATGACACAGCAGGCGGGACGCATCTCGCGGCGGCTCAACGAACTGGCGAAATCCGGAAAGTAGTGCCGGCTCTCCCCAGGCAGTAAAATCGCCTCATATTCGAATCCGCCTCAGGAGCCCGCCGTGAACGCACCCCTCAAGACCCCGAAAGCCCGCTTCGTCTGGGAAGACCCGCTGCTCCTGAACGAGCAGTTGTCCGAAGACGAGCGCATGGTGCGCGACGCCGCGAATGCGTACTGCCAGCAGAAGCTCCAGCCGCGCGTGCTCGAGGCGTTCCGCAACGGCACGACCGATCCGGCGATCTTTCGCGAGATGGGCGAACTCGGCCTGCTCGGCCCGACCATTCCGCCGGAATACGGCGGCCCCGGCCTGTCGTATGTCTGCTACGGACTGATCGCGCGCGAAGTCGAGCGCGTCGACTCGGGCTACCGCTCGATGATGAGCGTGCAGAGTTCACTGGTGATGACGCCGATCTTCGATTTCGGCAGCGAAGCACAGAAGCAGAAGTACCTGCCGAAACTCGCGAGCGGCGAATACATCGGCTGCTTCGGGCTCACCGAGCCGAACCACGGTTCCGACCCGGGCAGCATGGTGACCCGCGCGAAGACCGTGCCGGGCGGCTACAGCGTGACCGGCGCGAAGATGTGGATCTCCAATTCGCCGATCGCCGATGTGTTCATGGTCTGGGCAAAGACCGACGACGGGCGCATCCGCGGCCTGATCCTGGAAAAGGGCATGAAGGGCCTGTCGGCGCCCGCGATCCACGGCAAGGTCGGCCTGCGCGCCTCGATCACCGGCGAGATCGTGATGGACAATGTGTTCGTGCCGGAAGAAAACATCCTCCCTGACGTGGAAGGCCTCAAGGGCCCCTTCACCTGCCTGAACTCTGCGCGTTTCGGCATCGCCTGGGGCGCGCTCGGCGCGGCCGAGGATTGCTGGTTCCGCGCCCGCCAGTATGTGATGGACCGGTTGCAGTTCGGCCGGCCGCTCGCAGCCAATCAGCTCGTGCAGAAAAAGCTCGCCGACATGCAGACCGAGATCACGCTCGGCCTGCAGGGGTGCCTCCGCCTCGGACGCATGAAGGATGAAGGCACCGCGTCGGTCGAGATCACTTCGATCATGAAGCGCAACTCCTGCGGCAAGTCGCTCGACATCGCGCGCGTGGCGCGCGACATGCTCGGCGGCAACGGCATCTCGGATGAATTCGGCATCGTGCGCCACATGGTGAACCTCGAGGTGGTGAACACCTACGAAGGCACCCACGACATCCATGCGCTGATCCTCGGCCGCGCCCAGACCGGGATCCAGGCGTTCAGCTGAGTCGCGTCCCATGATCCGGCTGCTGCTTTGTGCCACCCTGCTGCTGTCCGGGACGCAGGGTGGGGCGCAGGAGGCGGCGCGCAGTGCCAACGGGGTACTCCTTGTGGCAAAGCCGGAACTGATCGATCCCAATTTCAGCCGGACTGTCGTGCTGGTCACGCAGACCGAGGGCTACAGCACCGTCGGCGTCATCCTCAACCGGCCCGGGTCGACGCCGCTTTCAGAATTCCTCGGTGAGGACGAAAGCGCCAGCCGCCACGCAGAGCCCGTGTTTTCGGGCGGCCCGGTGATGCGGCGAAACCTGGTCGCCGTGTTCCATTCGGATCGCCCGCCGGCTGCGCCTGCGTTCCACGTGCTGCGCACCGTGTACTTGAGCATGCACCCGGACAACATCCGCGAACTGCTCAGCTCCGGGGATCGCCGGTTCCGGCTCTATGCGGGATTCTCTGGATGGGCACCGCGCCAGCTCGAGAGCGAATTCGAGCGCGAAGGCTGGTTCATCCTGCCGGCAGACGAAGACACCGTATTTCGCAGCGATACCAGCGGACTTTGGGAAGAACTGGCCGGACGTGCGCAGGCGACGAAGACCCGCCACTGAGCGAGGCGTACAAATGAAAAGCCCCGCCGGAGGCGGGGCTGGGTTTGCCCGGCTTGCACCGGGCCACACTGCCAGAGCAGTGCGTTTTTTGTGGCACGAGGCCACGTTGCGAGCGTTGCGCCTGGCAGCGGGTCCTTCGGCCCGTTGCGCGCTCTGGCGGTTGCCCGGACAGTCGCCCGGACTCCCGTCGCACCCTGCTCGGGTCACCCTCGCAGGGCCGCAACCCTCTCTTTCAGGCTAGCACCCGCCCGCACGATGTCAAGGAATACCGCCTGGCGTGACCGGAACCCTAGGCCTTTGCGAACAGCATGGAGCCGTTCTTCCAGTCGACCTTGATGGTGTCCTTCGGGGCGAAACGGCCTTCGAGGATAGATTTCGCCAGCGGATTCTCGATGGCCGACTGGATCGACCGCTTGAGCGGCCGCGCACCGTAGACGGGGTCGAAGCCTTCCTTGGCCAGTTCGGCCAGCGCACCTTCGCTCACCTCGAAGCCGTAGTCCATCTTCGCCAGCCGCGCCTTGAGGATCGCCAGCTGTATCGTCGCGATCGACTTGATCTGCGCCTCTCCCAGGCCGTGGAACACCACGACTTCGTCGATGCGGTTGATGAATTCCGGCCGGAAGTGCGTCTTGACCTCGCCCATCACGGCCAGCTTCACCACGCCGTAGTCGCTGCCTTCCATCTGCTGGATCATGTGCGAACCGAGGTTGGAGGTCATGACGATCACCGTGTTCTTGAAGTCGATCGTCCGTCCCTGCCCATCGGTCAGGCGCCCGTCGTCCAGCACCTGCAGCAGCACGTTGAACACGTCCGGATGCGCCTTCTCGATCTCGTCGAACAGGATCACCGAATACGGCTTGCGACGCACTGCCTCGGTCAGCGCCCCGCCCTCGTCGTAACCCACGTAGCCCGGGGGCGCGCCCAGCATGCGCGCGACCGAGTGCTTTTCCATGTATTCCGACATGTCGATCCGAATCAGGTGTTCCTCGGAATCGAACAGGAACGACGCAAGCGTCTTGCACAGCTCTGTCTTGCCCACGCCCGTCGGGCCGAGGAACAGGAACGAGCCGTAGGGACGGTTCGGATCCGAGAGTCCCGAGCGCGAGCGGCGGATCGCATCCGACACCAGGCGCACGGCCTCGTCCTGCCCGACCACGCGTTCGTGCAGCTTGTCTTCCATGTGGAGCAGCTTCTCGCGCTCGCCCTGCATCATCTTGGAAACCGGGATGCCGGTGGCACGCGAGACCACCTCGGCGATCTCCTCGGCGCCGACCTGGGTGCGCAGCAGCTTCGCCTTCGCGCCTCCCGTTCCCGCGGTTTCCGACGACTCCGCGCTCTTCAGCTGCGCCTCCAGCTGGGGCATCTTGCCGTACTGGATCTCCGACATGCCCTGCCAGTCGCCCTTGCGGCGCGCCTCGTCCATCTGCTGGCGCAGCCGCTCGATCTCTTCCTTGATGTGCTGCGATCCGGCCACCTGCGCCTTCTCGGATTTCCAGATCTCGTCGAGGTCGGAGTATTCCTTCTCCAGCCGCGCGATCTCCTCCTCGATCAGCGCAAAGCGCTTCTGCGAGGATTCGTCCTTTTCCTTCTTGACCGCTTCGCGCTCGATGCGAAGCTGTATGAGCCGGCGGTCGAGCCGGTCCATGGACTCGGGCTTGGAGTCGATCTCCATCTTGATGCGCGAGGCCGCCTCGTCGATCAGGTCGATCGCCTTGTCGGGCAGGAAACGGTCGGTGATGTAGCGGTGCGAAAGTTCGGCCGCGGCGACGATGGCCGGATCGGTGATCTCCACACCGTGGTGGACTTCGTACTTTTCCTGCAGCCCGCGCAGGATCGCGATCGTGTCCTCGACCGAGGGCTCGCCGACCATGACCTTCTGGAAACGGCGCTCGAGCGCAGCGTCCTTCTCGATGTACTTGCGGTATTCGTCGAGCGTGGTTGCGCCCACGCAGTGCAGCTCGCCCCGCGCGAGCGCGGGCTTGAGCATGTTGCCCGCATCCATCGCGCCTTCGGCCTTGCCGGCGCCGACCATCGTGTGCAGCTCGTCGATGAACACGATGGTGTTGCCCTCGTCCTGGGCAAGCTCCTTCAGCACGGTCTTCAGGCGCTCCTCGAACTCGCCGCGGTACTTTGCGCCGGCAAGCAGCGAAGCCATGTCCAGGGACAGCACGCGCTTGTTCTTCAAGCGTCTCGGGCACTTCGCCGTTCACGATGCGCTGCGCGAGCCCTTCGACGATCGCGGTCTTGCCCACGCCGGGCTCGCCGATCAGCACCGGGTTGTTCTTGGTGCGGCGCTGCAGGATCTGGATGCAGCGGCGGATCTCGTCGTCGCGGCCGATCACCGGGTCGAGCTTGCCGATCCGCGCGCGCTCGGTCAGGTCCATGCGTGTATTTCTTGAGCGCCTCGCGATTGCCTTCGTCGGCCTGCGACTGCACGTTCTGTCCGCCGCGCACGGCTTCGATCGCGGCTTCGAGCGCTTTCTTCTCCACGCCGGCCTGCTTGAGCAGCTTGCCGGTCTCGCCCTTGTCCGCGGCGGCTGCAAGCAGGAACAGCTCGGAGGCGATGTACTGGTCGCCGCGCTTCTGCGCTTCCTTGTCGGCGACGTTGAGGAGCTGGGTCAGCTCGCGCGAGAGCATCACCTCCCCCGGCGTGCCTTCCACCTTGGGCAGGCGCGCGAGCGCCTGGGCAAGCGAGGCCTTCAACGCCGCGGGTTGGCGCCGGCGCGCTGCAGGATCGAGCCGATCGAGCCGTCGTTCTGTTCGAGCAGCGCCACGAGCAGGTGCTGGGGCTCGATGTACTGATTGTCGTTGCCGACGGCCTTGCTCTGGGCGTCGGCCAGCGCTTCCTGGAGCTTGCTGGTGAATTTATCGATGCGCATTTGCCTGAATCCTTGAATGGTTGACAGGCAGATGGGGGCATCCTGCGGCTTTTCAACCGCAGCCTTTCAGGCGGGACCCAGGGAGGCTCAGACCAGGGTGCGGTAGGTGGCGAAACCGGCGAAAGTCGCCACGAGCGACCCGAACAAATGCAGCGCCATGTGCAGAAATGCAGCACCGAAACGCGCGCCCATCATGAGTTCGACCGATTCGGCCGAAAAGGTCGAGAAGGTGGTGAGCGCCCCGAGAAAGCCGGTGATGCAGAACAAGCGCCACTCGGGTGCGATGTGCGAATTCGCCGCGAAATAGGCCACGGCCACGCCCACCATGTAGCCGCCAAGCAGATTCGCCGCCAGCGTACCCAGCGGCAGCCACGGCAGGGTCGGATTGAGCACGGTGGACAGGAGCCAGCGCAGCCATGCACCGAAGACTGCACCGACGCCAACCGCGAGGAACGCCGAGGCCGTCATCCGCCGCACCTCATGGGCGGCATCTCACTTCCAGCGCTCCGCCGCCGTGTCGTCGCTGCCGCGCGCATCCACCCAGCGCTCGCCCTCCGGCGTCTGCTCCTTCTTCCAGAACGGCGCGCGGGTCTTGAGGTAGTCCATGATGAATTCGCAGGCCGAGAACGCGTCGCCGCGATGCCCGCTCGCCACGGCGACGAACACGATCTGGTCGGTGGGTTCCAGGCGACCGATGCGATGGATCACGCAGCAATCGAGCACCTCCCAGCGCGCCTGCGCCTCGGCGACGATGCCGGCCGAGCGCCTTCTCGGTCATGCCGGGATAGTGTTCCAGCGTCAGCGACGCGACGCCGCTGCCGTCGTTCAGGTCGCGCACCACGCCGATGAAACTCGCGACCGCACCGACCCTGGGATTGCCGGCACGCAGCGCGGCCATTTCACGGCCGGCGTCGAAGTCTCCCGTCTGTACGCTGATCTTCATCCCGGCCGCCGCTCAGCCACCTGTGACCGGCGGAAAGAACGCGATCTCGTCGCCCGCCTTGATCGGCGTGCCCTCGGCCGCGCTCTGCGCGACCATGTCCTGGTTGACGGCCATGCGCACATTGCGCGCCTCCGCGCAAGCGCCGCCTGCCAGGCGCCGCCGCGCGCAGCCAGGTGCGCGCGCAGCGCTGCGAGCGTGGACACGCCGGCCGGCAGTTCGACTTCCTCCAGCCCGGTGCCCAGCTGCTCGCGCAGGCTCGCAAAGTAGAGGACCGTCACCTTCACCGGTAGAGCTCCGCAAACGAGAGGAATTTCACCCGGTCGCCCGGATGGATCGCCTGGTTGGCCGGATTGTCGACCAGGCCGTCGGCCCAGGCCGTGGAGGTCAGCACCGCCGAATCCTGCGTGGGATAGAGATCGACACCGCCCTGCGCATTCCATTTTACGCGCAGGAATTCGCGCCGCGCGTCGGGCTTGTCCCAGCTGAAATCCGCGCGCGCGTCGATCACGCGCGGCGCCACCGCGGCGATGCCCTGGGTACGCAGCAGGAACGGCCGCACGAAAATCAGGAAAGTGACGAACGAGGACACCGGATTGCCCGGCAGGCCGATGAACGCCGCGTCCTTGACCCTGCCGAACGCGAGCGGCCGGCCCGGCTTCATCGCGATCTTCCACATCAGAAGCGAGCCTTCGGCTTCGACCGCCGGCTTGACGTGGTCTTCCTCGCCCACCGACACGCCGCCCGAGGTGACGATGATGTCGTTCTCGGCGGCCGCGCGGCGCAGCACCTCGCGCGTGGCATCGAGCCGGTCCGGGCACGATGCCGTAGTCGCGTCACCTCGCAGCCGAACAGCTTCGCCATCCCGGTCAGCGTGAAGCGGTTGGAGTTGTAGATCCGGCCCGGCGGCAGCGGATCGCCCGGCATCACCAGTTCGTCGCCGGTGAAGAACAGCGCCATCCTCACCTTGCGGTACACCGGCAGCGCCTTGATGCCCGACCGAGGCCGCGAGCCCCGTATCCTGCGGGCGCAGCCGGGTGCCCGCCGCAAGGACCGCGCCGCCTGCACGGATGTCGCTGCCCGCGCGCCGCACCCATTCCTCGGGCTGCGGCTTCTTCTTCACCACGACATGATCATCGTCGACCGCGCAGAACTCCTGCATCACCACGGCATCGGCACCCGGCGGGATCGGCGCGCCGGTGAAGATCCGCGCCGCGGTGCCGGCCGCCAGCGGCGCGGCCGACCGACCCGGCGGCGATGCGCTGCGCGACGCGCAGGCGCGCCTCCGGCCCCGCGATGTCCGCCACACGCACCGCGTAGCCGTCCATTGCGCTGTTGTCCATCGGCGGCACGTCCATCGTCGAGGCCTGCGCGCGCGCAAGCACACGGTCGGTTGCCTCGAGCGTCGATATGTCCTCGACTTCGGCAACCGCGCGGGCCCCGGCCAGCAGCACCTCGAGCGCTTCGTCTACGGAAAGCAGTCCCTTGTTCATTTGAGTTTCAGGTATCCAGTATGAATCCGGCAATCGCCGCATCGTCGTTCAGGTCGAGCAGCGGCAGCTTGGTTTCTATTTTCGCGTCGGTCGCCACCGCGATGATATTCGCGTCGTTGGGATGGAGCAGCGGCGAATCCACGCAAGTCCGGTACACCTCCAGTTTCGGGATCGGCTGGAACTTGAAGCCCTCGACGATCACCAGGTCGCAGGGCGAGAGATGCGCCAGCTGCTCCTCGAACGAGGGCTCCGGACCACCGCGCAGTTCGTGCATCAGCACCCAGCGCCGCGACGAGGTCACCAGCACCTCGGTCGCGCCCGCGTGGCGGTGGCGGTAGGAATCCTTGCCGGGCTGGTCGACGTCGAAGGTATGGTGCGCATGCTTGATCAGCGACACGCGCAATCCCGCCTTGCCGAAGCGCGGGATGAGCTTCTCGATCAGGGTCGTCTTCCCGCTCCCCGACCAGCCTGCAAAACCGAATATTTTCATCGGCTTGGATTTTAGCAGGCGCGGCCTCCCGCCCTGCCCCCGGTGGATGACGGCCGCCTCCCAAGCGGCCGGGATCGATCCGCTACTGGGCGTTCGGGAAGAACAGCTGCTCGCCACCGATCTTGTAGTCGGCGATGGTCTTCTGCCCCTCGGGCGACACGATCCAGGCGATGAAGTCGTTGCCCAGGTCCTTCTTCACGTGCGGGTGCTTCGCGGGATTCACCAGCATGATCCCGTACTGGTTGAAGAGCTTGCTGTCGCCTTCGACCACGATCGTCAGATCGCCGCGGTTCTTGAAGTTGAGCCAGGTGCCGCGATCGGCGAGGATGTAGGCGCCCATGCCCGAGGCGGTGTTCAGCGCCGGTCCCATGCCCGAGCCGGTTTCCTTGTACCAGGGACCCTTGTCCTTCGCCATGTCGAAGCCGGCCAGCTTCCACATCCGCAGTTCGGCCGCGTGGGTGCCGCTCTTGTCGGCGCGCGAAACGAAGGGGGCTTCGGCGGCCTTGATCTTCTGCAGGCCGGCAAGCACGTCCTTGCCCTGCGGCCTTGGCCGGATCGGACTTCGGGCCGATCAGGACGAAGTCGTTGTACATGACCAGGTGGTGCCCGACGCCGTAGCCCTCGTCCATGAACTTCTTTTCCGCCACGGGATCGTGGACGAAGAGCACGTCGGCATCGCCCTTGCGGCCCATGCCCAGCGCCTGGCCGGTGCCGACCGCGACCACACGCACCTCGACGCCGCTCTTCTTCGTGTACGCAGGCAGCAGATGCTTGAACAGGCCGGACTGCTCGGTCGAGGTGGTGGAAGCCACGGTGATGAACTTCGGCTGCGCCTGGGCACCGATGCTGAGCAGCGCGGCCAGTGCTGCGGGCAATGCCCGTGTGAGTATTTTTCTCATATCCATGACGTCTCTCCTTTGATGAACGCCGCGGCCTCGGCCGTGGCGGGTTGCGAAAAAAAGCGGTCGATCGGCGTCAGTTCGGCTATCCGGCCTTCGTGCACGAACAGCACCTCGTCGCCCAGGCGCCGCGCCTGGCCGAGGTTGTGGGTGACCATGACGATCTTGGTACCCGCCGCGTCGAAGGCCTTGATGACCCGCTCGATCTCGCGCGTCGCCGCCGGATCGAGGCTTGCGGTCGGCTCGTCGAGAAACAGGACTTCGGGGTGCAGGGCCCAGGCGCGCGCCAGCGCCAGGCGCTGCTGCTCGCCGCCCGAGAGCACGCGCGCCGGACGCTGCGCCAAATGGAGGATACCGACCCCGTCGAGCGCCTCGAGCGCCAGCGCAGCGCGTCTGTCGCGCGGCACGTCGGCCAGCGCAAGCGCGTAGTCGATGTTGGCGAGGGCCGAGCGGCGCAGCATCACCGGCCGCTGGAACACCATGGCCTGCAGGCGGCGCGCGCGCGCCGCGTTGCCGCCCAGCCATTCCACCCGGCCGGCGCTGGCGCCAGCAACCCGTGCATCAGGCGCATCAGCACGCTCTTTCCCGCGCCGTTCGCGCCGAGCACGATCGTGCTCGGGCCCGCGACCGAGTTCGAGCGAGGCGTCCTCGATGATCGTGCGGCCGCCGGCCGCAAAGCTCACGTTCGACAGCCGCAGGGGCAGGATCGCGCTCATCCGTACCTTCCTGCGCGCGGCTTCCTTGACCACCTGCGCAGCGGCGTTCAGGGCCAGCACCAGCGCGATCAGGATGATGCCCAGCGACAAGCGCCAGCGGCAGGTCGCCCTTGGAGGTCTCCAGCGCGATCGCGGTGGTCATGACGCGGGTCACGCCGTCGATGTTGCCGCCGACGATCATCACCGCGCCGACTTCGGCCAGCGCGCGTCCCATCCCGGCCAGCACCGCGGTGAAGAGCGAGTACCGGATGTCCCAGACCAGGGTCAGTGCGACGCCAAGGCCCTGCGCGCCGAGCGAGCGCAGTTGCTCCTCGTATTCCGCCCAGGCGTCCTCGACCGCCTGGCGGGTGAGCGCGGCGATGATCGGAAAGATCAGCAGCGTCTGCGCGACCACCATCGCAGGCGGCGTGAACAGCAGGCCGAGCGCGCCCAGCGGCCCGGCACGCGACAGCAGCAGGTACACGACCAGCCCGACCACCACCGGCGGCAGGCCCATGAAGGCGTTCAGCAGGACGATCACGCCCTGGCGTCCCGGGAAACGCCCGACCGCGATCGCCGCACCCAGCGGCAGGCCGATCAGCGTCGCGAGCACGACTGCCGCCAGGCTGACCGCAAGGCTCAGCAGGACAATCTGCACGAGGGCGGGGTCGGCCGCGGCCATCAGCGCAAGCGCACCACCGAACGCTTCGAGCAGCGGATTCATCGGCGCTGGTGCCTGTTGTGCATGGATATGGAAGCGCTGCGCCGTCACGGGATCGAGCCGCATGCTACGCGATGCCGCCCGATTGGCAGATATGTACGCACATGCATAACTTCCCCGTGGCACGCACCAGTAGAATCGGTCGCATGAAGACTCTCGTCCGTGCCCTCGCCGCGCTGCTCACTGCCCTGATGGTCTCGTCGCAGGGTCTCGCGCAGGACACGACCCTGGTATTCGCGGCCGCCAGCCTGAAGGATGCGATCGAGGCGATCGACTCGACCTGGACGCAGCGCGGTGGCAGGGCCGTGGCGTCAATGGCCTCGAGTTCGGCGCTCGCGCGCCAGATCGACAACGGCGCGCCGGCGCAGGTGTTCATTTCCGCCGACCTCGAATGGATGGACTACCTTGAAAAGCGCGGCCTGCTGCAGCCGGGGACGCGCAGGAACCTGCTCGGCAACCGCCTCGTGCTGATCGCGCCTGCCGACAGCACGCTGAAGACGGTGATCGCCCCCGGCTTCGCGCTCGCACAGTTGCTCGGCCCGGACGGGCGCCTGGCGATCGGCGACCCGCAGCACGTGCCGGCCGGAAAATATGCAAAGGCAGCACTCGTCAAGCTGGGTGTGTGGGATTCGGTCGCGCGACGCGTGGCGGCCGCGGAGAACGTGCGCGCGGCGCTGGCCCTGGTGGCGCGCGGCGAAGCGCCGCTGGGCATCGTCTACGAGACCGATGCCCGTGCCGAGCCGAAGGTCCGGATCGTGGCAACGTTTGGCGAGGGCCTGCATCCGCCGATCGTCTATCCGGCTGCCCTGCTGCGCGGCGCACGACCCGCGGCGGCAGCCTACCTCGCGTTTCTGTCCGGCGCAGAGGCGAAGGCGCTGTTTATGCGCTACGGGTTTACGCCGTTAAACTAGCCATGTGATCGGCCTAACACCTGATGAGCTGGAGATCGTCCGGCTCAGCCTCAAAGTCGCTTTCTGGAGCACCTTCGCCAGCCTGCCGGTCGCGCTCGCCCTCGCGCTGCTGCTCGGCCGCTGCCGGTTTCCGGGCAAGACGCTCGTCGACGGTCTGGTCAACCTGCCCCTGGTGCTGCCGCCGGTCGTGATCGGGTACTTCCTCCTGCTGGCTTTTGGCCGGCACGGCGTGATCGGTGCGTTCCTCGACGAACACTTCGGCATCGTGTTCGCGTTCCGCTGGACTGGCGCGGCGCTCGCCTGCGCAGTCATGGGCCTGCCGCTGGCCGTGCGCGCAATGCGCCAGGCGGTGGAGGCCGTGGACGAGCGCCTCGAGGCCGCTGCCGCAACACTTGGCGCGAATCGCGCCTGGGTCTTCGCAACCGTGACGCTCCCGCTCGTGGCCCCCGGCATCGTCAACGGGGCCCTGCTCTCGTTTGCGCGCAGCCTCGGAGAGTTCGGCGCCACGATCACCTTTGTCTCCAACATTCCCGGCGAGACGCGCACCATGCCACTGGCGATCTACGGATTTACCCAGACGGCCGGCGGTGACGCGCAGGCACTGCGCCTGTGCCTGATCTCGATCGCCCTGTCGCTTGGCGCCCTGATCGCCTCGGAACTGCTGCTGCGTGCTGCCCGGCGCAGGATCACAGGATGAGAGCCATCGGATGAGATCCGGCGAATGAAGATCGAAGCCGATGTCGCGCTCCGGCGCGGCGCGTTCAGTCTTTCGGCGAAGTTCGAGAGCGAAGCCGGCCTGACCGTCCTCTTCGGCCGTTCGGGCTCGGGCAAGACCACGCTGCTGAACGCGATCGCGGGCCTGGTGCGTCCCGACAGCGGCCGGATCGTGGTCGGCGGCGAGGTCTTCTACGATGCGCGCGCCGGGGTGTCGGTGCCGGTGCAGAAGCGCCGCATCGGCTATGTCTTCCAGGAAGGCCGGCTCCTGCCGCACCTGAGCGTGCGGCGCAACCTGGGCTACGGCCGATTCTTCACGCCGGAGGCAGACCGATACGTCGACTTCGACCGCGTCGTCGCGCTGCTCGACCTCGCCACACTGCTCGAGCGCCGGCCCCACCATCTCTCGGGCGGGGAAAAGCAGCGCGTGGCGATCGGCCGCGCCCTGCTCGCCAGCCCGCGCGTGCTGCTGCTCGACGAGCCGCTGGCCTCGCTGGATGCCGCGCGCAAGGGCGAGATCATGCACTACGTCGAGCGGCTGAGGGACGAGGTCAAGATCCCCATTGTCTACGTGAGCCACGCCATCGAGGAAGTCACGCGCCTGGCCGACACCCTCGTGCTGTTGTCCGATGGGCGGGTGACGGGCGTGGGCAGCGTTCCCGCGCTGTCCGCGCGCCTGGACCTGCGCACCCAGCTCGGGCGCTTCGAAGGCGGCGCGGTGATCGATGCGCGCGTGTCGGCGCAGGACCTCGGCTCCGGACTCGCACACCTCGCGTTCGAAGGCGGCGAACTGCTGACCACGGACCTGGATGCGCTGGTCGGCGAACGCGTGCGCGTGCGGATCCGCGCGCGCGACGTATCGATCGCACTCGAACGCCCGCGCAACATCAGCGTGCTCAACTGCCTCGCAGGGACAGTCGCCGAGATCGGCGAAGACAGCGGCTCGAACGCCGACGTGCGCATCGCGGTCGGTCCGACCTCGATCATTGCGCGGGTCACGCGCTACTCGGTGCAGGCGCTGAAACTCGCGCCCGGCGTGCCGGTCTACGCCCTGGTGAAGGCCGTATCGCTCGATCGGCACAGCGTCGGCTATGCCTAGAGTGTATCGGTATCGATACACAAACTAACCTGTCGACCGCTCCAGTTAATGATTTAGCCTGAACAATTTGAACAATTCATGCCAGACTTGAAGAACGATGTTCCGGTGCCGGTGACGCTGCGCACAGCCTTCTGGTTCTGGCTGAAACTGGGCTTCATCTCGTTCGGCGGACCCGCCGGGCAGATTTCGATCATGCATCAGGAGCTCGTCGAGCGGCGGCGCTGGATTTCCGAGGGTCGCTTTCTGCACGCGCTCAACTACTGCATGGTGCTGCCCGGCCCGGAGGCGCAGCAGCTTGCCACCTACATCGGCTGGCTGATGCATCGCACCTGGGGCGGGATCGTCGCAGGCGGGCTGTTCGTGCTGCCGTCGCTGTTCATCCTGATTGCCCTGTCGTGGATCTACATGGCGTACGGGTCGGTACCCGCGATCGCCGGGATGCTGTACGGCATCAAACCGGCGGTGGTCGCAATCGTCCTTGCCGCAGCCTGGCGCATCGGCCAGCGCGCGCTGAAGCATCCCGCGCTCTGGGCCATCAGCGTGGCGGCTTTCGTCGCGATCTACGCCTTCGCGCTGCCGTTTCCGCTTGTCGTGATCGGTGCCGGCCTCGCCGGCGCGCTGGGCGGCCGGGTCGCGCCGCAGATCTTCGCCTCAGGCGCGGGACACGGCGCCTCGAAAAAAGGATACGGCCCCGCCCTGATCGATGACGACACCCCGCCGCCGCCGCACGCACGCTATCGCCTCGCGCGTGTGGCGGTGGTCGCCGCGGTCGGACTTGCGCTCTGGTGCGCGATGACGGCTGCGCTGATCTTCGCATACGGCTGGGACAGCACGCTTGCGCAGATGGGCTGGTTCTTCACCAAGGCCGCCCTGCTCACCTTCGGCGGTGCCTACGCCGTCCTGCCCTACGTCTATCAAGGCGCGGTCGACCACTATCACTGGC
This sequence comes from uncultured beta proteobacterium, assembly GCA_963844255.1. Taxonomy (GTDB): domain Bacteria; phylum Pseudomonadota; class Gammaproteobacteria; order Burkholderiales; family SG8-39; genus SZAS-79. The sequence continues at coordinate 17,047 of CAWJNP010000073.1, forward strand.
TCTCCGCGATCCAGATGATCGACGGCCTCGCACTGGGCGAAACCACGCCCGGCCCGCTGATCATGGTGGTGGCCTTCGTCGGCTTCGTCGGTGGATGGGGCGCCGAACTCTATGGCCCGGACAAGCTGCTGCTGGCAGGCGCCGTGGCGGCCACCGTCGTGACGTTCTTCACCTTCCTGCCTTCGTTCGTGTTCATCCTCGTCGGCGGACCGCTGGTCGAGAGCACGCACGGCGACCTGAAGTTCACCGCGCCGCTGACCGGCATCACGGCCGCCGTCGTCGGCGTCATCGTGAGCCTGGCCCTGTTCTTCGCCACGCAGGTCTTCTGGCCGGACGGAATTCACGGGCGCATGGACTGGATCTCCATCCTCGGCGCAGTTGCGGCGCTGGTGGCGGCAGTGCGTTACAAGGTCGGGCTGATCACGCTGATCTCGGTCGCCGCCGTCGCGGGGCTGGTGCTGCGGCTGGCCGGACTCACGTAGAATCGACGCAAAGAAAGCCACCCTACGGAGACCGCCATGCCCGCCTACCTGATCGCCGAAATCGACGTCACAGACAACGCCGCCTATGAGGAATACCGCAAGCTCACGCCCGGTGCCATCGCCGCCTATGGGGGAAAGTTCATCGTGCGCGGTGGCCAGGTCGAAACCAAGGAAGGCGGCTGGACACCGGCACGCATGGTGGTGGTCGAGTTTTCCTCGATGGACCAGGCGCGCAGATTCTACGACTCGCCGGAATACGCACCGGCACTCGCGATTCGCAAGGCGGCATCGCGCTCCCGCCTGATCCTCGTCGAAGGCCTCGCCTGATGCGCGGTCCGATGCAGCGGATGTCTGCGCTGCTCGCGGTGGCCTTGCTTGCCGCAGGTTGCAGTTCGCTGCCCGGCAACTCGACGACGCGCGAGGTAAGCGATCCGGCGACCTACCTGCCCGACCTGCCCCTGCCCGCGGGCACGAAGGTCGACCTCGAGCGCACGCTGATTCTCGGTGGCACACCGGACTGGACTGGTCGCGTGGCCGGACAGACGCCGCTGGGCGAGGAAGACCTGATCCGGCATTTCCGCGAAGAGCTCGGCAAGACGGGCTGGAAACTCGTGGCCATCGCGCGCTCGAAATCGTCGCTGCTGACCTTCACCAGTGCGACACGCGCAGCCACGATCGAGGTGGCGCCGGCGGGCGGCATCGGTGGCAGCGGCTCGAGCTTCAGCGTGGTGGTTTCACCGCAACTCGGCGGCGCGGTGCCGGCCGGCGCGACCGGTCGTATCCGCTGAGCGGTACCGAAAAAAACAAAGGCGCCCGAAGGCGCCAATTTTCTGCCAGGAACAGCCTCTACTTTTTCTTTGCCACCACGGGTGCTGCTTTGGCCGTGGCCTTCGGCTCGGCGATGCCTTTGCTCTTCTTGTAGTTCGCGGCCGCCTTGTCCTGCGCCTTGCCGAGTTCGTCGGCATCCTTGGCCGCAGCCGCCTTGGCCTTGTCGGCCGCAGCTGCCTTGTCGGCATCGCTCATCGGTGGTGCCGGCGGCAGCTTGGCAAACGCCGGGCTGCAGATAAGGCCCGCAGCGAGGCAGGCGATCAGTCTTGTCTTCATGGTCTCCACCCCTGTTCAGTGCTGCAATTGCGGTTTCGGCGCAGGTTCATCGCCGTCGATCTTGATCTTTCCCGATTTGACGTCGTTGTACCAGGTCTCGTGGTGCTCCTTGACCCAGACTTCCTCGGAATAGCCGGTCCGCATGCCATCGTATGCGCCTTCCATCCCGATCGTGCCGATGTAGATGTGCGCGAACGACAGCGCGACGAAGATCACCGAGCCCACGCCGTGAATGATGTTCGCCTGCTGCATCGTGGAGCGCACCTGCTCGAAGTTCGGGAACAGCATGATCAGGCCGGTGACGCTCATCGCAGTACCGAGCACGACCACGCCGAGCCAGAACCAGCCCTTTTCGCCGGCGTTGAACCGTCCGGTCGGGATGTGCTCGCCCGAGACCAGGCCGCCGCCCTTCAGCAGCCAGGTCAGGTCGCCCTTGGCCGGGAAGTTGTAGCGCACGAAGACGATGAACGCGAGCACCACGCTGAGCATGAACAGCGGGCCGATGAAGTTGTGCAGGTTCTTCATCAGCATCGTGAGCCAGGCAAACAGCGTGTAACCGATGACCGGCAGGAGCACGTGCTTGCCGAAGAACATCACCAGGCCCGAGATCCCGAGAATGCAGAAGCTGATCGCCATGCTCCAGTGGGCGGTGCGCTCGATCACGGAGAAACGCTTCATCAGCTTGCCGTTCGGGCGCTCCTTCAGCTTGATCTCCCCCTTCACGAAGTAGAACAGCGCGATCAGCCCGGCAAACACCAGGATCAGGATGCCGCCGTAGAAGGTGACCGGACCATTGCGGTATTTGCGCCAGGCCTCTCCGGCCGTGCGTCATGGTGTCCTGACCGAAGAAACGTGCCTGCGGCTGGATCAGCACGCCCGTCTCCGGGCCCTTGATGCTGGTGTAGTTCTCACCGCCAGCCTGCACTTCGCGCCAGACCGGCGCATTGTTTCCGGGCTGCACGTTCTGGCGCTGTGCCTGCGTGTCCTGCGCGGCAGGCTGACCCTGCGCGAACGATGCGCCCGGCACGGCGAGCGCCATCAACATGGCCAGGCCGGCGAATGCGAAACGAAAGTTCATCTGGAATCTCCCCGGCAGCGAAAGGGCTAGTGCCCGATCCGCACGTATTCGTTCTGGCCGCTGCTGCGCGTCTTGAGCTGGCTTTCCCAGCTGGCCTTGTCGCCCTTGTTCCACTTCGCATTGCCGTAGGCGAGCGGTACGTTGTCCCAGGACTTGCTATCGGGCTTGCCCTGGTACTTGCCCTGCTTCTGGACGGACGCGGTCTGCTCGACTTCCATGCAGCCGACCGCGCCGAGTGCGGCGACCACCAGCGCGACGACGACGGTGCGCTTCATGATTTTGCTCCTGCGGGCGCCGGGGCGGCGCCGCCCTTGCCCTGGCCGTAGGCCGTACCCCAGCCCCAGACTTCGGAGCCCTTGCCGCGCACGGTCACGCGCTGGCGGTAGATGTCGGCGATCACGTCGCCGTCGCCGCCGAGCAGCGCCTTGGTCGAGCACATCTCGGCGCAGGCCGGCAGCTTGCCCTCGGCCAGGCGGTTGCGGCCGTATTTCTTGAACTCGGCCTCCGACTTGTCGGCTTCCGGACCGCCGGCGCAGAAGGTGCACTTGTCCATCTTGCCGCGCAGGCCGAAGGCGCCCGCCTGCGGGAACTGCGGCGCGCCGAACGGGCAGGCGTAGAAGCAGTAGCCGCAGCCGATGCACAGGTCCTTGTCGTGCAGCACCACGCCTTCTTCGGTCTTGTAGAAGCAGTCGACCGGGCAGACCGCCATGCAGGGCGCGTCCGAGCAGTGCATGCAGGCCACCGAGATCGATTTCTCCGCGCCGAGCACGCCGTCGTTGACCGTCACCACGCGGCGCCGGTTCACGCCCCAGGGCACCTCGTGCTCCTGCTTGCAGGCGGTGACGCAGCCGTTGCACTCGATGCAGCGCTCGGCGTCACAGAGGAATTTCATTCTGGCCATGATCGTGTCTCCTTATCTGTGACGCGTCAGGCTCTTGCTCGACCTGGCACAGCGTGGTCTTGGTTTCCTGCATCATCGTGACCGCGTCGTAGCCGTAGGTGGTGGCGGTGTTGACCGCCTCGCCGCGCACGATCGGCGCCGCCCCTTCCGGATAGAACGCCAGCATGTCCTTGCCCTGCCACCAGCCGGAGAAGTGGAACGGGATGAAGCAGGTCTCGGCGTTCGACGCGCTCGGTCACCAGCGCCTTGACCTTGAGCTTCGCGCCGGATCGGCGTGCTCACCCAGACGTATTCGCCGTTGCGGACGCCGCGATCGTCGGCCGCCTTGGGGTTGATCTCGACGAAGTTGTCCTGCTGCAGTTCGGCCAGCCAGGGATTGGAGCGCGTCTCCTCGCCGCCGCCCTCGTACTCGATCAGGCGGCCGCTGGTCAGCACCATGGGGAACTGCTTGCCGATGTCCTTGTTCTTCTGCTGCACCGACTTGAACAGCGTCGGCAGCCGCCAGAACGTCTTCTTGTCGTCGTGGGTCGGATACTTCGATCAGGTCCGGACGCGCGCTGATACAGCGGCTCGCGATGCTGCGGCACGGCGTCCGGGAAGTTCCAGACCACGGCGCGCGCCTTGGCGTTGCCGAACGGATGGCAGCCGTGCTTCATGACCACGCGCTGGATGCCGCCCGAGAGGTCGGTCTTCCAGTTCTTGCCCTCGGCGGCGGCTTTCTCCGCGTCGGTCAGTTCGTCCCACCAGCCGAGCTTCTTCAGCAGCACGTGGTCGAATTCCGGATAGCCGGTGGTGATGTCGGCGCCCTTGCGAATGCGAGCCATCTTCGGCCAGCAGGTTGACACCGTCCTTCTCGACGCCGAAGTTGGCGCGGAAATTGCCGCCGCCGTCCATCACGTGCCGGGTCGTGTCGTACAGGTTGGGCGAACCCGGATGCTTGATCGCCGCGGTCGCCGTAGCACGGCCAGGGCAGGCCGAAGTAGTCGCCGGTCAGGTCGTAGCCGGTCTCCTTGTCGACGCCGCCCTTGGCGCGCAGGGTCTTCACGTCGAACACATGCATGTTGCGCATGTGCGCCTTGAGGCGCTCGGGCGACTGGCCGGTGTAGCCGATGGTCCAGCAGCCGCGTTGATCTCGCGCAGCGTGTCCTCCATCTCGGGCTCGTCCATGCCGCCCTTGCCCTTGACCAGCTTGATCGACTGCTTGCCATCCTTCTTCCCGACCAGCTGTTCGGCGAATCCGAGCTTCTGCGCGAGCTGATACATGATCATCTGGTCGGTGCGCGACTCGAACAGCGGTTCGATCACCTTCTCGCGCCACTGGATCGAGCGGTTCGACGCCGTGACGCTACCCGGCGTCTCGAGCTGGGTGCACGCCGGCAGCAGATACACGCCGTCCTTCCTCACCATCGCGCTCATCGCCGCCGTCGCCGACGGATACGGGTCGATCACCACCGCGAGGTCGAGCTTCTTCATCGCCTCGACCATCTCCAGGCCCCGGCTCTGGCTGTTGGGCGCATGGCCCCAGAAGATCATCGCGCGCAGGTTCGAGTCCTGGTCGATGTTCTCGTTCTTTTCCAGCACACCGTCGATCCAGCGCGACACCGTCATGCCGGACTTGCCCATCATGCCGGGCGCGTACTGCTTCTTCAGCCACTCGAGGTCGACGTTCCAGACCTTGGCCCAGTGCGCGAACGCTCCCGGAATGAGGCCGTAGTAGCCCGGCAGCGAATCCGGGTTCGGGCCGAGGTCGGTCGCGCCCTGCACGTTGTCGTGGCCGCGGAAGATGTTCGCACCGCCGCCCGAAACGCCGATGTTGCCCAGGGCCAGCTGCAGGATGCACGAGGCGCGCACCATCGCGTTGCCGATCGTGTGCTGGGTCTGGCCCATGCACCAGACGATGGTCGAGGGCCGGTTCTTGGCGAACATCTCGGAGATCTTCTTGAGCTGGTCGGGCTTCACGCCGGACACGCGCTCGACTTCCTCGGGCGTCCACTTCTTGACCTCTTCGCGGACCTTGTCCATGCCGTAGACGCGGTCGTTGATGTACTTCTTGTCTTCCCAGCCGTTCTCGAACACCTGGTGCAGGATGCCGAACAGGATCGCGATGTCGGAGCCCGAGCGGATGCGCACGTACTCGTCGGCCTTGGCCGCGGTGCGCGTGAAGCGCGGGTCGACCACGATCATCTTGGCGCCGTTTTCCTTGGCGTGCAGCATGTGCAGCATCGACACCGGGTGCGCCTCGGCCGCGTTCGAACCGATGTACAACGCGCACTTGGTGTTCTGCATGTCGTTGTACGAGTTGGTCATCGCGCCGTAGCCCCAGGTGTTCGCGACGCCGGCCACCGTGGTCGAATGGCAGATGCGCGCCTGGTGGTCGGTGTTGTTGGTGCCCAACAGGCGCACCCACTTGCACATCAGGTAGGACTGTTCGTTGTTGTGCTTGCTTGATCCGACCGAGAACAGCGCGTCCGGACCGGATTCCTTTCTGATCGCGAGCAGCTTGTCGCCGATTTCCTTGATAGGCCTGCTCCCAGGAGATCTTCTTGTACTTGCCGCCCTCGAGCTTCATCGGGTACTTGAGGCGGTGCGAATCGTGGGTGATGCCGTGCTCGCGGATCGCCGCGCCCTTGGCGCAGTGCGCGCCCATGTTGATCGGCGAGTCGAACACCGGCTCGTGCCGCACCCAGACGCCGTTCTCGACCACGGCGTCGAGCGAACAGCCGACCGAGCAGTGCGTGCAGACCGTGCGCTTGATCTCGACCTTGCCGGCCGGGCGCGTCGGCCGCCTCCGCCTTGCCGATCATGTTGAACGGCAGCTGCGCCGCGAACGCGCCGGCGCCGACGGACACGCCCGAGCGCTTGAGGAAAGTGCGGCGGTCGATGGTCTTGCCCAGCGTGCTCGACAGACTGCGCGAGAGGCGGGACTGGGTTGCAGAGGACGCGGAGGACGCGTGTGCGCCTCCAGTGGATTTCCTGGTGAGCAGCATGGCGTGACTCCTCAGACCTTGGTGGTCTTGTAGTAGCTGTTGACGTGCTCGGAGGCGACATAGCCGCGCGTCGCGCGCTTGCCGGTTCCGGTAAGTTTCGCTTGCGTTTGCGCGGGCTGCCTGACTACCAGCGCGGTGGCCGTCGCGGCCCCGCCGGCACCCACGGCAAGAAGGAAGTTCCGCCTGCCTGGTTTTGTCGTGTTCTGAGCCATCTGCGTCTCCTCGATGCGTGCATCTCTTTCGTGGATGCAGCGCGTTCCGTTCTTCAACACTTATGCATTGCATTGCATATGCACGCGATTCTAGAGTATTTCGAATTTGCTGTAGTACTCTTTCAAGTAATATTTATCTGCGCATGGAATTTTCTGCAACGCACCATCCCGCAACGGACAGACCGCAACATGATCAAGGTAAATCTGCAGTACGAATGGACCCCGGCGCCCGGCCGCGCGCATGCGCTGGACCCGATGCTGTTTCGCGTGCTGCAGACCATTGCCGCCGCCGGGTCGCTCGCGGGTGCGGCGCGCACGCTTGGACTTTCCTATCGCCACATCTGGGGCCTGGTCAGGAAATGGGACAAGCTGTTCGGACGCCCGGTGGTCGAACTGCGCCAGGGACGGGGCGCGCAACTGACTGAATTCGGCGGCAAGCTTCTCTGGTCCGGCGAACTCGTGCAGGCGCGCATCACGCACGAACTCGAAAACGTCCGCCACGAAATCGAGCAGGCGCTGGCGAGCGATCGCGCCGGGACGGCGCTCGCCCTGTGTGCCAGCCACGACCTGGCGTTGGCTGAGCTTCGCGACCGGCTGGCGCAGCGCGAAGGCCTGCGGCTGGACATCCGCTTCGCGGGCAGTCTCGAGAATCTGGCGGCGCTGGCGCAGGACCGCTGCGTGCTGGCCGGATTCCACCTCGCGGAAGGGCTCGACGACGCAGCCGCCGCCGATTTCCGCCGCTGCCTGAAGCCCGCGACCCACACGCTGATCGGCGTGGCGACACGTACCCAGGGCCTGATGATCGCGCCCGGCAATCCGCAAGCGATCCACAGCCTCGCCGACCTGACCCGCGAAGGGGTGCGCATCGTCAATAGGCAGGCCGGCTCGGGCAGCCGCGTGGAGTTCGACCAGTTGCTCTCCGGCGCCGGGATCTCGTCCGCGTCGATCGAGGGCTACCTGCGCGAGGAGTTCACCCACCTTGCGGTCGCCGCAACGGTGGCCGGGGGCCGCGCCGACGCCGGGTACGGGATACGCGCCGCTGCGGCCGAATACGGGTTGGATTTCCTGCCGCTGCTCACGGAGCGCTACTACCTTGCCTGCCGCAGCAGCGTGCTGGCGGATCCCACGGTCGCGGCGTTTCTCGACCTGCTGCAGGGAGAGGAATTCCGCGGCATCCTCGCCGGCCTGCCAGGTTACGGAACGGCGATCACGGGACGGCTCTTCACGGTGCGCGAGGCGCTGCCGCCACGCCGGCGTCGTGCTCAGCCCATCTCGAACGCAGTACGCTCCAGTTCGAAGAAGGCACCGGCAAAGCGCGCGACGGCCTTGTAGAAATTCGCTTCTTCGGCCGCGGTGACCGCGTCGCACAGGCGCTGCGCACCCGGGTCAAGAAAACGCGTAAAGAATTCCCGCTGTTCTTCAATCTGCGCCTGCTGGACCGAGATCAGGTGGCGCATGACCTCGCAGAGCGCGGCGATGTGGTCCTCGGGCTCGGTGACTGCTTCCTGCCGCCCGAGCCCGCGCGCCGCCAGAAACGAGCGCAGGCCCGACCAGCAGTCCCTCCGCCCCGGTTTTCTCGACGTAGGCGCCGACATAGGGCGGCACCGGGCGCCTTGCCCACGCCGATCAGCAGGCTGTCGTACTCCTGCTGCACGGCCTCCTCGTCGCTGGCCGCACAGGCGCTCTGAAGCTTTGCCCAGGCCTCGGCCAGTGGCACCGAATCGTCCTCGCCGACAATCTCGTCGGCACTCGGCCAGCATCTGCAGCAGGTCTGCGCCGGGCGGCGCGTAGAACAAGGCTCGCAATCAGCGCATAGAGGTCGGCGCGCGCGCGGTCTTCCGGTGCTTCGGGCGGGAAAAACCGGATCGGCTCGCTGTCGTTCACGGATTCGCTCATGGATTCTTCGGCAGGTTGAGGATGGACGGTTCGTCCTTCGACTCCATCATGTCGACGACGCGGCAGTCGGCGCACATCTGCAGCCGCCGGATCGCGCCGCCCGAAGCGAACATCGAGTGCGCGGTGAGCCTGCCCAGCATGTTGTCGATCATCTGCCGGGTGCCGAAGGGCGTGGCGCAGCGCACGCAGTTGAACGGCTCGGCCTCGTTCAGCGTCACCGGATCCTTTGCCTGTGCGGTCAGCAGCAGGCGCGGCGTCAGCGTGATCGCGTTTTCCGGGCAGGTATTGGCGCACAGGCCGCATTGCACGCAGTTGCGTTCGATGAAGCGCAGCGTGGGCGTCTCGGGAGAGTCGAGCAGCGCCGCCTCGGGACAGGCGCCGATGCAGGCCTTGCACAGCGTGCAGGTGTCCTTGTTGACCGCGATCGCGCCGAACGGCGCGCCGGCCGCGAGCGCGATTTCTTCGCTGCGGCGTGGGCGCGTGTTTCGCCAGGTGGTCGAGCGCGAAATCGAGCGTGGTGCGTTTCTCGACCGAGAGGTTGAAGGTCGCCGCGCGCGCGACGGACGCGGCCGGCTGCAAGCGCCCAAAGCGCATCCTCGAGCGCCTGCGCATCGGCTGCCACGATCAGCTCGAGGTGGCGGCCTGCATAACCGAGCGCCGCTGAGCACGGTCTGCGCAAAGCCCATCTGCGCGCGGATCGCCTCGACGTAGCCCTCGGGTTCGGCGCCGCTCGAGACGATCGACCACCTGGCTCGCGCCATAGGCGATCGCACCGAGCCAGACGTCCATGCCGATCGAGGCGACATGGAAGACTTCCATCGGGATCAGTCGCGCGGGCAGCCCGCGCCCCGCTTTCTGCGCCGCGCGCCGCCCGAGTGACTGCACCAGCGCACGACCGTCCGCGGCGTTGTGAAACACGAGGCAGGCATCCCGCCCGCCGGCCTCGCGGTAGGTATTGAGCACCGTCTTCATGCGCGCACCGGTGTCGGAGACGCGCGGATAGGCGTAGCTCATCGCACCCGAGGGGCAGACGGTGGAACAGCCGCCGCACCCCGCGCACAGGTGCGGTTCGATCTTCACGCGGTCGCCGTCGCTCGTGATCGCGCCGGTCGAGCAGACATCGATGCATTTGGTGCAGCCGGTCTTCGCCGAGCGGCCGTGCGCGCAGATGCGCTCCTTGTAGACGAAGAACTTCGGCTTTTCGAATTCGCCGACGAACTGCGGCAGCTTCTGCGCGGCCAGCGCCTGTTCGAGCGGATCGGCCCCGGGCGCGAGATAGCCCTGTGGCAGGTCCGGGGTTTTCAGCAGCGGTTCGCGCGACAGGTCGAGCACCATGTCGAAGGTTTCGCGGCGGGTCGTGTCGGCGCGGCTGAAATCGATCGCGCCGATCGTGCCGCAGGCCTTCACGCACGCGCGATGGCCCGTGCACTTGTCGAGGTCGACCTGCAGGAGCCCATCGATCGCACCCTCCGGACACGCGCGCACGCAGGCGTTGCAGCGCGTGCAGACTTCGAGGTCGATCGGATTCAGCTGCGACCACTCGACCTCGAATGCGCCGAGGTAACCCTTGATTGCATCCACCCTGCCCGACCAGACCGGATAGCGGCGCTCGAACGGCAGGTCTGCACCCGACCCCGGACCGTCGCCGGTGACCAGCACGCCCACATCGAATTCGCCGGCCAGTCGCTCGGACCAGGCCAGGGCCGCCGCCGCCGGCCCGATGATCAGCAGCCCGCCGGCCGACTTGTAGTCGACCGTCGGCACCGGCTCCGGGTCGGGCAGTGCCGCCAGCGCCACCAGTGCCGCGATCTTGGGTGTCGCCTGCGCTCCCTCGACCGACCAGCCCGCGTTCTCGCGCAGGTTGAGAAAATTCAGCGTCCCGCGCGCACCCGCGGATTGTGCGATTTCCGCGAACAGCGGTGCCTCCTGGGTACAGGCGACCAGCACCTCGTGTTCGTTCAGCGCGGCCTGGAAGGCGCCGACTTCGCGGCGGCAGAGTTCCGTGTGGATCGTGACCGGCGTGTTCGATTTCAGCGCCGCAGAAAGCGCCTTCGCGTCCAGCGGGATCGTGCGGTTGCAGTTGCACAGCTTCAGGGTCTTGTCTTCGAGCGCCATGTCTCAGGAATCCTTTTTGTCTGGCACCGGCGAATCGGCGCGCAGTGCTACGGCAGCGGCCTCCGCGCGCAACTTCGCGTCCCTTGCCTCAAGTGCGTCCAGTTCGCGTTCCAGATCTGCTGCGGCCGCGTCGCGCTCGGCATCCAGTTCGTCGGCCGCATCCGTCAGCGCCTTTTCCTCCGCGGCAGCCAGCTGCGCAGCATCTTCCGCATCGGCCTGCGCCTTTTCCTCGTCGCTGAACACATGCTGGCGCGCCTGATACAGGGTCTTCATCATTGCGTCGGGAATCGGATCCGGAATGCTGTAGTCCTCGATGTAGGTGTCCAGGCCGTCCATGACGTTGAAATGCGGATCCTTGAACAGTTGCTTCAGTGCCGCCGTCTTCACGTCCGGGTCCACCGTCGACTGCATGAACGGGGTGAAGTCGGACGCGGGGGTGAGGCTCTCCACACTGGGCAGCGGTTCGGCCACGCCCTCGCCCGCCGTTTCGGCTGCCGGTTCCGTACCCGTTCCTGCGGGCGCCCCGGCCGGCACATCCGGCAACGCGGGTGCTTCGGCCTGCGGTTGCGCAGTTGCGACGCCGGTCTTTTCCAGCTTGCGCCGCGACCAGCGCGAGAGAAAGCTGCCGATCTGTTCGAAATCCTCGGCCATCAGGCGAAAACTCCGCCGCTCACGAGGCGTTTCCCGCGCGGTCCCTGGGCGATACGAAGGACCGCGGCCGGGTGCGTTTCTTCACCTCCGGCCGGTAATGCGCCTCGACGAATTCACCGACCCAGGCCAGCAGTTCGACCGGCATCGCGACCGTGTCGACCTGCTCGCCGCCGTCCATGAGACGACCGGCCTCGTTGTAACTCAGCGTCACGAACTGGGGCGTGGCCCGTTCGTCTTCCATCCGCCACATGACGAACACCCGCGGCTCATTGGAGGACACATTGAGGTAGTAACCCTCGGTCTCGTCGCGATGCAACTGCACCGAGAAACCCGGATGCAGCCATTGGGCCACGCCGTTTTCCTCGACCAGCAGGCTCGGCTCGCCGCTGCCGGCATGGTTGAGCACCACGCCGACCGGTTCCCAGACTTCGCTCTGCCAGCGGTTCTGGATCGCGCGTCGCTGCATCACCACCGCGAGCGGAATTTCGGGCACCTGCATCGTTTTCCAGCCTCCATTTCGGGTGGCGCGAACTATAACCCACTCGGACCCCTCTGATATGATTCCCGCCCTCTGAGGAGACCAGATAACACCATGCTGGAAAAGGTTATTCCGATTCGCCCTGCCGCTGCTTCTGCCAACGGTGCGCTGCGCGCCGCCGTGAAAGCACCGCGCTACACGGGCGAGGGCTTTGCGGACACGCTCGGCCGCGGACTGCGCGACCTGCGCATCTCGGTGACCGACCGCTGCAACTTCCGCTGCGTGTACTGCATGCCGCGCGATGTGTTCGACGAGAACTACAAATTCCTGCCGCAGTCGTCCCTGCTCAGCTTCGAGGAGATCGCCACGCTCGCGCGCGTGTTCGTGGGTCTGGGCGTTGAAAAGATCCGCCTCACCGGCGGCGAGCCACTGGTGCGCCGCGACCTCGAGCGCCTGATCGCACTGCTCGCAGGGCTGGATGTCGATCTCACGCTGACCACCAACGGCTCGCTGCTTGCGAAGAAGGCGCAGGCACTGAAGGACGCGGGGCTGAAGCGAATCACCGTGAGCCTCGATTCACTCGACGATGTCGACCTTCAAGGCGATGAACGACGCCGATTTCCCGGTGGCCAAGGTGCTCGAAGGCATCGCCGCGGCCGCCGCGGCCGGTCTGCCGGTCAAGGTCAACATGGTCGTCAAGCGCGGCCTGAACGACCACCAGGTCATCGACATGGCGCGCCATTTCCGCGCCAGCGGGCACATCGTGCGCTTCATCGAATTCATGGACGTCGGCAGCACCAATGGCTGGCGCATGGACGACGTGATCCCGTCAGCGCGAGATCGTGCGCCGCATCTCGGCCGAATTTCCGCTCGAACAGGTCGACCCGAACTACCGCGGCGAAGTCGCCGAGCGCTGGCGCTACGCGGACGGCGCCGGCGAAATCGGCGTGATTTCCATCGGTCACCCAGGCGTTCTGCAGCGACTGCAACCGGCTGCGCCTGTCCACCGAGGGCGCGATGTACACCTGCCTGTTCGGCCAGGCCGGCCACGACCTGCGCGCGCTGCTGCGCGCCGGCGCGTCGGAGGAAGAGCTTCGCGACGAGATCGTCGCGGTCTGGCGCGCACGCGGCGACCGTTACTCCGAGATCCGCACCGCCGAGACCGCGCGCGTATCGAAGGTCGAAATGTCCTACATCGGCGGATGAGCGGCGCATGAAACGCGTGAAGACTCCCGCACGCCCAAAACTCACCAACGCCGGCCGTCCAGCGACCTACGCGGTCGAGGCCCATAACGAGCGCGGCGAGATGGTGCCCACCTCGATCGCCGGCGAGCATCCGCTGACCATGTATCTCGACAAGCGCGAGCTCGTCACGCTGATGACGCTCGGGCAGGCGCCGGAGGCACTGGCCATCGGCTACCTGCGCAACCAGCGCCTCGTCGGATCGATCGCCGACATCGCCGAAGTGCAGGTCGACTGGGACACCGATTCGGTGGCGATCGTCACGCGCGGCGGCGTAAAGAACCTCAAGGAGCGGATGGGCAAGCGCACCGTGACCACGGGCTGCGGCCAGGGCACGGTGTTTGGCGGCCTGATGGACGAGATCGACACCATCCACCTGCGCGACGACGTGCGGCTCGAGGACTTCCAGTTGTTTTCGCTGGTGGAGCAGGTGCGCAAGCACGAGACGATCTACAAGCAGTCCGGCGCAGTTCATGGCTGTGCGCTCGCGCAGGCCACGCCCGAGGGCGCAGAGATCATGATGTTCGTCGAGGACGTGGGCCGCCACAATGCGGTCGACGCGATCGCCGGCTTCATGTGGCTCGATGCCATCGACGGCTCGGACAAGATCTTCTACACCACCGGCCGGCTGACTTCCGAGATGGTGATCAAGTGCGCGCAGATGGGCATCCCGTTCCTCGTCTCGCGCTCCGGCCTCACCAAGATGGGTCACGATATCGCGACGAAGATCGGGATCACCATGCTCGGCCGTGCCTCGGGCCGGCACTACCTGCTGTTCACCGGCGGCGAGCGGCTCCTGCGCACCGCGCCGCAGCCGACTGCGCTTGCCTGAAGTCCTTCCATGCAAAGGGGAAATGCAATGAACGTCGAACTCCATTTCGCGCCTGGCGCCTGCTCGTTCGTGCCGCATGTCGCGCTCGAGGCCGTGCGCGCGGCGTCCGGCCGCGAGTTCACGCCCAAACTCGTCAAGCTGCACAAGGGCGAGCACCTGACTCCCGAATACAAGGCCATGAATCCCGACGCGCAGGTGCCCGTCCTCGTGGTCGACGGCAAGCCGCTGACCCAGATCGTTGCCATCTGCGACTGGATCGATTGCGTCTTCCCCACCGCGAAGCTGCTGCCCACCGATCCCTGGGAACGCGCGCTGGCGATGGCGCAACTGGCCTGGATGAACAACACCGCGCACCCGGCGTTCAACCGCGTGTTCATGCCGCAGAAATACGCGGAGAGCGAATCCGCGCGCACCGAGGTCAAGGCCGCGGCGGTCACGCAGTACCGCGCCTGCCTCGCGCGCATCGAGGGCTGGGTGGATGGCGCCTCGCCCTGGCTGCAGGGCGAACATCTGTCCTTCAGCGACGCCTATGCCTTCACGTTGCTGCGCTGGGGCGGCTTCGCCGGGATCGATCCGGCCGGTTTCCCGGCGCTCCTCGGCCATGTGGAGCGCGTGATGCAGGCGCCGGCTGCAGCAGCGGCACTCGAACGCGAGCGGATCAAGCTCGATACCTACAAGCCGGCGGCCTGAATCCCGGCATGCCGGGCACGGCGCGGCCGCAAGGGATGTTGCGCCTCCTCCTGGCCTGTCTTGCGTTTGCCCTTGCCGCGTGCGGCGGGCCGAAGGAATCCGCACTGCCCGCCGGATCCCGCGTGCTCGCGCTCGGCGACAGCCTCACCGCGGGTTATGGGGTCGCCCCGCCGCAGGCCTGGCCGGCGCTGCTCGCCAACCGCACCGGCTGGGTGGTCGTCAACGGCGGCATCAGCGGCGACACCAGTGCCGGCGCGCTCGGCCGGCTGCCCGCCCTGCTCGAGGAACACCGCCCTGCGCTCGTGCTGGTGACGCTCGGGGGCAACGACATGCTGCGCAAACTGCCCGAGGCAGGCACGATCGCCAATCTCGCCAGCATCCTCGCGCTGGTCCGCGAAAGCGGCGCGCGTGCGGCGCTGATCGCCACACCGCAGCCGAGCGTCGCGGGCGCGGTGTTCCGAAGCCTGTCGGCGGCCGGGTTCTACCGCACGGTCGCCACCGGCAGCGGTGTGCCGCTGATCGAGGACGCGGTCGCCGACGTGCTCTCCGACCCGCTCATGAAGGGCGACCCGCTGCATCCCAATGCGGCCGGCCATGTACTGCTCGAAAAGAAACTTTACGCGGCGCTGAAAAAACTCGGTTTCGCGCCATGATTGCTGCCACTTTTTGATTGCAGCCCAGCACTGGCGCGGGTTTCAGGGCAGATTGCTGCCATGCACCGTTTTCTTGGAGACGCGTGCGGCTCAGCCGGCCGGGGCCGGATCGATGCGCATGCCGGGCGCGAAATGGCAGACCGCATTGCGCCCCATGCGTTTCGCTTCGTACATGGCGACATCGGCGTTCGCTTTCAGAAGGAGCAGGTCGCTGCCATCCGCGGGATAAATGCTGATCCCAATGCTCCCGGAAATGGACAATTCGTGGCCTGCGATGAAGTACGGCCGCGACAGTTCATCGAGCATCTTGTTGCCTACCAGCGTCGCGTCCGAACGGCTGCCGATCTCCTTGAGCACCACGACGAACTCGTCCCCGCCGGTACGCGCGACCGTATCGGCCTTGCGGATACAGCCGGTGAGGCGCTTGGCCACCGCTTTGAGCAGATCGTCGCCGACGCCATGGCCAAACGAATCGTTGACCGGCTTGAAACGGTCCAGGTCGACGAACATCAGGGCAAAAGACACCTTCTCGCGGTCCGCGTTGACCGCCGCCTGCGCCATCCTGTCCTCCAGCAGCATGCGATTCGGCAGGCCGGTCAGGCTGTCGTAGAGCGCGAGATCGCGCAGCTGGTCGTTTGCCGCCTGCAGCGACCGCGCGAGACCGGCGCTGTGCGCGGCGAAATGCGCATCGAGCGCGGACAGCGCCAGGGTCATCGCCAGGATGCCGATGGTCGTGATGCCGATCGTCAGCGCAAGCGCGGTGCTGGTCATGCCGGCAGTGGAATCCGCGGCCAGACAAACGCTGTCGGGCGCGAAGCGCGCGGCCGCCATGCCGGTGTAGTGCATCCCGGCAATGGCGAACCCCATGAGCGTCGCGCTGCCGAGCTTGGCGAGAAACGCGACCCCGAAGGCCTTCTGGCGCAGTTGGAAGGCGATCCACAGGGCGGCCAGTGATGCCACGATCGCGACGAGGACCGACGCGACGAACAGCAAGGGGATCGTACCGCAGCGGGGGTGACATCAGCATTGCGTACATCCCCGTATAGTGCATCGCGCTGATACCGACGCCCATCAGCGACGCGCCGATCGCAATGTTCTTTCCGTCCATGCGTGGGCGCCGCACCACGAATAAGGCCACGCCCGATACGACGATCGCGATCGCCATGGACACGAGCGTGATCGCGACGTCGTACGCCATCCCGATCGGGAGGTGAAACGCCAGCATGCCGATGAAATGCATCGACCAGATGCCGCTGCCCATGGATACCGCCCCGCCGGCAAGCCAGCTCCAGGAACTCCTGCCCTGTTTCTGGCTCACGCGTCCGGCCAGTTCGAGGGCGGTGTAGGACGCGATGATCGCGACGATCAGCGACAGCGCGACAAGTTGCAGATCGTAGGTGCCGTTCATGTCATGTCTCTCCTTGATTCGCCGCGGCCAGAAAACGCGCTTCGAACTCCTCCGCCGGCACCGCCTTGCTGAACAGGTAGCCCTGCATTTCGTCGCAGGACAGCAGGTGCAGCAGGCGGCGCTGTTCCTCGGTCTCGACGCCCTCGGCCACGACCTTGCGCTTGAGCGAATGCGCGAGGTTGATGATCGTGGACACCAGCGCCAGCCCTTGCTGGTCCACCGTCATGGCGACCACGAACGCGCGGTCGATCTTCAGCGTGTCCACCGGCAGCCTGGCGAGGTAGGCCAGCGAGGAAAATCCGGTGCCGAAGTCGTCGATGGCGATCGTGACGCCGAGCGCGCGGATTGCCGTCAGCGTTGCAATGCTGAGCTGCACGTCCGCCATGATCAGGCTTTCGGTGATTTCCAGTTCGAGCCCGGCCGCCGCCTGCGGGTCGATGCCGATCACCTGTTCGATCTCTGCGATGAAGCCGAGATTGCGCAGTTGCAGCGGCGAGACGTTGACCGCGATGCGCACCGCACCCAGGCCGGCGGCCCGCCAGCGCAGGAAATCGGCGCTCGCCCGGCGCAGCGCCCAGCGGCCGACCTCGTGGATCATCCCGGTTTCCTCCAGAACCGGAATAAAGCGGCCCGGCGGCACGAGTCCGGTTCGCGGATCGTTCCAGCGGATCAAGGCCTCGGCGCCGGTCATCAGGCCGCTGGCGAGGTTCACCTTGGGCTGGTAGTGCAGGACGAACTCTTCGTTCTGCAGCGCCTGGCGAAGCTGGTTCTCCAGCGTCAGCTGGGCCGCCACCGCAGCGGTCATTTTCCGGTTGTAGAAGAGATATCGATCGCCGGCCGCCTTGGCGCTCTTCAGCGCGGCCTCGGCGTTTCTGAACAGGGCGTCGGCGTCGGCGCCATCGTCCGGATACTGCGCGACCCCGACCTTGAACGAGATCCGGAACTGCGCCTCGCCGACGGCGAAGGTGTGTTCGAGGAAGTCGCCAAGCTTCTTTTCCAGCAAGCCGCCGACTTCCCGTCCCCGGCGGATCACCGGCGACACCACCGCAAAGTGGTCCGCACCGATGCGCGCGACCAGGTTCACGTTACCCGCGCCCGCCGCCAGCCAGTCGGCCACCTGCTTGAGCAGCGCATCGCCGGCCGCGTGGCCGAACGTGTCGTTGATGTTCTTGAAGCGCTCGAGGTCGATCATGAATACTGCAAGCCGATGCCCGCCGACGGCGGCGGCGCGCAGGTGCTGCGCGACCCGGTCGAGAAACAGGCGACGATTCGCAAGGCCCGTCAGCGCATCGTGGTAGGCCAGATAGTCGAGCCGATCCTGCTTGCCGAGCGACTCCAGCGCGAACGACAGATTCGCGACCAGATCGAGCAGCAGGCGTTCCTCTTCGGCATCGAATTTTCCGGGTTCCGCGGTACGCAGCAGAAGCGCACCCGCAACACGTGTCCCGGCCAGGATCGGCAGCAAGGCCAGCCCGTAGCTTCCCTGCGCGGTCAGCGCCGATCGATTGGGAAACCGGGGGTCCGTGGCGACGTCGTTGGAAATCACCGGCTTGCCGGTCTGCAGGACAAGCGCGATCACAGTCCCCGAATGCAGCGGATCGCCGTTGTGATGGTCGAGCACCCGTTGCAGCTGCGAGTGATCCAGTTCGGAGGCCGCGGCGATGGATCCAACGCCGCTCGCATCCAGGTCGATCACGCTTGCAAACGAGAACCCACCCTCGGACACGGCGATCCGGCACACCTCCGCGAACAGTTCGCCACGCTCCCGGATGCGCACGATCGCGGCATTGATTCCGCTCAACATCGCATACACTCGGTTCAGGTGCAGAATTCTCTTTTCCGCCACCGCACTTGCCGCCGCCTGCGATTCAAGCGACTGCGCCATCTCGTTGAACGCCGTGGCCAGCTCGCCGATTTCGTCGCGTGTCGCCACGCGCGAGCGGTGTGCAAGGTTTCCCTTGTCCAGTGCTTCGGCGTCGCGTCGAAGCTCCCGTAGCGGGCGCGATATGCGTCTCGCCGCCATGAACACAAAGCCCGCGGACAGCACGAACACCAGCAGCAACGTGGCCAGGATCCGGTTGCGTTCGCGCCGAAGCTCTGCAAAGAGCGCCTCCGCGGGCAAGCCCGCAGATGCAACCCAGTCAGTACGACTGACTGGGGTGGCGGCGAACACGCGCTCCACTCCGTCCGGACCGATTTCGATCCACGTGCCGCGCTTCCCCGCCAGGGCCGTTGCCGCCGCGCTTTCGACACGCTGTCCGACGCGCTCGGTATCCGGCGTGCTTGCGACGATCCAGCCCGCACCGTCGAGTATCCGCGTGCGCAAATTCACCGGCTGCGAAGCGCCGGCAACGGCCGGCGAAAACGCAAGCAGATCAATCGGCGCCGTGACCGCCCCGATCAGCCGGTTCGCCGCGTCCTTCACCGGATAGGCCGCGATGACGACCAGCCGGCCGGTGAGCTGCCCGCGTACCGGCCCGCTCAGCACCATGTCATCCGCCGCTTTCATCCTTTCGTACAGTTCGGGGTAGAGACTGACCACGACGCCCGTTGAATTGTCGAGCGATGCGCTGCATACGAACTCCCACTGGAGGTTGAAGGTGCTGATGTTCGCGTACTGCGGCTGGAATTTGCGCAATTCCACCACGAACGGATCGCAGCGCGAGCGGTCCATCGCCTGCACGTGGGGCCGTTTTGCGATCTCCGCAAGTACCGCTCGCGTCCTGTCCACGCTGATCTCGGCGCGGGTGGCCATCGCATTTGTGATGCCGATCGCATGCTGATGCGCCGCATCGACCTGGCCGCCGAACTGCGCATGGACGCTCCACGCGACAATTCCGGACAAGGGCAGACCGACCGCCAGCACCAGCAGCGCGAGCCTGGCGACGATGGACAGGCGCAGCCCAGACACACGGCCCAAACCCTTCGTCGCGGCGCCATCCATCATGAAATGACCGGTGGCGCCAGGAATTTCTGCTCGAATATTTCCGCCGGCACCGGCCTGCTGAACAGGTAACCCTGCATTTCGTCGCACCCCAGCAGGCGCAGCAGGCGCGATTGCTCTTCGGTCTCCACACCCTCGGCCACCACCTTGAGCTTGAGCGAATGCGCGAGGTTGATGATCGTGGACACCAGCGCGAGCCCCTGCGGCCCGCTCGTCATGTCGATCACGAATGAACGGTCGATCTTCAGCGTATCCACCGGCAGCTTGGCGAGATAGGCCAGCGAGGAGAAGCCGGTGCCGAAGTCGTCGATGGCGACGCTCACGCCGAGCGCACGGATCGAGCGCAGGCTGGCGATGCTGAGCGAGACGTCCGACATGATCAGGCTTTCGGTGATTTCCAGTTCGAGTCCGGCCGGTGCGTGCGGGTCGATCCCGATCACCTGTTCGATCTCCGCGATGAAACCCCGATTGCGAAGTTGCAGCGGCGAGACGTTGACCGCGATGCGCACGGCGGGCAGGCCCGCCGCGCGCCAGCGCAGGTAGTCCCGGATCGCGCGGCGCAAAGCCCAGCGGCCGACGTCGTTGATCATTCCGGTTTCTTCCAGGATCGGAATGAAGCGGCCCGGGGGAACGAGTCCGGTACGCGGATCGTTCCACCGGATCAGCGCCTCGACCCCGGTCAGCTTGCCGCCTGCGAGAGTCACCTTCGGCTGGTAGTGCAGTTCGAACTGCTCCTTGTCCAGCGCCTCGCGCAACTGGTTTTCGAGCGCGAGCCTGCCTGCCGCTGCCTCGGTCATTTTCCGCGTATGGAACAGATACCGGTCGCCATCCACCTTGGCCTTCTTCAGCGCGGCTTCGGCGTTCCTGAACAGCGTGTCGGCATCGGTTCCGTCCTCCGGGAAAATCGCCACGCCGACCCTGACCGCAACCCGAAGCTGCATGTCGCCCTGGACGAAAACATGTTCGGCAAATGCCGCCATCGTTTTTTCGAGCAGACGCACCAGATCGCCGTCGCGCCGTATTTCCGGCAACACCAGGGCAAACTGATCGGCGCTGATCCGCGCGATCAGATTGGCGTTGCCCAGATTCCTTCCGAGCCAGTCCGCCACCTGCTGGAGCAGCAGATCACCCGCCGGCCGGCCGAGGGTGTCGTTGATGTTCTTGAAGCGCTCCAGGTCGATCAGGAACACGGCGAGTCCGTGTCCCCGGCTTGCCGCATTGCGCACGTGCAGCGCAACGCGCTCGAGGTACTGGCTGCGGTTCGCCAGTCCGGTCAGTTCATCGTGATACGCGAGATACCTGAGCCTTTCCGCTTTTTTGATGTAATCGAGTGCGAACGATATTCTCCCGGCAGTTTCCAGCAGAAGCTGCTGCTCCTCTGCGTCGAATGCAGCAACCTCGCCCGCGTAAAGCGACAACACGCCGACGAGCCTGCCGTCCTGATGCAGCGGCAGCGCCGCGGAAGACTTCCAGCCGAGGCGAACGCCCTGCGCATGCCATGGCGCGGTCAGCGGGTCGTGGCAGAAATCGTCGCACCAGACCGGCTGATCGCTGTTGCTTGCGGTACCGGTGGGGCCGCGTCCGTGCGTGCTCGCCCCGTCCCCCGCAATCCCGGCCACCCGCAGGTAATCTTCCGCGTGATCCCCGTGGCTGGCGACGGGACGTACGACATGGGTGCGGGGGTCGGTCACCCCCACCCACGCCATCTTCAGCCCGCCCACCTCGACGATGATCCGGCAGGCCTCCCTGAACAACGCTTCGCCGTCCGCAGCGCGGATGACCGCGGCATCGATCTCACCCGACACCGCCCGGATCCTCGACAGAGTGGCGATCTTCCGCTGCCTGCCCAGATTGTCGAGCGCAAACGAAATATCTCCTGCGAGTTCCGTCAGCGAGCGCATCTCCTCGGCGTGAAAGAATTCGACCTCGCCAGCGTACAGCGCGAGTGCTCCGATGGCCTCGCCCGCGACGATCAGCGGAAGCACCGCCAGCGAGCGCACGCCGGATTCGCCATGTTTGCCGCGCAGCAGGGCCTGCGGATCGGATTGCGAGTCGTTGGACACGATCGCTTTCTTCTTGCGCATGGCTCTCGCAATCATGGTCGCGCCCGCCGTTTCCGGTGACGCCAGCATGCCTCTGATCTCTGCCATGAGCGCGACATCCAGGCCCGCGGACGCCACTGGAACGATCGTGCCTCCGCTCTGATCGAGCTCGCAGATCAGCGCGGTCCGGAATCCGCCGCCCTCGACCGCGATCCGGCAGGCCTCGCGGAACAATTCATTCCGGTCGCGCACGCGCACGATCAGCGTATTGATGCCGCTCAATACGCCCAAAACGCGGTTGAGATAGGCGATCCTGCGTTCTGCCATTTTGCGCTTGGTGAGGTCGCGCGCGGTGGCGACGATGACCCAACCCTGGTCGGTATGCATTGCGCGGCGGCGCGTTTCGATGGGGACAACCGAGCCGTCGCTGTGGCGATACTCCCCTTCGACCGAATTTGCGGCGGCGGCGTTGTCCGCGATGAGCGCATCGTAGTCGCGCTCCAGAGTCTCCCGGTCGGTGCTGAACACGTCCATGGGCGTCATGCCCAGCAGTTCCTCGCGCGTGCGGCCCACCATGTCGCAGAAGGTCTGGTTGACGTCGATATAGCGCAGGCTGGCGCGGTCGATCAGCAGAATGGCGTCCCCGGAAAAATCCATCGCCGTCCGGAACCTGAGCAGTTGCTCCCTGCGCGCTACCTGCTCGGTGATGTCGCGCACCAGGGTGACGATGGTCCAGCGATCCCCGGAGCGCACCGCATGGCGGCGCAATTCGACCCAGGCGTCGGGTGCGTCCTTGCGCGGCCGGAGCAGTTCCATCGGCTCGGCGTCCACCCCGCTCGCGATGATCGCGTCGTAGCTGCGTTCTAGCTCGGCGAGCGAAACGGACAGGATCCCATCGGGGCCCAGCGCCATCATCTCTTCGCGCGTCCGGCTCTGCATCCGGCACGCGGTCTCGTTGATATGGACGAATTTCATGCTGGTGCGGTCGACCAGGTAGACGGCATCCTCGATCACGTCCAGCGCCGCGCCCAGGCGCCGCAACGAGGCCTCACCGCGCCTTTGCGCGGTGATGTCCAGGTGCATGATCACGGCGCCGTTGCCGTGCGTGTCGTGCAAGGGCGTCGCCGTCATCAGGAACCAGCGGTCGCGGGTCCTGGAATGACAGGGATACTCAATCGAAAAGCTGTTTGCCGCACCGTCCAGAACCGAACGTATGCCCTCGGCCGCCTGGCGGCCGGCGAATGCGTCCCCGTCGCGCGCGGTGTCGAGAATTTCGAGATAGTTCGAATCCACGCCGTGATCCGGACCCAGAATCGAATTGCCACCCTTGAACAGGCGCCACGCTTCGTTCACCGCGAGGATACGTCCATCCCCATCGAGCAAGGCGGTGTGCGCGGGCAGCGCATCGAGGATCGCGGCCTGCCTGGCGGCCTCCCTGGCGCGCAACTGGTCCTGGGCATGGCGCAGCAGAATTGTGCGGCCCTCGCGGTCGGCCACCGAATCGACTTCGCCCCCCGTCAGGTCTTCCAGGCGCTGCGCGCTCTGGTGCAGCACGTCGATCAACGCGCTGATTTCCTTGTCCGACCCGGAGCCGGAGACTGCCTCGATGAGTTTCACGCGGCCGCGGCGTCCAGCCCCAGCGCAAACAACAGGGTCTCGGACTGACCGAGCGAGCCCACGATCCGGCGCAACGGCGCGGGTTCGAGCGTAACCAGGGTCGGCGTCATGAAGATGGACTCGGCCAGCGCGCGCTGCGGATCGCGCAGCACGTCCACGATCTCGATCTCGTGCCGTTCCTGGAGGTACGTCTTGCAGAATGCCGCAAGGTTGGCGCGCGCCCGCAGGGAGTTGGGCGCCTCGCCGGCGACATAGAGGCGGAACCTGTACATGGCGCGCCGGCTCATGGCAGTTCTGGCCTGCCGTGCGTCACCGTTGCATCCGCCCCGCGCAATTCCTTGATCTGGCTGCGGCCGCGCGACAATTCCCCCTTGTCGCTCTGCCTGGTTTCGGCGAGGAGTTCTTTCTCCACCTGCTTGGCCAGCAGTTCCACCTGCAGCGATTTGAGGCGCACTTCGAGCACCGCCTCCTCGGCGTCCAGACGCACCCGGGTGAGCTTCACAGCGGCTTCGGCCGACTCGTCCGCGACCCGTTCGGCGCGCTCCTTTTCCCAGCGCAGGGTGCCCATCAGCACCTCGCCACCCGCGGTGTAGGCGTCCGCCAGAGTCACGCCGGTGTCGCTCAGGATCAGTTCGCGGACCTGGTTGGAATGTGCCGAGCCGCGCGACTTGACGATCGACAGGCCGCGATTGCGCTCACCCGCCTGCATCAGGTAGTTGAGGTGGATCCAGGTATCGGCGAGCGCCGAAATCTGCAGCTGCGAACCGCTCTCGGTCTGGCTGGACATCTCGTCGAGCAGGCTGGTGCACAGCAAGGTCGTGCCCTCGCTCTTGGACCAGTCGATCAGGCGGTCCGCCACGCTCTGCGTACTTAGATCGTTCCCGGACTTTGACCAGGCGGACACCGGATCGATCACCACGCAACGCGCGCCGTGCTCGCGCGCGAGCGCCTTGATTCGTACCAGGTAGGTTTCCGCGCTGCCGCTGATGGCACGCGCCGAGATCATGCGCAGGCACCCGCTCTTAACATGCCGGTCGAGCAGAATCCCCACGGTCGACAGGTTGCGGATCACCTCGGTGCTGTTCGAATCGAAACACACGAACATGGTGCGCTCGCCGCGATTGCAGGCGGCCTCGGCGAACGCGCCGCTCAGGGTGGTTTTCGCGGTGCCCGAAAACCCGGTGATCAGCACGCTCGCGCCGCGGTAGTAGCCGCCGCCGAGCATGGTATCCAGCCGCTCCACGCCGCTGGAGACGCGCTCGTTGCTTACCTGGACTTCGCGCTGCCCGAGCACGTGCGGGACGGCCACTTCGAAGCCACCTTCGGCGATGAGGAAAGGCGATTCATTCTCGTCGAAACTCGAGCCGCGGTACTTCTGCACGCGCAGGCTGCGCTGCGACACGCCGAGCACCACGCCGTGTTTTAGAATCACCGCGCAGTCCACCATGAACTGCATGAAACTGAAGGACTCGCCGATGACGCTGTCCCTCTCCTCCGCGCCGGCCTTGAGCGTGATCAGGCCGGTCAGGTCCTGCGCCAGCAGCCAGGCATGCAGGCGGTAGACTTCGCGCCGCCTGGCCGCCTGGTCCGGAAGCAGCGCAAGCAACATGTCGAGCGCGTCGAACACGATACGCCGCGCGCCCATGGCCCGTACCTGCACCTCGAGGGCCGCGAGCAGGCCGCCGAGGTCGAAATCCCCCGCCATGACCAGGTCCGGCGTCGTCTGGGCGTCCACGAAGTACAGCTTTGCGGGCCGCAAGGCGGCGAGGTCCCAGCCGAAACTCTCCGCGTTGGCGACAATGCGGTCGGAGCTCTCCTCGAACGCGACGAAGATCCCCGGCTCCGCGCAGGCCTGCGCGCCATGCGCCAGGAATTTCAGCGCCAGAATGGTCTTGCCGGACCCGGGACCGCCCACCAGCAAAGTGGTGCGGCCATGCGGCAGGCCGCCCCCGGTGATTTCATCGAAACCTGCAATTCCGGTCGGCGCCTTGTCGTGCGCATTCGTTACAGCGGGTCGGACGGGGATCATTGCGTCTCCAGCAGGAAGTCGCGGTACGCCAACCGTCGCTGCAGGCGTGACCCAGCGTGCGCGTCATACGTACCGGTGTATGTGCGCCGGCCCGCATAGGGCATATGTTCGGAACCGAACAGCCGAAGACCGGAATCGCCGCTAACCTGCGCTTCATGCTGCACGAATTCCTCATGGCGAACCGCAACCAGCTGATCCAGCGCTGTATCGACAAGGTGGCGAAACGCATCGCACCCGCCGAACGCCTCGCCGGCGTTAACCACGGCGTGCCGCTGTTTTTGCAGCAGGTGATCGATACCCTGCGCACCGAGCACGATGCGGTGGACGCGACCCTCGAGAATCCCGAGCCGACGCCGACCGTCTCGGACATCGGCCGCGGCGCGGCCGTGCACGGAGCGGAGCTGTTAAATCTCGGATATACGGTCGACCAGGTGGTGCACGAGTATGGCGACCTCTGCCAGTCGGCCACCGAGCTCGCCGTCGAGCGCAGTGAGCCGATTTCCGCGAACGAATTCCGCGTCCTCAACCGTTGCCTCGACAACGCGATTGCCGACGCGGTGACGGCCTACGGGAGCCAGCACCGGATAGCGCTCAACGCGGGGGCCGAATCCTTGTACGAGCGTCTGGCGTCCTTTTCAACCGAGCAACGCGCCTTGCTCGAGGCCGCGATCGAAGGCTTTAGCGCAATCCAGACCGGCAAGATCGGGCTGACCGGGTCGACCGGCACCGTGGTCATGCAGAGCCTGCTCGAACTGCGCGCGCATTCGAACTGGGCCATGTCGCAAATCAGGCTGGCCCTGGCCACGACCACCCTAGGGCGGTCCTGAGCCGGTCGGCGGCCTCGAATCCGTGCCGACTTGCTCACGCGCCAGCAGCGCGTCGATTGCCGCATACAGCTCCCGATAGCGCAGCGGTTTGGCGATGTATCCGTCGCAGCCCGCGGCGCGGGTTTTTTCCTGGTCCTCCTTCATCGCCAGCGCGGTGAGCGCGATGATCGGGATGGTCGCGGTGGCCGGATCCTGTTTCAGCAGCCGCGTCGCGGCCAGGCCATCCATGCCCGGCAGCTGCACGTCCATGAGGATGAGGTCGGGGCGCTCAACGCGCGCCATGGTCAGCCCGACCTCGGCGTCCACCGCGCACAGCGGCAGGTGGCCCACCTTGGTCAGCAGCAGCGAGACGAGCTTCATGTTCGCCGGGTTGTCTTCGACGATCAGTATCCTGGCCATTCGCGTCGATCCTAGGACGAGCCGAGGGCGCGGTTGACTTCGGCAAGGAACGTGGCCCGGCCGAATCCGGCTTTTTCCACGATGCGTATCGGTCTGCCCGCCTTCTTCTGGAGCGTTTCGCGATCAAGCGCCGTCACCTGCCTCGCAGTCAGCACCAGAATCGGGATGCGCGCGGTTTCGCTGTCGCCCTGCAAGGCTTCGACGACGTCGAAACCGTTCACATTGGGCATCATCAGGTCAAGCAGGATCAGGTCAGGGCGTACCTGGCGCGCAGTCAGAATCGCCTGCTCGCCGCCGTAGCTGCGCACGACCTTGAAGGCGGGCGCGGGCAGAAACGCGGCGATCACTTCGACAGACTTCGGATTGTCATCGACGACCAGAACCACGCGCGTAATGCCCTGATTCCTCGTCGGCAGGGTGACATGCGGTTCGGCGACGACGGGGGGCGCAGCGGCCGGTTCCAGCACTGTGCTGCGAAACGGCAGCCAGACGACGAAGCACGCGCCTTCGCCCTCCGCACTGGCCACGGCCACCGAGCCGCCATGCAGCTCGGCCAGCTGCCTGACCATCGCGAGGCCCAGCCCCGTGCCCTCGAATTTTCGCGACAGGCTGCTGTCGATCTGGCTGAATGCCTGGAAGAGCTTCGTCATGCCGGATTTCGAGATGCCGATGCCGGCGTCGCGAACGCTGATTTCGATGAATTCGCCGAACTCGCTGTCCGCGAGCGGAAAACTCTGCGTCGGCCAGGACCCCTCGACGATGCCGACCGCCGCACGCGGCACGCGGCGCGCCCGCAGCGACACCCGTGCGCCGGCGGGGCCGAATTTGACCGCATTGGACAGGAGGTTGTACACGATCTGCTTGATCTTCCTGATGTCGAGGCTCGATACGCCCAGATCGTCGGCCGCTTCGAGCTGGACTTCGGTGCCCTGCGTCATCGCCTTCTCGCGCACGATGGTCAGGCTGTTCGAGAGCAGGACCTTGAGGTCGGCGGGCTCGAGTTCAAGGTCCATCATGCCCGCTTCGACTTTCGACAGGTCGAGGATGTCGTTGATCAGCGAAAGCAGGTGTTGGCCGCTCGAGAAAATGTCGCCGACGTATTCGCTCTGGGCGGCGTTCAAGCCGCCCGTCAGACCGTCCTTGAGCGCCTCGGAAAAGCCGATGATCGCGTTCAACGGCGTGCGCAGCTCGTGCGACATGGTGGCGAGAAATTCGGATTTCATCCGGCTCGCATGCTCGAGCTCGACATTCTTTTCCTGCAGCGTGCGCTCGAAGCGCTTGAGTTCGGTGACGTCGCGCGCCGCTGCGAACACGCCCTGGAGCTTGCGGTCGCGGTCGTGAAAGGTCGCCGCGTTGTACGAGACCACGGTCTCTGCGCCGTTCTGCGCGCGCACCGTCAGTTCGTAGTTGCTCACCTTGTTTTCGGTGAGCACGCGCTTGATCGCCGCGTTTGCGCGCGCCGGATCGGTGAAGAAGTTCTTGCAGGGCGCGCCGATCAGCTCGTCGCGCGTGCGGCCGGTGAGCGCGATCATCTGCTGGTTGACGTCCGAAATGATCCCCTGCGGGTCGGTCGTCATCAGCGCATCGATGTTCGATTCGATGAGGGATCGCGTGTAGAACTGCTGGTCGCGCAGGCGCTGGTCGAGCAGCGCCTGCGCCGCCTCGACCTGCTTTCGCGCGGTGTTGTCGGTGCCGATCAGCAGGTAGCCGATGATCGCCTCCTGCGCATCGCGCAGCGCAGTCACCGAAACGATCGCCGGAAACCGGCTGCCGTCCTTGCGGATATAGGTCAGTTCGTAGATGTCCTCGATGCCGCGCGAGGCCTTGAACACGAGGGCTTCGAACCCCGGCGTGATCGTGGTGCCCAGTTCCAGGCTCAACTCGGCCGCGCGCGCGATCACCTCCTGCGGATCGGAAATGTCGGCCGGTGTGATCTTGTTCATGACTTCGGCGGCGGTGTAGCCGAGCATCCGCTCGGCGCCGACGTTGAAGATCTGGATCACGCCCTTTTCGTCGGTGGCGATGCTGGAGAAATAGGCGCTGTTGAAGATCGCGTCCTGTAGCGCGCCCGCCTTGAGCACGGGGTCCTGCGGTCGCGTTTCGACCATCCGGTCCTGCGTTCCCGGCTGCACCGCAGGGCTGGTCGGCGTCCTGCCGGAGGAAGGCAAGGTATCTGTAACAGCGCTCATGGATCGGTTCCCGGTGGAAAGGTTGACTACAGGGCCCGCGCCGTCTCCCGGCCGCATCCCTGAGCATCCCGAGTATTCACCGGTCGGTCGCGCCGGACTGTGCGCCAGGGCACGGAACCATCGCGGGCTCTGTCGGAGATCCGGCTCGCCTCCGCGGCAACCACGCTACCGCGGCACTGACCGACGGGTCCGCATCGCCAGATAGGCCTTTGTCGCCGCGATGGCGAGCGGCGCCGCACCGAAGACGATGAACACCAGGTCGCCGGGCATGCGCATCCATTCGAGCAGGTGCGAGCGGTCGCTGCCGATGTAGTCGAGGCTGCGCGCATGCCAGTAGCCGTACTGCAGCACATCCCAGACCTGCAGCACGCCGCTCGGAAACAGGCTCAGGCCCACCATCATCGCCAGCCCGCCGTTGGTGCCCCAGAACGCGACCCGCACGTACTTCTCGATTCCCGGCCAGCCTACTTCGTCGCTGCACTGCCGGAGCACGAACACCATGAGGGCGATCGCCAGCATCCCGAACACGCCCATCATCGCAGCGTGGCCGTGGGTGGGCGTCAGCAGAGTACCTGTCTCGTAGTAACTCACGATCGGCAGGTTGATCAGGAACCCGAATATCCCCGCGCCGACGAAATTCCAGAAGCCCACCGCCATGAGGAAGTAAAAAGTCCATTTGTGCGGGATGGCAATCGCCTTGCCGCAGACATCGCATTCCCCGCGCGTTGTGCGCACGAAATGCCAGGCGTCCAGCGTCAGCAGGGTCAGCGGAACGACTTCGAGCACCGAGAACAGCGCCGACAACGCCATGTTGATGTTGCTCTGCCCGGTGAAATACCAGTGGTGCCCGGTGCCCATGAGTCCACCGAGGAAGTACAGGATCGCGTCGAGGTAGATGACGCGCAGCGCCACGTTGCGGCGCGTGAGCCCGAGCTGGTAGAACGTCAGCGCGACCACGGTCGTGGCAAAGAACTCGAAGAAGCCCTCGACCCACAGGTGGATGATCCAGAAGCGCCACGTGTCGACCACGGTAAAGTTGGTCCGCGGGCCGAACAGCAGCGCAGGGATGTAGAAGACCGGGATCGCAAGCGCGGCGATGAGAAACATCCGCACGATCGGCCGCGTCTCGGCCTGTGCAAGCGCCTGCGGCCGCACGAGCGCCCACAGCATCGCGAACCACGCAAACAACCCGGCCACCAGCAGGTATTGCCAGAGCCGTCCGAGTTCCAGGTACTCCCATCCCTGGTGACCCAGCCAGAACCACCAACGCCCAAGCAACTGCGCGAGACCGAGCCATTCACCAAGCAGGCTGCCGGCGATCACGAGTGCGAAGGCGACGAACAAGCCGTGCACGCAGCCTGCAAGCCAGCGCGGCTCCCGGGTACGCAGCGAGCGCGCAAGAAACAGCGCCGCGGCAACATAGGCCGTGGCAATCCAGAAGATCGCCAGCTGCAGGTGCCAGGTGCGCATCAGGTTGCTTGGAAACACGCGCTCCAGTTCGAAGCCATAGAAGCTCGCCGGATCGGCGCGATAGTGCGCCACCGCGCCCCCCACCATCGCCTGCGCCAGGAACAGCAGCGCCACGACCACGAAGAATTTCAGCAGTGCATCCTGGCCCGGGCCGGATCCCCCTGGCAGCAGGCGGGGATGCACGTGATGGCCGCGCGTGGTCCAGCCCAGATCCTCGAACCTGCCGAACGCAAGGAGCACCGTTGCGATCCCGGCCAGCAGCACGACCAGGCTCAGCGCGCTCCACAACAGCGCATCGGGGGTCGGCAGGTTGCCGACGCTGGCGTCATGCGGGAAGTTATTGGTGTAGGAATACGCCTCGCCCGGGCGATTGGCCACCGAGGCCCACGCCGCCCAGGTGACGAAAGCCGCGAACTGGCGCAGTTCTTCCGGGTCGGTGATGAGGTTGCGCTTCAGGCCGCCGTTGCGCGATGGGTGGCGGAAGTATTCGGTCCAGTGAACGATCTGCTGCAGGTATGCCGCAACTTCGGGCTCGGTGAAGCGCAGCGTCCCGGTGGCCGGATCGTAACGATTGGTCTTCAGCGTTACCGCCGTCTCGGCCCGCACCCCGGCTTGCTGTGCAGCGCTCAGTTCTGCCAACGGCCGCTGGTAGCGCTCGCGCGCCACTGCCAGCGCGGTGTGCTCGCCCATGCGGTGCAAGGCTTCGGCCGCGAAATCCGGCCCCAGGTAGGCACCGTGCCCCCAGACGCTGCCGTTGGCCATCAGGCCATACCTGAGGAAGACCGCCTGGCCGTCGCCGATATCTGCGCCGGTGAATAGTCGGATGCCCTGTGCATCGAGCACCTGCACCGGGATCGGCGGCGCGTTGCGATAGGCGAGCGTGGTGATCCCGATCAGCCCGGCGAAGCCGAACGCCATGACGGTGAACAGGCTGCGCAGCCACCAGGGCGAAAGAGGGGCATCGATTGCGGCCGGCGGTTGGGCGACGATGCTCATGGCTTGTCCCTTTGGATCGAGGGCGAAGGCCCATCGAAGTCAGGGTACGGTCCGGGCAAGCGGTTGTATGTGCGGCATCGAACCCAGGCCGGCGCGGCGGCGGTGTACAGTTTGAATCCACGGGAATCGCGCCACTCGTTCAGGGCACCGGAATTCATGACCCGTAACATGCCCGGAGAATTCGAGCGAATATTGAAGCCCCCTTGAATCGCCTGCGCGATACGGCGGCTTCAAACCTCTGCGCACCGTCCCGCTCTGAAGACCCTGCTCAGGTCGGCGGTGGCGCTGCGGCGTGGTCGAGATCCGGCCGCTGCCAGGGATCGACGTGGGTCATCATGTTCAGCACGCGGTGCAGCTTGAGCACCCTTGCGCGCGCCGCAACCGCGATGTTGTGCCCGGCTTCGACCGTAATTCTCGCGTCGACCTCGATATGCGCGTCGACCACGATCATGTCGCCCATCTTTCTGGTGCGGATGTCGTGCACGCCACTCACGCCAGGCGTTTCAGTGAGCGTACGACGGATCGCCTGCACCTCGCGCTCGTCGACCGCGCGGTCCATGAGGTCGTGCAGCGCATCCCAGCCGAAGTTCCAGCCCATGCGCCCCACCATGAAACCGACGATCAGGGCCGCGATCGGGTCGAGGATCGGGTAGCCCGCGAGGTTGCCGACGATGCCCGCGCCGACGACCAGCGACGATGCCGCATCCGAACGCGCGTGCCAGGCATTGGCCACGAGCATGCCCGACTTCACCCGCTTGGCCACCTTCAGCATGTAGCGAAAGAGGAGTTCCTTGGCGAGGAGCGCAACCCCGGCCACCCAGAGCGCGGCGATGTGCACCACCGGCACCGTGCCGGGATCCTCGAGCTTGCGAAACGCCGACCACAGCATGCCCACGCCGACCGCCAGCAGGATCACGCCCAGCACCAGCGAAGCCGCGGTCTCGAAGCGCTGGTGGCCGTAGGGGTGCTCGGCATCGGCTGCCTTGCTGCTTTCGCGGTTGGCGAGCAGCACCACGATGTCCGACACGAGATCCGACAGCGAATGGATGCCGTCGGCCACGAGGCCCTGCGATTTCGCCATTACGCCGACTGTGACTTGCGTTGTCGAAAGCACCACGTTGACCGCAACGCTCACCCAGGTGCTGCGCGAAGCCGCCGCCGCGCGCTCGGCCGGGCTGTGCGTGGCGTGTTCGGAGTCGTCGTCGAGGTCGGAGAATTCCATCTGTGCGCGTATGTTAGCGTAAGGTGACGCACTCCATTGGACGCCGGATCACCTTCCCCATGAAACCTGCACGCCGCCCGCTCGATCGCCATCGCGAACGCCACCGCACCTCGCGCATCGGCTGGCTGCGCGCCGCGGTGCTCGGCGCCAACGACGGCATCGTCTCCACCGCCAGCCTGGTGATCGGCGTGGCCGCGGCGGGCGCGAGCCACGCGAACATCCTGCTGACCGGCGTTGCCGGCCTGGTCGCCGGCGCGATGTCGATGGCCGCGGGCGAATACGTCTCGGTGCATTCGCAGGCCGATACCGAGAACGCGGACCTGTCGCGCGAGCGCGCCGAACTCGCCGCCGATCCCGACTCCGAAAAGCGCGAGCTGGCGGCAATCTACGTCGGCCGCGGCGTGGAGCCCGGGCTCGCGAAGCAGGTGGCCGGCCAGCTCATGGAACACGATGCGCTCGGTGCGCACGCACGCGACGAACTCGGCATCACCGAGGCGCTGAGCGCCCGGCCGATCCAGGCCGCCCTGTCCTCGGCCGCAAGCTTCGCGGTCGGCGCAGCGCTACCGCTCCTCGTGACGCTGCTCGCGAACGGACACGGGCTCATCGCCTGGATCGCCGGCACTTCGCTCGGGTTCCTCGCCCTGCTCGGGGTGATCGCCGCGCGGGTCGGCGGCGCAGATCCGCTGAACAGCGCCTGGCGCGTCACCTTCTGGGGCGCACTCGCCATGGCGATCACCGCGGGCGTGGGCATGTTGTTCGGCACCGCGGTGTGACCCGCAGCGGTGCTGCCCCCTCTCCTCAGGGCTTCAGCGCGCGGTACAGGAACGGCAGGCTCAGATCCATGCGGTAGTCGATGTCGGAATGGTCGTCGTCGAACTCCTCGTAGGTATGGCGTATGCCCGCTGCCGCGAGGCGCGCCGACAGGAGGCGCGAGCCGTACTGGATGTGGTACTGGTCGCGCCAGCCGCAGTCGATGCAGATAGCGCGCAGTTTTTTCAAGTTGGCGCGGTGCTTTTTCACCATGTTGATCGGATCGTTCGCCTGCCAGTTCTTCCAGCGCGTCGCGATCAGCTCGCCCGACTCGAGATTGAACGGCACCCGAAACCGTTAGGCGCCTTCGGATCCGGGTCGTAGGTCGCCGCCATGCACAGGTTCATGATCGCGTGGACCTCCGCGCCTGAAACCTTGGCCTTGGCCCAGACCGCATCGAGAAACCGCTTGATGCGCCCGTCGTCCAGTCCCGCAGCGAGTCCCTTGCGAGCGGCTTCCTTGCGAGCGTCGTAGGCGCCTTCCTTGCGCTTGGGCTCGCGATACTTCGACAGCAGGTTGAGCGTGTTCGGCCAGTCGTGCCAGTAGACGAAATCGAAATACGCGTCCCCCGAGTGGTCCGCCACTGCGCCCCAGAACTGCGGGTACTTCATCGCATGCACGATGGAACCGTAGCCGCCCGAGGACTTGCCGAAGCAGCCGCGGTGCTCGCGCGACGCGAGCGTGCGGAACTCGCGGTCGACGAAGGGGATGAGCTCCTGCGTGAGGTAGTCCGCGTAGTTGCCGATCGCCGGGGAGTTGATGTACTGGTTGCCGCCGAGCGCCGTGAAGCAGTCGGGAAACACCAGGATCACCGGACCCATCTTCTTCTCGCGGATCAGCCGCGCGACGCGCTCGGGCAGGTTCTCGTTGAACGCCTTCCAGCTCGTGTGCGACAGGCCCGAGCCGGTGAAGCCGACCAGGTCGTAGAGCACCGGAAAGCGCGTGGTCTTGTCCAGACCATACTGCGGCGGCAGCCAGACCGCGAGCTTTCTCACATGCGGATCGCCCAGGGGGTTGCCCTTGAGGAGTCTGGACGTGTGCTCGAGCACGAGGAGCGTGCCTGGGTGGGGATTGGGGCGTTTGCGTGCCATGGTCGTTCCTGTGAATTTGAGCGTCGCGCGATTCTGGCACGACTCCGGCACAACGACGCCGTGCCCGGCTGAACGGATCGCCTCGGTTCGCTGCCGCACAGAGCCGCGCCAACCGACTGACGATCATCCTGTCTTCATGATCCTGCCCCGCCCTGTCACCCGCCGAAGCGCGGCGCGCCGCATCTGCATCGCGTCGGCCGCGGTCAGCCTTGCGTTCGGTCCCGTGGGTTGCGCGTCGCTGGTACCCGGCGACACCCCGGGCACGACGCTGGACATCCCGGCCACCTGGTCGCCGAACACCGTCTCCGTGCCGGGCGGCAGCGCCGAACTTGCGCAGTGGTGGCGGCGCTTCGACGACCCACTCCTCGCGAACCTCATTGCGCAGGCCATGCAGGCGAACACCAGCGTAGTCAGCGCGCAGGCCGCACTGCGCCAGGCGCGCGCGCTGCGCGACGTCGCATCCGCGGCCCTCTTTCCCGGGGTCAACGGTTCGGCTTCGGCACGTCACGGCACCTCGGGCGGCCACAGTACCGGCAACGCATACAACGCCGGACTGGACGCAAGCTGGGAGCTGGACGTGTTCGGCGCCAATCGCAGCGCCTTGAATGCGAGCGAGGCCGATGCGCGTGCGAGCGCCGCGAACCTGGGCAAGGTGCAGGTGTCGATCGCGGCGGAGGTCGCGCTCGCCTACATCACGCTGCGCGGCAGCCAGGCGCGACTTGCGATCGCGCGCGCCAACCTCGACATTCAGCAGGAGACGCTGCAGATCACGCAATGGCGCCTGCAGGCAGGCCTCGTCACCTCGGTCGAGGCCGAGCAGGCGCGCGCCGCGGTGGAGCAGACCCGGGCGCAGTTGCCCGCCCTGCAGACCGCCATCGAGCAGTCGCGCCACGCGCTGGCGGTTCTCACCGGCCGGCCGCCGGCAGCCCTCGCGGCGACACTTGCCGCAACCGGCCCGCTGCCGCGCGCAGCGGATGACCTTGCGCTCGCCATTCCCGTGGAAACCCTGCGCCAGCGCCCGGACGTGCGTGCAGCCGAACACCAGGTAACGGCGGCAGCGGCGCGCATGGCGCAGGCCGACGCCGCGCGCCTGCCCAATTTCAAGCTCGGCGGGTCGCTGGGCCTGAGTTCTCTCACACTCGGCACGCTCGTCAACAGCGCCTCCGTGGTCACCGCACTGCTTGCGAGCGTGGCGATGCCGGTGTTCGACGCCGGCGCCGGGCGCGCGCGCGTGCGCGCGCAGCAGGCGGCCGTGGAACAGGCGCAGTCGGCCTACGTGGCCGCGGTGCTCACCGCGCTGCGGGAGGTCGAGGACGCGTTGATCGCGTTGTCGGGTGACCGCGAGCGCCTCGCGCGCCTGGGTGAGGCGGCCGCCGCCGCCGGCAACGCAGCAGGCCTCGCGCGCCAGCGCTACGCCAGTGGGCTGGTGGATTTCCAGGTCGTGCTCGAAACCCAGCGTACCGCCCTCGGCACGCAGGATAGTGTCGCTTCGGCCGGTGCCGACGTCGCGGCCGACCACGTGCGCCTGTACAAGGCCCTGGGTGGCGGCTGGGTGCCCGGAATCGGCGATGCAGCGAATACAGCCCCGCGCGCGGAACCGCTCGCACTGCGAACACTCACCAGCCTGCGCACGCCTCCAACCCTTCAATCAATGCGGACCTCCACGCCATGAGCGCACCGATCACCGATCCGGCGCCTGCGCCGCCCGCCGGAAAAGCCGATCTCGCAACGCTGCTGGCCGAGCCTGTGGCACGCCCCTGGTACCGGCGCAGCGGCCTGTGGGCGGGACTCGTGCTCCTTGCGCTGATCGGCGCCGGCGTCTGGTTCTGGAAGGCCGGACAGGCCGCCGACGCGGCGCCCAGCTACACCACCCAGCCCGCGGCACTCGGCAATCTGACCCTGAAGGTCATCGCCAACGGCACGGTGCAGCCCACGCGCACGATCAATATCGGCAGCGAACTCTCGGGCACGGTGCTCAAGGTCAATGTGGACGTCAACGATCTGGTGAAAAAGGGCCAGGTGCTGGTGGAACTGGACACCGCCAAGCTGCGCGACCAGATCCTGCGCTCGCAGGCCGCTCTCTCTGCCGCGGGCGCGAAGGTGGCGCAGACCGCGGCCACCGTGAGCGAGGCGCGCGCGAGCCTTGGACGATTCGAGGAAGTGGCGCGCCTGTCGGGTGGCAAGGTGCCCTCCAAAACGGAACTCGACGGCGCACGCGCTGCGCTGGAACGCGCGAGCGCCGACGCGTCGAGCGCACGCGCCGGCGTGAGCGACGCGCAGGCGGCGATGTCGACCGACCAGATCAACCTGTCCAAGGCATCGATCCGCGCACCGTCCGACGGCATGGTGCTGACGCGCTCGGTCGACCCCGGAAACGCCGTGGCCGCCTCGCTGCAGGCGGTCACGCTGTTCACGATCGCCGAAGACCTCAGAAAGCTGCGCCTCTGGGTGTATGTGGACGAAGCCGACGTGGGTTCGGTGAAGGTCGGCCAGGACGCCACCTTCACCGTGAGCGCCTATGCAGGCCGCAATTTTCCGGCGCGCATCACGCGGGTGGGATTCGGCTCGACCATCACCGACAACGTCGTGACCTACCTGACCTACCTGGACGTCGACAACCCGGACCTGATCCTGCGTCCGGGCATGACCGCCACCGCGACGATCACCGCGGTGCGGCGCACCGGCGTGCTGCTGGTGCCCAACAGCGCGCTGCGCTTCGAGCCCGCGGCAGCGGACAGTGCCGCACCGGCCGCCGCAGCCGGCGGCATCGTCTCCAGCCTGACGCCGCGCATGCCCAGGGGCGGTTCGCGCCGCTCCGCCGCCAGCGGCGCAAGCACCGCGGCCGCGCGCCGCGTCTGGATCCTGCCCGCAGGCGAGCACGCCGTCCCGGTCGCGATCGCGGTGATCCCGGGCATCAGCGACGGCCGCATGACCGAGATCACCGGTGGCGAACTGCACGCCGGCATG
This sequence comes from uncultured beta proteobacterium, assembly GCA_963844255.1. Classification (GTDB taxonomy): domain Bacteria; phylum Pseudomonadota; class Gammaproteobacteria; order Burkholderiales; family SG8-39; genus SZAS-79. The sequence continues at coordinate 54,379 of CAWJNP010000073.1, forward strand.
CAGGTGATTACCGACCAGAAGAGCGCGGCTGCGCAGTGAGCACGACCGGATGAGCGCGACCGAATGACTGCGACTGCGCCCCCGCTGATCCGCCTGCGCGGCATCACGCGGCGCTACGGCAGCGGCCAGGCCGAGCTCATGGCCCTGAAGGGCATCGACCTCGACATCGCTGCGGGCGAGTTCGTCGCGATCATGGGGCCCAGCGGCTCGGGCAAGTCCACGGCGATGAACATCCTCGGGTGCCTCGATTCCCCCACCGCCGGGGAGTACCTCTTCAAGGGCGCGCACGTCGAGTCGCTTTCGCGCGACCAGCGCGCCCGGCTGCGGCGCAGGTACCTGGGCTTCGTGTTCCAGGGCTTCAACCTGCTGGCGCGCACCTCGGCGCAGGAGAACGTCGAACTGCCGCTGCTGTACCGCGGCGAATCCGCAGCCGAGCGCCGCACGCTCGCCGCGAAGGCGCTGGCCTCGGTGGGCCTTGCCGGCTGGGAACACCACACGCCGGGCGAACTCTCGGGCGGGCAGCAGCAGCGCGTCGCGATCGCGCGGGCGATCGCCACCGAACCCGCCGTGCTGCTCGCCGATGAGCCCACCGGCAACCTCGATACCCAGCGCAGCCGCGAGATCATGGAACTGCTGCGCGCGCTCAACACCGACCACGGCATCACCGTGCTGATGGTCACCCACGAACAGGACATGGCCGCCTACGCGCGGCGGGTGGTGCAGTTTCTCGACGGCGGCATCGCGGGCGATGCGCCCAATCCGCATCCGAACCTCTCGGTGGCTTCGCCCGAACCGGCCGTGCCCGCCTGATGCTGCTCAACAGCCTGTTCCTCGCGCTGCGCTCGATCCGGCGCAACCTGCTGCGCTCGTTCCTGACCATCCTCGGCATCGTGATCGGCGTCAGCGCGGTGATCACGATGGTGACGCTGGGCAACGGCGCGACCCTGGCGGTACAGATGCAGATCTCGAGCCTCGGCACCAATCTGCTGATGGTGCGCCCCGGGCAGCGCCGCGGCCACGGCGGCGGCGGAGGCGGCAGCACGCCGCAGTTCAGGGAATCCGACGCGACGGCAATCCAGGCGCAGATCGGCGGCATCGCAGCGGTTGCGCCGGAAGCCCGCAGCGGCGTGACCGTGGTGGCCAACGGCCGCAACTGGACCACCAGCGTGACCGGCACCACCAACGCGTGGTTCATCACCGGCAACTGGAAGCTTGCCTCCGGGCGCCTGTTCGCCGACGACGAACAGTCCTCGGGCGCCGCGGTCTGCATCATCGGCGAGACCGTGCGGCGCGAGCTCTACGGGGCCACGCGCGGCCTGGGCGAACAGCTGCGCATCAAGCAGTTCTCCTGCGAGGTGATCGGCGTGCTCGCCTCCAAGGGCCAGGCCGCCATGGGCAACGACCAGGACGACACCGTGGTCGTGCCGCTGCACACGCTGCAGCGCCGGGTCACCGGCAGCCTGAACGTCGCCACGCTGCTGGTGTCGATGCAGGACGGCACCGACAGCACGCGGCTCAAGGCCTCGCCTCACGCCAGCTGCTGCGCGAACGCCGCAAACTCGCCGTCGGCGACGAGGACAACTTCAACATCCTCGACACCCAGCAGCTCGCCGAGACGCTGTCGGGCACCACCAAGGTCATGACCACGCTGCTCGGGGCCGTGGCGGCCGTGAGCCTGCTGGTGGGCGGCATCGGCATCATGAACATCATGCTGGTCAGCGTGACCGAGCGCACCCGCGAGATCGGCCTGCGCCTGGCCATCGGCGCGCTGGAGCGCGAGGTGCTGCTGCAGTTCCTGATCGAGGCCGTGGCGCTCGCGTCGCTGGGCGGGATCATCGGCATCGTGATCGCCACCGGCGCGTCGATCGTGCTCGCCTCGGTCATGGAGGTGCCCTACCTGTTCGACCCTTCGATCAACGTGCTGTCTTTCGTCTTCTCGGCGGGGATCGGCGTGCTGTTCGGCTATTTTCCGGCGCGGCGCGCGGCGCAGATGGACCCGATCGAGGCGCTGCGGCACGAGTAGGGGTGGGCGTTGCGCTCCTGTCCCGCACTATTTTCTTTTGCTTTTCCTGCAGTTCTCCCGTACCCATGTGGCGAAGGCTTCCTCCCTGATCGAACCTTCGGCCACGCCCAGCATGGTCAGCACGCAGTCCGTATCGGTCGCTTCGAGCACATACCCGTTCAGGACCAGAAACAGCTCGACCGCCACAAACGCAGTTCGCTTGTTGCCGTCGATGAATGGATGGTTTCGGGCGAGGCCATGGCCGTAGGCCGCAGCGCAGGCCGCAACGTCGGGCTTCCCATGCGAGGCGAGGTTTTGCGGCCGCGCCAAGGCCGATTCGAGCAAGCCCTGATCACGCAGACCGGCGCTGCCGCCGTGCTCGGCGAGTTGCTCCTCGTGGATCGCGTGAACCAGGCCCGGCTCGATCCAGACGAATCCGGTCACTTGGCCAATTCACGCAATACGTTGCGACGGCGCTTCATGATTGCGCGCGCCGCCGTCATCTGCGCTTCGAACGCCGGATCGAAAGAAGTGAGGCGAAACCCGCCTGGCGCGTCGGTCAGAAAAACCGTATCGCCTTTTTGGAGCTTGAGCTGGGCGAGCGCCTCCTTGGGCAGCACGACGCCGACGGAATTGCCGATCTGGGTGAGTTTCAGGGTGTACATTGCGCGCTCCGATGTTATTACAGGCGTAATAATACCAGAGGATTCCAAGCGTCCCTGAGAGGGGCCGCCTGCTTGCTCCAGCACGGATTGACCCGGAACCGAGCTGGTACTACCATGGTAGTACCTTCGTTTCAGAGCCGCCTCCATGCCCGCCGTCACGCTGAAGCTCCCGGAAGAGTTGAAACAACGCATCAACGAGCTTGCGGCCGCCAGCGGAAAATCGCCGCACGCGTTCATGGTCGATGCGCTTTCGTCCCAGATCGAGCGCGAAGAAAGACGCGGGGAATTTGTCGCCTCGGCGCTGAAAGCCCGCCAGGAAGTCGCCGAATACGGCCAGGTGATGGACGCAGCCGATGTCCACAAGTGGTTGCTCGCCCGCGCAAGGAGCAGCAAGGCTGTCCGTCCGCGGGCGAGGAAGCTCATCAAATGATTTCGTGACCCGCGTCACCTACTCGCCGCGCGCGGTCCTCGACCTGGAACGGCTGCAGAATTTTCTCCCCGAGGACAACCCGGACGCAGCGCTCGAGGCGGCGCAGGCCATTGAACATGCGGTGTCGATGCTTGAACGTCACCCGCTCATCGGGCGCCCGGCCGAAGCAGGGATGCGCGAACTCGTCATCTCGCGAGGTCACACGGGTTACCTGGCTTTATACGACTATCTGGCCCCGATCGACACCGTGGTCATACTTGCGCTGCGCCACCAGCGTGAAGCTGGCTACGGCTGAGCGTGCGCCGCCTTTTTCGCCGGATGGTCCTCCAACGCACTACAGCAGGATCCGGAACCGCTTCCTCCCCCTGATCCGATACACCGAAAAATCGCGCTGGTCGATGGTGGCGATCGCAGCCACGCCGGTCTTTTCCGCGAGCGCGATCAGCGTGGCGTCGGCGTAGTCGCACGGCAGACTGGCGTAGCGCGACAGTATTGCCGCGACAGACGCGTGGTCGATTACAGCCTCGACTTCGAGCAGCCCGGCAGACCGGGCGCGCTGTACCCAGTGCAACGCCGCCCGCTGGTGTACCGGGCTGGCGGCGAGGACATAGGCCGTCTCGGTGATCACGGCCTCGGTGGTGAGCAGGCCGCCGCGCACGGACGCGAACCATGCAGCAGCAGCCGCATGATGCCGATCCGCGCGGTTGAACAGCGCGACCAGCGCGCCGGTATCGACCAGCGCCCGGCTCAACGCGCGGCCTTGCCGCGCAGCGCTTTCCTGGCCAGCGCCCGTGCGTTGCCCGACTGCAGGGCGGGTGCGCCTTCGTCCGGCACGAGATCGGCGGCGAGCGACCAGGCGTTGACTCCTTGCGCAGCCGCATCAAGGTACGCATCGAGCGCGCGCACCACCGCATCGGAGCGCGTCACGCCACGCTTGGCGCAGTACTCGGCAAGCTTTTGTTCGAGGCGAGGGCTGATGCGCGCGTTGACGGTGCGGGCCATGACAGACAGTGTGATACGAAACGAAAAAAGTGTATCACAAAGACGATCCAGATCAGACTCGTGCGCTGGAGCGCGGTTCACCCGGACGCGCGCTACATTCGCGTAAACTCCGGCCATCCTCTCAAGCGAGCTTTCATGTCAAACATCCACCTGATCGGCGGGGAAAAGGGCGGCGTCGGCAAGTCGCTGGTCTCGCGCCTCGTGGCGCAGTACTTCATCGACCGCGCGATTCCCTTCATCGGTTTCGATTCGGACCGTTCGCACGGCGCGCTGCTGCGCTTCTACGCGGGCTACGCATCGCCCGTGGTGATCGAGCGCGACGACAGCCTCGACCCGGTGGCCGAGGCCGCGATGGAAAACCCCGGGCAACGCGTGCTCGTGGATCTTGCCGCACAGACCCAGGAACCGCTCTCGCGCTGGATCGAGGCCTGCGGGCTGCTCGACCCGGACGCGGGCCTGGGCCTCAAGCTGCGCTACTGGCACGTGATGGATTCCGGCCACGACTCGACCGACCTGCTTGCCCGGCTGCTGGACCGATTCGGCGCGCGGATGGACTACGTGGTGGTCATGAACCAGCTGCGCAGCGAGGAGTTCGGGATTCTCGAGCGCTCGGGTGAAAAGGAACGCTCGGCCTCGCTCAACGCGCAGTTCGTCACGATCAAAAAGCTGCCCGAATCGATCGTCAACCGGATCGATGCGCACAGCACCAGCTTCTGGGCGGCGACGCAGAACACCAGCAAGGACGCCGGCGGCTTCGGCGTGCTCGAGCGCCAGCGCGTCAAGGTCTGGATGAACCACGCCTACGAACAGTTCGAGCGGCTGGGCCTCTGAACGAAACAGGAGGGTCGAGTGCACGGCAAGCTTTCCGGACTCCTGTTTTCCTGGCACGGCCGCGTCGCGCGGCAGAAATACTTCTGGACCGCGCTGCTCGTGTCCGCCCTGTTCCTCGTGCTGTTCGTGTTTCTCGACACGATGATTGCGCGGGCCGCGAGCTGGCTGATCTACCCGCCCTACTTCTGGGTGATGTTCTGCCTGGCGGTCAAACGCCTGCACGATGCCGGTACCCCGGCGCGCTGGCTGCTGGTGGTCGTGATCCCCGTGCTCGGCCCGCTGTGGCTTGCCTGGCTGCTGCTGTTCCGCAAGGGCTCGCCCGGCGAGAACCAGTACGGCAACGACCCGCTCGAGGCGGGCGACTACCTCGCGGTCGACATCCACGCCCGGGGAAATGCGCCATGACGCCATCGCTCGTCGTCAACGACGTCACCCAGCTCAACCCGGTCGAGGTCTGGGCGATCGCCTCCCCGATGACGGTCGCCGAGGTGCAGGATGCGCTGCGGCGCGCCACCGGGCCGGTCTCGGTGGGCGGCGGGCATTTCTCCATGGGCGGGCAGACCGCAAGCCCGGGCAGCCTGCACATCGACATGCGGCGCATGAATCGCATGCTTCATTTCTCCCCGCCCGAGAAGACGATCCGCGTGGAGGCAGGCATCCGCTGGTGCGACATCCAGCGCTTTGTCGATCCGCACGGGCTGTCGGTCAAGATCATGCAGACCTACGCCAACTTCACCGTCGGCGGCTCGCTCTCTGTGAACGTGCACGGCCGCTACATCGGCCTGGGGCCGCTGGTGCTCTCGGTGCGGGAAATCAGGCTGGTGCTTGCCGGCGGCGAAGTCATGGACGCGAGCCCGACAGCGAACAGCGAGATCTTCTACGCCACGATCGGCGGCTACGGGGCGCTGGGCGTGATCGTCGAGGCCGTGCTGGAACTCGCCGAGAACAGCCGGGTCGAGCGCATCGCCGAAAAGCTCTCGACCGCGGAGTATCCCGGAATTCTTCAAGAACAAGGTGCGCAACGGCGGGCAGGCGGTCTTCCACAACGCAGACCTCTACGCACCCGACTACACCCGGGTGCGTGCCGTGACCTGGGCGCTGACGAAAAAGCCTGTCACCACGGCCTATCGCCTGCAGCCGCACCGGCGCCGCTACCCGCTGGAGAACTACTTCCTCTGGGCGGTCAGCGAGACCCCGCTGGGCAAGTGGCGGCGCGAATACCTGATCGACCCGCTGCTCTATCTTTCGAGCAAGGTGCACTGGCGAAATTACGAGGCAGGCTACAACGTGGCCGAGCTGGAACCCCCCTCGCGCAGGCACCGCACCTACGTGCTGCAGGAATACTTCGTGCCGGTGGATCGCTTCAACGAGTTCGTCCCGAAGATGGCCGAGATCTTTCAACGGCATGGTGCCAACGTGCTCAACGTCTCGGTGCGGCATGCCTTTGCCGACCCGGGCACCCTGCTGGCCTGGGCACGCGGGGAGACTTTCGCGTTCGTCGTCTATTACAAGCAGCGCACCCGCGAGAACGCGCGCAACCGCGTCGCAGTGTGGACCCGCGAACTGATCGAGGCCGTGCTGTCCTGCGGGGGCACCTATTACCTGCCCTACCAGCCGCACGCCACGCCGGAACAGTTCCACCGCGCCTACCCGCGCGCGCGCGAGCTATTTGCGTTGAAGAAGAAACTCGACCCCGAGTTTCGCTTCCGCAACGTGCTGTGGGACAAGTACTACGACCCGCTGCACATCGAGGCACCGAAGACGCCGCCGCCCGAGCCCGCGGTGCCGGACTCCGAGTTCCATGCGGTGTACGGGTTGGTGGAGTGGGCCGACCGGTTCTATCGCTTCCTGCAGAACGTCTACCGCCTGTATCCCGAGGACCGCTTCCATACGCTGATCATCGAGGCCTGCGAGAAGCACGCGGACGATGAATCGATCTACCGCTTCCTGCAACTGCACCTGCCCTCGATCAAGCCCCTGCTCGGCGACCTCACCTACGCGCTGCCGGCACTGTTCAAGCAAAAGCGCGAGATGACGCGGCAGACGCTGGAGCTGCTCGGCGGACGCCGCTCGATCGACGGCTATCTGGAAATCGGCTCCACCGGGCGCTACGTGAGCGACCTGAAAAGGCAACTGCGCCTGACCGGGCCGCTGATCCTGGTCAACGACCTCGCGCCGACCAATTCGCCGGTGGACATCGCCGAACGCGGCGGGTACGCAAAGCTCGGCAGTTTCGTTTCGCTGGCCGACTACGCGCCGCTGGATGCCTCGATCGCCGACGAGTCGCTCGACCTCGTCACCTGCTACATCGGCCTGCACCACATCCCGCCTGCGAAGCTCGATCCGTTCATGCGCTCGATCCACCGGGTGCTCAAACCCGGCGGCACCTTCATCCTGCGCGACCACGACGTGACCACACCGCGCATGGACCGGCTGGTCGCACTGGCCCACACGGTGTTCAACGCGGGCCTGGGCACGCCCTGGGAAACCAACCGCGACGAGTTGCGCTATTTTGTTTCGGCGGACACCTGGTCGGAGCGCCTGCAGGCGATCGGCTTCACCGACACCGGCAAGCGCCTGGCGCAGGCACACGACCCGACCGACAACCTGCTGATGGCGTTCGTGAAGCACAGCGCATGAGACGTGCGTTCCGCTCTGCTGCCGGTGATCCTCGCCGCAGGGCTGGCAGGCTCCGCACACGGCGCGTCCGCTCGACGGCAAACGCGCGACCTCCGCCTCGGTGCGCACGCCCATCGAGGACCAGCGCGGCACCGAGCAGACCTTCCTCACCTTTCCCGAGTGGTTCCTGGTGCACAGCCCGGCGGAGTACGCGGCCTATGTGCGCTCGCACACGCCCTCGGCTTTCCCGTTCCTCGGCCACATCCGCCAGTTCTGGCAGAGCTATGCCACGGTGAGCGAGGCGGCGAACGACGGCTACCCGTTCAACTTCGGCTACCACGTCATGATCCTGGTGATCGGCTCGAGCACCACGGTCGAGTACTTCCTGCGCTCGGCCTACGAGAACCTCGTCGGCCGACTGTCGGAAGCCACGCAGGACGGCGGCCCCACGCCCGAGGACAGCTATGCTGCGCGGGTCGCGCAGGCGTACGTCGACTTCATCCGCGTGAAGCCCTGGTACGAATTCGATTTCTTCGGCCGGCTCGCCGGCCTGTGGCGCGATACGCCGCTCACCGGGCCGGACGCGATCCGCAAGTGGGAACGCAAATACGCGCTCACCACCGAGTATGCGATCAAGGGCGCGTACGGGTGGCTCATCGGCCTGGCCACCGAGGCGGGCTACGACCCGGCCGCCGAGACCACCGTCGTCGTGCTCGACCGCATGCCGGATGACCTCACGAGCAACACGCTGGCCAAATTGAAGGTCCTCACGCCCGCGAAACCGCTCTACCACGGTGAAGTGCTCGCCAGCCTGCCGCGCTACCAGGCGTTCACCGACACTGCCTCGGCGCTCGCGTTTCAGGGCGTGGAGTTCCAGGAGATCGCCGGGAACCGCGGGCCGATCCTGCTCAGCGTGCATTACCGATCGCGTGGCCGGAACTTCATGGGGCGATGCGCGCGTGCTGTTCGAGCAGCCGGTGCTGAGCGAACCGGGGAAGACGCGGGTGGCGCTGGTGGTGCCGGTGGGGAAACTTTCCGGGGCATTGCGTGGGTTGTCGGCGCAGGGGGTGGTGCTGGAGCACGTGTACGACTATTGATCGGGCCTGAGAGTTCGCCTGGCTGCTCCCCCGACGCTGCCAGGCGATCCGGCCGTGAGGTACATTGGACAAATTCACCGTCAGGTTATAACATTGTTATTACTCTACGACAGGCAAGCCGCTGACCATGAAAATCTCGATCCGAAAAATGGGAAATTCCCAGGGTGTGATCATTCCGAAACCGGTTTTGGCGCAACTGGGCCTCGATGACGAGGCCGAACTGTCGGTTGAGCGCGATGCGATCGTGTTACGTAAACCTCGCAACGCTGTCCGCGAAGGTTGGGCCGAGGCGAGCAAGGCAATCGCTGCAAATGGCGATGACGCTCTCGTATGGCCGGAATTCGCAAATCAGGGCGACGCGAAGCTCAAATGGTAAAGCGCGGCGACATCTGGCTGGCGACGCTGGACCCGACCATCGGCAGTGAGATTCGCAAAACCCGTCCGTGCGTCGTCCTTTCTCCGCCCGAAATGCACGATCACCTGCGCACTGTAATCGTTGCGCCGATGACCACGGGAAGCAGGCCCGCTCCGTTTCGGATCCCGGTAAGCTTCGGAGGAAAGAGAGGGTTGATTCTGCTGGATCAGGTCAGAACACTTGATAAGAGTCGACTCGCACGTCGAATGGGTGCCGTCTCGGCCGCGACCCTGTCTTCCACCCTGTCCGTGCTGCAGGTGGTATTCGCGAACTGATTCGCGAAAGAACGAGAGCCGTGCGTCGCACCACCGCACGAAGGAGCAAGCGCTATCGGCGGCCGTGACTCACCCGGTGAGCCACGGACAGGCCGCACGCCCCTTTACCGCTTGCCGATACCGCAGGCCGCCATATCCTTGTCGGTCATGACGGGCTTGTAGACGCACGGTTCCGTGGCGACGCCCATTTTCAGTTTGTCGTCCGCGGGCGGGGCGACCACGACGGGAGGATCTTTCGGTGCGGGCGGCGCGACAGGAGTCCTGGCATCGTCCGCCGCATACGCCGCGGCGGGCAGCAGGCACAGGACGAGGGCGGTGTTGCACAGTACTTGCGTAGGTTTCACGGGTGGCTCCCTGGCAAGGAAAGGGTTAGCTTACCGCAGGCAGCGCCGGCGCGTCATCCGGGCCAGTGCAGGCCGACGCGCAGGATGAGCGTGTATCGGTACCGATACACAGATTGACAGGAAACACAGACCAGGCAATGACTTTGAATACTAAATCTTCACCATCTATCCCGGGAATCCCATGACCCAGCCCGCACTCGTTGTCGAAGACTTCATGCTCCCATCCTCGGACCCGGGCATCAAGATCCATGTGCGCAACAGGCGCCGGGCCGATCTGACCACCTTCGAGCCCGGCAACATCGTCCTCTTCGTGCACGGCGCGACGACCTCGCCGGAGGCGGGCTTCGACCTCGCGCTTGACGGGATCTCCTGGATGGAATGGATGGCAGCGCCGGGGCAACGACGTGTATTTCGTCAGCGTGCGCAGCTACGGTCGCTCGACCCGGCCGCCGGCGATGGACGAGCCGCCGGAAAACAATCCACCGCTTGCGCGCCTGCCGGATGCGGTCAGCGACGTGGGCACCGCGGTGGACTTCATCCGCAAAGCGACGCAGCGTCGAAACGATTTCCCTGCTCGGCCACTCCTGGGGCACGACGATCATGGCGGCCTACACCGCCGGCAACAACGCCAGGGTCCATCGTCTTGCGCTGTTCGCACCGCAGTGGCTGCGCACCTCGGGACGCTCGCTGACCGACGCGGGCGGCGAGCTCGGCGCCTACCGCTGGATCACCTGGGCCGACGTAAAACAGCGCCGCGAAACCGGCCTGCCGCCGGGCAAGCAGGAGGAACTCATGCCCTCGCCATGGTTTGCGGCCTACATGGAAGCGCAGTTCGCGAGCGACCCGAAATCCGGCACGCGCAATCCTCGCGCCTTCCGCGCCTCCAACGGCGTGGTGCAGGACGGGCGCGACTACCTGAACGTGGGAAAGGCGATGTACGACCCTGCCGACATCCGCGTGCCCACGCTGCTCGTCATCGGCGAGCTCGACGCCGACACGCCGCTCTATATGGCGCAGGCGATCTTCCCGCTGCTCGTGAACGCACCGACGAAGAAATTCGTGATCATCGGCGACGCAAGCCATGTGATGCTCACCGAGAAGAACCGCATGCAGCTCTTTCGCGAGGTGGACCTGTTCTTCGCCGAGGGCAGAAATCAGGCCGACTTGACCAACTGATACCGGCTACGTGAGCGCGTGTTCCCCTGGCTCGACGGAAAGTCGCATGCCGACTGCTTTGAGCACGGCCAACAGCGTTTTCAAGGTCGGATTGCCTTTCGCCGACAGGGCGCGATAAAGCGATTCACGGCTGATTCCGGCCTCCGCCGCCACAAACGCAAGGCCACCATAGGCTTCAGCCACAGTACGCAGCGCAAGCAATCCTGCGGCCCGATCCGCCGGGTCGTCCAAGGACGCCATGGCGGCTTTCAGATACTCGACCGCAAGCCCCCGGTCCGCGCGAAGTTCGGCGACTTCGCGCATCCGATGGGATACCGCAGCGACCACTTTCCTCGTCATGGCTGTCTCCGTTTCCAATCCGCCCAGTAGTCCCTGGCCATCTTGATGTCCGACGACTGGCTTTGCTTCGAACCGCCACACAGCAGAATCACCACCGACTGGCCATGCCTGCCGAAATAGACGCGTACCCCCGCCCCCGCGTGCTCGCGCAACTCCAGAACACCGTCGCCTACCGATGTGCAGTCGCCAAACATTTCCGCTTCCAGGCGTTTGATTCGAACAAGAATCTTGGCTGCGGCACGCTTGTCGCGTAGCGACGCCAGCCACTCCGTGAAAGGCTCCCTGCCATCGGAGCGACGATAGCGGAACACTTCAATCATACGTTATTTGTAGCTTAAAAGATACATTGAGATGGCGTCCAGTCGAACCCGCACGTTCACCCCGAGTAACGTGCATGGCGCCATGCGGCTGACGCTGAGGGATCCGGCTAACCCAGCCGTTCAGACGATCTCGTGGCGCATCACGAAGGGCGCGAGCCGTTCGTGCACCTTCGCCTCCAGTGCAGCACGCGCCGCGCCCGGCGGCGCATCGAGCTTCACGCAGACCACGCTGCCATGTACCTCGTGCGGCAGCACCTCCACGTTCAGCCCGCCCTGCGCAAGATCGGCCAGCAGACGCGTGAATACCCGCTGCGCGGCGTCGCGGCGCAGCGCGGGCTTGAACACCTTGCCCACGCCCGTGAGCGGAATCGCATCGACGAAGTACAGGTTGACGGGCACGGCCGCGCGTTCGGGCGTGCGCTCGCGCAGGTAGGCCAGCAGTTCCGCGGCATCGACCGCAACCTCGGCCTTGCGCTGCACATAGGCCACCGGCAGTTCGCCCGCATAGTCATCGGGCGCACCGACCACCGCCGCGAGCGCCACCGCCGGATGGCCGTAGAGCACCTCCTCGATGGCCTGCGGGTCGATGTTGTGCCCGCCGCGGATGATCAGGTCCTTGGCGCGCCCGGTGATCCACAGGTAGCCCTCGGCATCGAGACGCCCGAGGTCGCCCGAATTGACCCAGCCGGGCTCGACGAAGGCGCCGCGGTTGTGCGCATCCGAAAGGTAGCCGGAGAACACGCCCGGCCCCTGCATCGCGACCACCCCGATCTCGTCGACCTCGCACTCGCCCTGATAGTTTCCGTCCGCATCCACCTTGACCACGCGCACCCGGCTGTAGGGCACCGGATGTCCGACCGAGCCGAGGCGAACCGGCCGGTCGGCATACGAGATCGTGTGCACGCTCGAGGTCTCGGTCATGCCGTAGACCTCGAGCACCGGCACGTTCAGGCGCGCTTCGAGGGCCTTGCCCACCGCGACCGGAATCGCCGATCCACCGCCCGAGCAACAGCGGATGCTCGAGACGTCGCAGCCATCGGAGGGCACGTGCAGCGCAGCCGCGAGCACCGTGGGCACGCCGCCGAGCACCTCCGGCCGGTAGCGCTCGACCAGCTTCCAGATGTTCTTGATCGCCGCCGGGTTGCGCCAGCCCGCGGGGGAGACCACCACCGCGGTGCCGCCCTGCCCGAATACGGCGAGCCCCTGCGTAAGCGCACCGCCCACGTGAAACAGCGGCAGGCCGAACAGCAGGTTGCGACCCGGGCGCGAACGCAGCATCAGCGCCACCACCCAGGCCTGGTAGACCTGGTTCGCGTGCGTGTGGCGCACCAGTTTCGGCGTGCCCGTGGTGCCGCCGGTATGGAAGTATGCCGCGGTGTCGCCGGGACGGATCGTGCGGCCGCTTGCCAGGTGATCCGCCGGAAACTTCTCCAGTAAAGCGTCGAACGCGTGGATGCCCTGCGAAGGATTGCCCGGCCCGTGCACCTGCAGGATCGCCTTGAGCTCCGGCAGCTGGCCGCGGATCTTTTCAACCTTGTCCCAGATGTCGCTGCCCGGCACCGGGCCGAGCGCGACCAGCACCTTGGTCTTCGCCGCGCGCAGGATGTCGGCCAGTTGGGCGGGTTCGAGCAGCGGGTTCACCGGGTTCGCGATCCCCGCTGCCTCGGCGCCCCACAGCGTGTAAAAACTCTGCGGCAGGAGCGGCAGCAGGAAACTCACCACGTCCCCCGGGCCCACCTCGAGGTGGTGGAACATGTTGGCCGCCTGCGTCACACGCGCGGCGAACTGCGCGTAGCTGATCGACACCGGCGCCTCGGCTGGATCGGCGCCCTGCAGGAACAGCAGTGCCGGGGTCTGCGGCGCATGCGCGGCGCCGCGCAGGATTGCCTCGTAGGTGCTGCGTGCCGCGATGCGCTCCTCGAACGGAGTCGCTTCGAAAGCCTTCAGGTCCGCCTCGGTGGCGAGCGCGGGAAATTCCGCGCCGATCTTCCGGTCGAGCAAGTGCGCGCCTGCCATGTCTCCTCCTCGTGGGGATGGTTTCGCCGCGGTGGTCCGCGGTCGGATTGTGCGCAGGATAGCGCGGATACCGAGGCCCGGCAGGCTCCTTGGCGCGCTGTCCGGTCCTCAGTGATTCCGGTTGCGGAATCTGGCGACTGCGTCCTTCGCAAACGCATCCAGGGCTGGCAGCGTCGTGAGCCCATGGGAAAGGGCTTCGGCAGGCGTCGGAAGCACCGCGGCCGGATTTCCGGCGCGCTTCGCAACGGCCTGTGCCAGCCAGATCAGGCTTTCATCGAACTCGTCCAGTTTCAATCCGATGTGCGCTCCCAGAGCCGTTGCCGCGGCTGCCGCCTGCGCCGGAATTGGTTGCGGCACGACGATAGGTGCATGCGGCTCGGCTTCAGTCAGGAGGTCAAGGATATCCGGTGCCGCCGCGTCCCGCTTCGTGAGCGGCGGCGCGTTGGGTGCGAAAAGATTCCTCGCGGTCGCGATGATGCTGGTGTGGTCATAGTGCGTCGGATCGACGGAGCCCGGCTTCACCCAGGGGGAGACCACGATCGTCGGGACGCGCACGCCTAGCCGGTCGAATCTGAATGCATGGCCGATGCCATGCCATGTCTTGTCGTCCGGCGCCACCGCCACGTCCGGCACGACATGATCGTAGAAGCCGCCATGCTCGTCGAAGGTGACCAGCAGGACGGTTTTCTCCCAGACCGCAGCTTTGGAGCTCAGGGTCGAATACACGTTCGCAACGAGACGCTCGGCCGCCCTGAACCGCGCTTCATGCTCCTTTATATAGCCCGGATGCATGCTGTTCGTATCCGCGCCGGTGTGATTCGGCTCGATGAACGTGTAGTCCGGCAGGGCGTCGTTCTCGACGTCCTCGACAAACCGCTGCATCGACCGGAACCCGTCGCCCGGCAGCGCCGCGATCCTCGGGAATGCCCAGGATTGCGGTATGCCGTCGTGGTAGATGGCCCAGGACCGTGGCGGATTTGCCTCCTGCAATTGCTCGAAGATCGTCTTGTTGTAGTAGAAGCGGGGAACGATGTTCACCTCGCCGTCGGAGGTCGCAGCATGTGCAAAATTTCGGTTTGGCCACGTCGCGCCCGGCACCGAACTGAACCAGTTGCTGCAGACGCAATAGGATTCGGCCAGGGCCCTGATCACCCGAACCTTGTCCGGCACAAAGCACTTCATGATGTTCGGTCCGCGGTCGAGGGGCGCGTCCGCCCATAGCGCGATCTGCTCGTAATCCCTGACGAACCCGGCCATCGAAGGCACTCTGCCGGCGTAGTCATGGTAGTCCCCGAACATCTGCCGCCTGACGTTGGCGTGATTGTGGCCCGGTGGTGGATCGATCGTGTACGCGGCCGCGGTTGAGACAGGAACGCTTGAACCGTCGTTGGCCGCATTGGCTTCGGCGCCGCTCAGAAACCCGGGTTCGCCGGGCCTGAGGTAGCCGAGCAGGTGATCGAATGATCTGTTCTCCAGCATCAATACGACGAATCGGATTTTTTCTTTTTCGAGTGCCATGTTATTTCCCCTAACCCGCGCTGTGGATCGATCATTGCCGGATCGGAGTAAATCAAGAAACGATACCCGAGTCCATCCGCCTCCGGACCTGTGCCGGTGGCTAAGCCGAGAGCGTCCTGGAGGGTCTCGACGCGGGACGCGGGATCGTGGATAGTGCGCGCAAGAGTGGACGCAGAAGGGGGACGGCGATGGCGGCGATTCCAAAACCCGCAACGGACGACCAGTCCGTGATCGAGCGTGTCCTCGCGCACATCCGTAACCGCACCACCGATCTCGGAACCGAAGTCTGGCGCGAGCCGGTGGAGAACTACCGCTCGGCGTCCCGCTTCGCGGCCGAGCTTGCGCTGTTGCGGCAGTTGCCGGTGCCGTACTGCCCTTCGGTGGCGCTGCCCGAGCCGGGTTCGTTCCTTGCACGGACTGCGGCCGGCGTGCCACTGTTGGTGGTGCGCGATGCCGAAGGCGTCGTGCGCGCGTACCGGAACGCCTGCCGGCATCGCGGCATGCCGGTCGCCGACGGTACAGGGTGCAAAAAGGCCTTTGCCTGCCGCTACCACGGCTGGACCTACGGGCTCGATGGGCGGCTGCGCCAGCTGCCGCACGAGGCGGGATTTCCGGGGCTGGACAAGGCGACACATGGATTGGTGCCGGTGTCGGCGCTCGAGAAAGACGGCCTCGTGTACGTCTCGCAGGACGGGGATGCCGCTGTGCCCGATGAACTGCCCACCCTCCTCGTCCCCGGCCATCGTTTGATCGGACAGGCCGAAATCGTGGTGGAAGCCAACTGGAAAATCTTCATGGAAGGTTTCCTCGAAGGCTACCACATCCGCTCCACGCATCCGGAGAGCTTCCTGCCCTACGGCTTCGACAACCTCAACCTCATCGATTATATCGGGCGCAACAGCCGGGTCACCTATCCGTTCCGACGGATTCGGAAACTGGAAGCGGTGCCCGTGGCAGAGCGTCGCGCCTCGGGCTACCTCACCTACGTCTACCAGCTGTTTCCGAACTGCACCGTTGCCATGCTCTCCAGCCACACCAAGCTCGTCGTACTCGAGCCCCTCTCGGTGTCGCAAACGAAAATGCTCACCTGGACCCTCACCAACAGCGCCGAGCCGGGCGCCGAGGACGCCGCGCGGCGCGATGCGTCGTTCGTAAACGACACTGGCGGGGCCGAGGACCGGGAGGTCGTGCGAGCGATCCAGCGTGGACTGTCGAGCGGCGCGAACGAGGCGTTTACCTTCGGTCTGTACGAAAGTGCGATCGTGCACTTTCACCAAGGACTGGATAGAGCGCTTGCAAAACTGCAGCGCGATCCGGTTTGCAATGGATCGATCCAGGCGTGATAGAAATACCGGCCATCAACCCTGCGGAGCACCCAACCAACATGTCTGAACGATTCCTCGTCACCGGCGCCTTGGGCTGCATCGGCGCATGGACGGTCAAGCGGCTGGTCGATGAAGGCGTGCCGGTCTGTACCTACGACCTGCCCGCCGAACCGCGCCGCCTGCGCCTGATCATGGACGACGCCGCACTCGCGAAAGTGAATTTCGTCGAAGGCGACATCACCGACCCCGAAAAATTCGAGCGCGCGGTGGCCGACAACGGCATCACCCATGTCGTGCACCTGGCCGCGTTCCAGGTGCCGTTTGTGAAGGCCGATCCGCTGCAGGGCCTCAGGGTGAACATGCTCGGCAGCGCGATCGTTCTGGAAACATTGCGCAAACACAAAGAACAGATCACGGGCTACGTCTACGCCAGTTCGACCGCGGTCTACGGTCCGCCGAATCTCTACCCACCGGGTGCGCTCGCCCACGACGCCCTGCCCATGCCGACCAACCAGTACGGCGTGCACAAGCAGGCCGGCGAAGGCCTTGCGCGAATCTACTTCCAGGACTACGGCGTGCGCAGCATCGGGCTGCGGCCCTGCGTGGTGTACGGCCCGGGGCGCGACCAGGGCATGACCTCCACCCCCACCAAGGCGATGCTGGCGGCCGCGGCGGGACGCAAGTACCACGTGTCTTTCAGCGACACCCTCGTCTACCAGTATGCCGACGACGCGGCCAACGCCTTCATCCGCGCGGCGCGCTCGGCCGGCCAGACCCATGCGGTCTACAACCTCGGTGGCACCTCGGCTTCGGTCGCCAATGTGGTGCAGGCGATCGAGATCGTCGCGCCCGAGGCCAAGGGCACGATCACCGTGGACCCGACCGTGCTCGGCGTCACCCCGGAGATCGACTACAGCGAACTGGACAAGGCGATCGGCAATACGCCGTGGATCCCGTTGACGGAGGGCGTACGCCAGACCATCGCCGTGTTGCGCGCCGGCATCAAGGCAGGGAAACTTGACGTGGACCGGATCCTGGCTGGATAAGCCGCGTGTTGACCGTGTCGCGCCGCCGACATAGCATGCTTGTATCTCATTTGTAGTACAAGGAGCCGCCATGGCCGTTTCGCTGCGCGTGCCCGACGCGATCCGTGACAGGGTCGCAAAACTTGCCGAGGCGCAGAACACCACCGCGCATGCCTTCATGCTCGAGGCCATCCGCGAGAAAGTGGAAGCCGACGAGGCCCGGACCGCCTTCCACGCCGAGGCCGAGCGCAGGCTCAAGGCCATGAAGCGATCCGGCAAGGCGATTCCCGCCGCAGAGGTGTTCGACTACGTGGAAGCGCGCGCACGCGGCGCGAAGCCAGCCCGCCCGAAAGCCCGCAAACTCGCGTGATCGTCTTCGCCGATGAGGCGCTCGCGGACCTTGAGCGCATCTTCGAATTCAACTTCGATCGGGATCCGGCAAGCGCCGGGGAACACCTGGAAAAGGTGAGCAGTGCCGTGCTGCTCCTGGAGGAACATCCGGAGATCGGACGACCGGTGAGCGGCTCGACGCTGCGCGAACTGATCATCTCTCACGGACACACGGGCTATGTGGCGCTGTACGAGCACTCGCCCGGTGAGGCGACTGATACGGATTGCCGCGATCCGCCATCAGCGCGAAGCCGGATACCGCAGCGGGCGCTAGACCCGCCGCACTAGCGCCCGACGAACGCCCACAGCCCGTTGGCGAGGTAGAACACCCCGATCACCGACACCACGCGCCGGGTCCAGAGCCGGAAATCCTTGTCGCTCATCGCATCCAGTGCCTTGCGCGACAGCGTGGTGCCGGTGACCGCGAGCCCGATCATCAGCAGCGCAAACCACCAGTCCACACTGCCGTGCGCCGAGGACAGCAGCACGCCGAAATAGACGATCTTCACCAGGTGCGAAAAGGTCTGCGACGCGGCCTTGGTCGCGACCACCCCGCGCCGGTCGAGCCTTGAAGGCAGGAAGAACACGTCGAGCAGCGGCCCCGACACGCCGGCGAGCAGCGCCAGTACCGTGCACACCACGCCGCATAGGAACGCATGCCCGCGCCGGTCGACGTTGAGCTTGAGCGAAGCCGGCAGCAGGTAGCTGATGAACGGCGTAATGCCCAGGATCAGGTAGACCACCGGCCTGCTACCGGCGAGCTGCAGCAGGCTGAACACGGCGAGCACCACGAGGGCGCCCAGGCAGGTGCCGCGGAACACCCGCCAGTCGATCTCGCGCCGCCACAGCCAGGCACGCCAGCCGTTCGCGGCCATCTGGGTGATCCCGTGCAGCATCATCGCTGCGGGCACGGGCATCAGCAGGACCAGCACGCCCATCAGGATCATGCCGCCCGCCATCCCGAGGATGCCGGAGATGAACGAGGTCACGAGGACCGTGAAGGCGATCGCGACGAGAGCTAAGAGGGGAGGCATTGATGACCGGGAAGGCGTTGCGTTCGACGATGCTCTCCTGAAAGAGCAAGCCCCGCAATACGCACGCGCGTCCTGACTCTGGCCTTCGGATTCGAGCCAACTCTCCTTGCGAACTCCTGTCAAAAGGACGACGTCCTGGGTACCGCATTGGCGGAAGCCCAATGTACAAAGTGACCAATTGCGCCTCTAAGTGACGCGATTGATCACGTGGCCTTAAAAAAGCATCGTGATCAACCTTTTTGTTCGGAAATTCGTTGCGAACTTCATGGCACGAAATGTGCGTTCGATTACGGGAGTGCCGATGCTGGGGGAAGGCATTCAAAATCCACATCATGACAATTTTTTACAAGGAACTTACAACATGAAACGCATACAACAAGGCTTTACGTTGATCGAACTGATGATCGTCGTTGCGATCATCGGCATCCTGGCTGCGGTTGCACTACCGGCCTATCAGGACTACATGGTGCGTACACGTGTGTCGGAAGGTCTCGCGATGGCCGGGGCTGCCAAACTGGCCGTATCCGAAAATGCCGCTTCCGGTTCGTCCGCGCTGAATTCAGGCCTGGTTGATCCTTCGGCGACTGCGAACGTGTCTTCGCTGACGACGAACTCCAGCAGCGGCCAGATCACGATCACCTACACGTCGGCTGCCGGCGGCGGAACGCTGATCATGGTCCCGACCTCCGGTGGTGTCGGCACTGGTCGCCGGTCAGGTCCCTTCGGGCGGATCGATCAACTGGAACTGCACGGGCGGCACGACGTCGTCCAAGTATCGTCCCTCGGCCTGCCGCTGATCGACGCATCCTGCTGAAACCCGCCGCACTCGGTGCGGCGGGTCATCCAGGGCAAAAGAGCGGACATCGCAGGATGTCCGCTCTTTTTTTCACCTTGCCTTCGGAAACGCCAGATCCTGGTCGCGAGGTTGAAGCGCCAACCCCGCCATTGACGTCCTTGGAAA
Organism: uncultured beta proteobacterium; assembly: GCA_963844255.1. Taxonomy (GTDB): domain Bacteria; phylum Pseudomonadota; class Gammaproteobacteria; order Burkholderiales; family SG8-39; genus SZAS-79. The sequence goes on from CAWJNP010000073.1 coordinate 74,163, forward strand.
TTCAGGCGCGGGCGGCGTTCCCCGGCAGCTCGCTCTGCTTCTTCAGTGCAGCACGGCTCGGAAAGAAGAACGAAGCCGCGAGCGTGCACGCCGCAAGCACCGCGAGCAGCACGAACACGCTGCGAAACCCGCTGGTCTTGTGAAAGTGCACGATGATCGGAATCGCCATCGAGGCCACGCCGAACGTGACAAGGTAGCGGATCGCAAACACCCGCGAGCGGTATTCGTCCGGGGTATAGCGCCCGACGATCGCGTCGTTGAGCGGAATCTGGCCGAACACCGAGAGCATCATCAGCACGGCGACGATCAGCATCGGCCAGCCGTCGAGCTGGCTCGCCAGGAACAGCAGCACGACCTGTGCGAGGGTGATCGGCATGAGGAGCGTGCGCAGGTCGTGCTTGTCGATCATCGGCCCGATCACCACCTGGGAGAACGCCGCGATGGTGTACACCATGCTGACCAGCAGGCCGATGCCCACGCTTGTTGATGTCAGCGCGGTAAGCCGCTCGTCGAACACCTTGGGCATCGAGATCGTCGTGGCATTGAAGATCAGCCCGCCACAGGAAGTGGCCACCGCCAGCACGAGGATGATGCGCACCATGGTGCGCGTGTCGACGTGCAGCGCGGCTTTCTTTCCGGTGCGCACGATCGCGCCGGGGTCCTTGACGAACATCAGCCAGCCGACGCCGGCAAGCATGCACAGCGCGCCGGGCACGAAAAACGCCGTGCGCCAGCCGTAGTAATCCATCAGGAAGCCCGACACCACGGCTGCAAAGGCAAGGCCGAGGTTGCCGTACAGGCCGTTCCAGCCCAGCACCCGGCCCATGACCTTGGGATCGGCAACGATCATTGCGGTGGCCACCGGATGGTAGATCGCGCCGAACATACCGAGCACCGTGAGCCCCACGGCAATCTCCCAGGTCGCGTTGGCAAAGCCCGTCAGTACCAGCGCGCAGCCCAGTCCGAAGAAGAACACGGTCATCATCTTGTAGCGGCTCCAGCGATCCCCGAGCCAGCCCGCGGGCAGGCCGAGCACGCCGAAGGCGATGAATCCGCCCAGCGACAGCGGCAGCAGTTCCGCATACGGACGGTTGAGGTCGTGCGAGAGCGCCAGCACCACGGTCGGGAAGATCAGCATCACCAGATGGTCCAGCGCGTGCCCGAGGTTGATGAACGGCAGCAGTGCGGGGTTGTTTTTCATGGCGTCTCCCTAAGCATGGCGCACAGACTACGCCTGGGCCTTGCGTCCGTCACGCGACTATCGGACAATTTCTGTTGCGCAAGCGACAGACCCTCCCCGTGACTCCCCCCGCCCCCCGCAGCACCTCCAGCGTCGACTACCAGGCCGTGCCGCGCCCCGTCGCAGCCATGGCGCGCGACCTGCCGCCGGAGTATGAGATCCCCTGGCACAGCCATCCGCGCTACCAGCTGGTCTACGGCGCACAGGGGGTAATGACTGTCGACACCCGAGGCGCGGCCCGGAGCGGCAAACAGGGCGAAACCTGGGTGGTGCCGCCGCAGCGCGCCGTATGGCTGCCCCCGCAGGTCGAGCACCGCATCCTCACCAGCGGACAGGTGAAGTTCCGCACCCTGTATGTCGCCGCCTCGGCCGCGCAGAAGATGCCGCAGCGCTGCGTGGCGTTCGCAATCACGCCGCTGCTGCGCGAACTCATCGTGCGCGCCACCGAACTGCCGGTCGAATACGACGAGGCCGGCACCGCGGGCCGCGTGATGCAATTGATCCTCGACGAATTGGCGTCACTCGTCAGCTTGCCGTATAACCTGCCGATGCCCGCATCCAACGTCCTTTCGCGGATCTGCCGCGCGCTGATCGACCATCCCAACGACCAGGTCACGATCGCAGAACTCGGCGCGCGCCACGGCACCACGACGCGCACGCTGGCGCGCGGCTTCCGGCGCGAGACCGGCATGAGCTTTTCCGAATGGCGGCGCCGCGCGCGCCTCCTGCGCGCGCTCGCATGGATTGCCGAGGGCCGCGCGATCCTTGCGGTGGCGCTCGACCTCGGTTACGACAGCCCGAGCGCGTTCTCGGCGATGTTCAAACGCGAATTCGGCCTGCCGCCCTCGCAGTACCGCGCAAGTGCAGGCGCGCCCTCATGATCGGCATGGGATTCCGATGATTGCGAAAGCCAAGGTCACGGGCATCGTGCTTGCGGGCGGCATGGGCCGGCGCATGGGCGGTGTGGACAAGGGCCTGCAGCCGCTTGCCGGGAGGGCCATGGTTGCGCACGTGATCGAACGGCTCGCGCCGCAGGTCGACGAAATCGTGATCAACGCCAACCAGAACCTCGAGGCCTATGCCCGCTTCGGCCACCGCGTGGTGCCCGATGAGGTCGGCGGATTCGCCGGGCCGCTCGCCGGCCTGCACGCGGGCCTGCAGGCCGGCACGACCCCGCTGGTGGTGACGGTGCCCTGCGACTCGCCCTTCCTGCCGCTCGATCTCGTCGCACGCCTGCACTCTTGTCTCGATGGCAATGACCTTGCCGTGGCAAAAACCGGCGCGCAGGCGCATCCGGTGTTCGCGCTGGTGCGACGCAGCCTTGCCGCACATCTGGGCGCCTATCTCGCCGGCGGTGGGCGCAAGATCGACGCCTGGTATGCCTCCCTCAGGGTGATCGAGGTGCAGTTCGACGACGAACCCGAGGCATTCAGCAATATCAATACGCGCGAAGAACTCAAGGCACACGAACAATGAATTCCATCAGCCAGATCGTCAGCTGCCTGGACGACTACGACCCAGACGCCCTGCGCGTCGACAAGGCCTGCGAGGCCATCCTCGCCTGCCTGACACCGATCAGCGGCGTGGAACGCGTCGCCACCCGCGCCGCGCTCGGCCGCGTACTCGCAGAAGAAATCGTCCCCGCGATCGACGTGCCGGCGCACGACAACTCGGCCATGGACGGCTACGCGCTGCGTGCTGCAGACCTTGTCCGGGATGCCGAGACCTGGCTGAACGAGATCGGCACCGCGCTTGCCGGCCGCAAGTTCGAAGGCGAACTCTCGGCGCGATCCTGCGTGCGCGTGATGACCGGCGCCGTGATGCCGCCGGGTGCGGACACGGTCGTGATCCAGGAAGTCGTCAAGAAAGAAAACGGCCAGGTCTGCATCCCGCCCGGGCAGAAGAAAGGCCAGAACGTGAGATCGGCGGGCGAGGACCTGAAGACCGGCGTGCCGGTGCTGCATCCGGGCCACCTGATCCGCCCGGCCGAACTGGGGCTGATCGCGTCGCTCGGGATCGCCGAGGTCATGGTGAAGCGGCGGGTGCGGGTGGCGTTTTTCTCCACCGGCGACGAACTCGCCTCGATCGGCACACCGCTGCCCGAGGGCCACGTCTACGATTCCAACCGCTACACGCTCTACGGCATGCTCGCCCGCCTGGGCGTGGAGATCCTCGACATGGGCGTAGTGCGCGACGACCCCGCGCAACTCGAGGCTGCGCTCGTAACCGCGGCACAGAATGCGGACGTCGTCATCACCTCGGGCGGAGTCTCGGTCGGCGAGGCCGATTTCATCAAGGCGATGATGGCCAAGCTCGGCGAAGTGCTGTTCTGGCGGATCGCGATGCGCCCGGGACGGCCGATGGCGTTCGGCCGGATCAACGACGCATTCCTGTTCGGCCTGCCCGGCAATCCGGTGGCCGTCATGGTGACCTTCTACCAATTCGTGCGTCCCGCCCTGCTGCACCTCGCGGGCCGCGGCTCTGATGCCGCCGTGCCGCTGCTGCGCGTGCCGTGCGAAACGGCGATCCGCAAAGTGGCCGGGCGCACGGAGTACCAGCGCGGCATCCTTTACCGTGCGGGGGAGCACTGGCAGGTGAAGCTTACCGGGCAGCAGGGCTCGGGCGTACTGCGCTCGATGTCGGAAGCCAACTGCTTCATCGTGCTGGAACACGAACGCGGCAACATCGCCGCCGGCGAACTCGTCAACGTGCAACTGATGGAAGGATTGTCGTGAACCCACTGCTTGAGCTGAATTCGTTCGGCCAGTCGATCTGGCTGGATTACATCCGCCGCGATTTCGTCACCGGCGATGGCCTCGCAAAACTGATCGCCGACGATGGGCTCACGGGCATGACCTCGAACCCCGCGATCTTCGAAAAAGCCATCGGCGGCGGCAACGAATACGCGCCTGCAATCCGCGCGCTCAAAAGCAAAGGGCTCGATGCCATGGGCCTGTATGAAGCGCTGGCGATCGAGGATATCCAGTCTGCGGCCGACCGGCTGCGCCCGGTGTTCGAGGCGAGCGACGGACGCGACGGTTATGTGAGCCTCGAAGTCTCACCCTACCTGGCGAACGACACTGCAGCCACGGTTGCGGAGGCGCGCCGGCTGTGGCGTGAGGTCTCGCGGCCCAACCTGATGATCAAGGTGCCGGCAACGAAGGCCGGACTGCCGGCGATCGAGCTGCTGATCGCACAGGACATGAACGTCAACGTGACCTTGCTCTTCGCGCGCGGCATGTACGAGCAGGTCGCCGAACGCTATATCGCCGGGCTGGAACGCCGCGCGGCCGAGGGACTGGACGTCGACCGCATTGCGAGCGTGGCGAGCTTCTTCGTCTCGCGCATCGACGCCGCAGTCGATCCCCGGCTGCCCGAAGAATTGCGCGGCAAGACGGCAATCGCCAATGCGAAACTGGCGTACGAAAGCTATCTGCGCCTGTTCTCGGATGCGCGCTGGGAGAAGCTGGCCGAGAAGGGGGCACGGCCGCAGCGCCTGCTCTGGGCGAGCACCAGCACCAAGAACCCGGCGTATCGCGATGTCCTCTACGTGGAGGAGCTGATCGGCAGCAACACGGTGAATACCCTGCCGCCGGCCACGCTGGATGCTTTCCGCGACCACGGCCAGCCGCGCGCCAGCCTCGAGGAAGACCTGCCCGAGGCGCACGCCACGCTCGCGGCGGTGGAACAGCACCTCAGGCTGGAGGAGGTCACCGACACGCTGCTGGTGGACGGAGTGAAGCTGTTTGCGGACGCGTTCGACAAGCTGCTTGCTGCGGTGGAGGCGGCAAGGAACGCCGCCTGAACCTTCAGCGGAGGTGGTTCAGCGCGACTTCGAAAACATCGAAATTGCGCAGGCGCCGCCCCGGATCGATAGCGGTGCGGCGGTTGAGCAGAAACGGCACCTGCTGCTCCGACACCCCGCCGTGCGAGCGCAGCGGCTCGGTGAGGCCCGAGAGGTCGTGACGCGCGGCGCTGGTCCCCAGCACCTTGTGGCGGGTCGACACCACCACGATGTCACCCATGCGGTCGGCAGGCAACTCGAAACGCGCGCAGCCATCCTCACGCGACAACGCCAGTTCCACGCCGGGCAATGCGGCGAGTTTCGCCAGCAGCGCGGCCACCGCACCCGCATCGTTCACGTAGACCGTGGCAAACGAACCCAGCGCCCCGTGGTGCACCACATAGGGATCGGTGATCGGCAGGATCACCCGCGTCGACTCCGCGCCGAGCCACTGGTCCAGCACGTCCTGAAGATAGATCACGTCGGGTCGTCCTGCGGCGTCATGCTTGGCGTTCATGCCGTGGTCGGCCGTCAGGGCCAGGGTGCAGCCCATGCGCTCGAGCGCGTCGAGGTAGCCGTCCATCATGCGGTAAAAGTCATTTGCGGCCGGCGTGCCGGGGGCATGCTTGTGCTGCACATAGTCTGTTGTCGACAGGTACAGGATGTCGGGACGATCGCGCGCCATGAGCTTCACGCCGGCGGCGAACACGAACTCGGAAAGATCGGCGCTGTACACCGAGGGCAACGGCCTGCCGACCAGTGCCAGCACGCCTTCAATGCCATTGACGGCAAGGCTCGCGCGGTCGGCGGTCTCCGCCGAAAACGCGCACGCGGCCTTCGGACCCAGCTCGAGGCCGTGGCCCAGCAGCGCGCGCAGCTTGTCCTTGGCGGTGACCGCCGCGACGCGCAGGCCGGCCTCCTGGAAGGCCTTGAACAGCGTACCGGCCCGCAGGAACTTCGGATCATTCATCATCACTTCGGCGTCCGCCTCGCGGTCGTAGAAATAGTTTCCGCAGATGCCGTGCACGCTCGGCGGCACCCCGGTGACGATGGACAGGTTGTTCGGGTTGGTGAAGCTCGGCACCACACAGTCGGCCCGAAGATTGGTGCCTTCGGCAAGCATGCGCGCCAGCGTGGGCGCGAGGCCTGCCTCGGCGGCGCGCTCGATATAGCCGGGTTCGGACCCGTCGATGCAGACGACCACCAATGGCGCCGCCGGGCGGCGATAGTGCCTGCCGTTGACCACGATCTGGTCGCTGCTCATCCCGCCCTCAACCCGCATAGGCCGGCGGCGGCACGAAGGCGTAGTACTCGCGCTCGATGAGCTGTGCGAATCGGATGGTTGAAAGGTCGCCGTACTGCGGGCCGACCACCTGCACCGAAAGCGGCAGGCCTTCGGCGGACAAACCAATCGGCGCGACGGTGCCGGGCAGGTAGCACATGCCCGCGATGCCGGCCCACCACATCTGGGTCGTGACCGGTTGTTGCTTCCCGTTGACCGTGATCATGCGCTCCCAGCGTTCGCCAGGCATCGAATGCGGAAACGCCGCGGTTGCCGCGTTCGGGCAGAGCAGCACGTCCCAGTCGCGGAAAAATTCCGACCAGGCATGGCGCATCTGGTGGCGGCGGTTGGAGGCGGCGATCCAGTCCTTGTGCGGCTGAACGTTGGCCCGAACCATGCGCGCGTAGTAGCCGTCGTCCTTCGGACTGAGGTTTGCTTTCGCGGCGAGCATCTTGTCGAAGTACTCCGGCGTCTGGCGCCCCGAAGTCGCGCCGCGCAGGAGCTGGATGAACACGCGATGCGCTTCGTCTAGGTCGAATGCGGGCAGCGCGCGCTCGGACACCTTCGCGCCCTTGCTCGCGAGGAACTGCGCGAGCCGGCGGATCGAGTGCTGCACGCTGGCATCGGTTTCCGCGGTCGGGTGCGATTCGAGCACCGCCACGCGCCAGCCGCGCAGGGTCTTGCGTGCCGGTTTCGGCAGCGAGACCTTCCAGCCCGCACCATCGATGGCGTCCGGCCCGGCCATGACCTTGAAGGCGAGTTCGAGATCCTGCGCACTGCGCGCGAGCGGACCGATCACCGAAATGTCGGCGTGGTGCGCGACGCCCGGCAGGGTCTGGCCCTGCATCGAGCACACGCCGTAGGTCGGCTTGTGGCCGTAGACCCCGCAGAAGTGCGCCGGGTTGCGGATCGAACCGCCGATGTCGCTGCCGGCGTCCAGCCCGGTGAGACCTGCGGCCAGCGCGGCGGCAGACCCGCCGGAGGAGCCGCCCGGGGTGCGCGTGTGGTTCCAGGGATTCACCGTCTTTCCGTAGACCGGGTTCAGCGTTTCCCAGTCGGCCAGCAGTACCGGCACGTTGGACTTGCCGAAGATGTTGGCACCGGCGGCAAGGAAGCGTTCCACCGCGAGCGAATTCTGCGCGACCGGCGTGTTGCAATATTCGGCCAGGCCCCAGGTCGTGGGCAGGCCGGCGATGTCGAAGGACTCCTTCACCGTCATCGGCAGGCCGGCGAGTACGCCGCCCTTCGGACCCTTTCGGTCAAACGACCTCGCGCGCTTGCGCGCGGTGTCCATGTCCAGCACAGGCAATGCATTCAGATCGCCATCGAACTTCCGGATCCGCGTGGCGTAAAGGTCGAGCAGCTCGAGCGCGCCGATCTTCTTCGCCTTGAGCGCGCGCACCAGTTTTGTCGCCGACCAGAATGCGGTGTTCATTTCAGGACTCCTCAGTGGTGTCGCCGGTGTCGGAGGCTGCGCCCAGCAGCCCCTGCGCCTGGACTTCAGGCAGCGATTCGACGTTCTTCAGCTTGCGTTCCATCTGGCGGCTGCGGGTTTCGGCCGATTCGATGGAGCGGGTCACGGTCTCCAGCTGTGCCTTGGTCCTTGCCAGCACTTCGCCGAACTTTCCAAACTCGGTCTTGACTGCCCCCAGCACCAGCCAGACTTCCGAGGAACGCTTTTCGATCGCCAGCGTGCGAAAGCCCATCTGAAGGCTGTTGAGCAGCGCGGTCAGCGTGGTCGGCCCGGCGATCGTGACGCGGAAATCCCGCTGCAGCGTATCGGACAGCCCCGGCCTGCGCAGTGCCTCGGCGTACAGCCCTTCGGTAGGCAGGAACAGCAGTGCGAAATCGGTGGTGTGCGGCGGGTCGATGTACTTGTCGCGAATGGTCTTCGCTTCCAGCTTCAGGCGCGTCTCAATCGCCTTTGAGGCTTCCTCCATGCCGAGTGGATCGGCGCGGTCCTGCGCTGCGAGCAGCCTGTCGTAATCTTCGACCGGGAACTTCGAATCGATCGGCAGCCAGACCTGGTCCTGGCCTTCGCGTCCGGGAAAGCGGATCGCGAATTCCACGCGCTCGGAAGAACCAGGACGCGTCGCGACGTTCTTCTCGTACTGCTCCTTCGTGAGGATCTGGTCGAGCAGCGTCTCTAGCTGGACCTCGCCCCAGGTGCCGCGCGTCTTCACGTTGGTCAGCACGCGTTTCAGATCGCCGACGCCCGATGCGAGGTTCTGCATTTCGCCCAGGCCCTTGTGAACCTGCTCTAGACGGTCCGACACGAGCTTGAACGATTCCCCCAGGCGCTGCTCTAGCGTCGCGTGGAGTTTCTCGTCCACCGTCTGACGCATCTTCTCGAGCTTTTCACCGTTGTCCTTCTGGATCGCCTCCAGCCGCGCCTCAACCATCTGGCGCATCTCTGTCAGGCGCTTGTCGCTTGCCTCCTGCACCACGCCGAGTTGCTGGTTGAGGCTTTCCGAGAACCGCTTCAGCGTGCCGGCGCTCTCTTCCCGGCCCTGGCGCGCGTCTTCCTTGGCTTCGCCCAGCTTCTTGTCGACGGTTTCGCGCAGTTCCTGCAGGCGACGCTCGTTGGCCGTAGTGAGCTCGACCAGCTGACGCGAGAACGCATCGATCTGGTTGTTCTGCACGGTGGCGATCTGGGTCATCTGG
>CAWJNP010000074.1:0-19575 GCA_963844255.1 uncultured beta proteobacterium
CGGCCGAATGCACGATCGTCAAGCACCCGCGCATTGCCGAAGCCGCGGCGAGCTTCGAGTGCCGGCTGTGGAAACGCCTGGAACTCGGCGCCGACCGGGTGATGGTCTTCGGCGAGATCCTGCTGGTGCACGCGCGCGAAGGGGTGATCGACCCGGCGAACAAGCGCATCAGCGAGGCAGCGTTCAAGCCCATCGGCCGGCTGTACGCCAACCGTTACTGCACCACGCGCGAGCGCTTTGAACTGCCGGGCGAATTGCCCCCCACAGGCAAGGCCGCATGAACGTCCCGGTCACCGCGGCCGACACCGCGCAATCGCTGCGCCGCTATCTGCAGGCGCTCGAGGGCGAAGGCCGGCTGCTGCGCTTCGACAAGACGGTGGACGTCGACACCGACCTCTCCGCCCTGTCCTACCGCACCTATGTGGAGCGCGGGAAAGGGTGCCTGTTTACCGACGTGCGCGGATTCCCCGGCTGGGAAGTGGCCAGCCAGCTGGTCATGGACCGCGACATGTGGGCGCTTGCCCTCGGGGTGCCGGAGTCCGAGGTCGTCACGACCTTCGCCGAGCGCCTCGCCACGCCGATCGCACCACTGCTGGACACCAGCGGCCCGGTGCAGGAAGTCGTCGAGATCGGCGATGCGGTCGACCTCATGAAGATTCCCGCGATGTGGACTTCCGAGCGCGACCCCGGCCGCTACATCGCCTCGGGGATGTGCATCATCAAGGATCCGAAGACCGGCATCCGCAACATGTCGGTGCACCGCGCGCAGATCCTCTCCCGCAATACCACCGGCTATTACATGGTGCCGCGCCAGGCGATGCGCATCCACCAGATGCACCAGGAACTCGGCCGTCCCATGGAAGCCGCGATGGTGATCGGCGGGCATCCGCTGCTCATGTTCGCCGCAGCCTTTGTCGCGCCCTACGGCGTGGACGAGCTCGCGATCGCGGGCGGCCTGCTGCGCCATCCGGTGCGCCTGGTCAAATGCAAGACCATCGATGTCGAAGTGCCGGCCGACGCCGAGCTGGTCCTCGAAGGCGAGATCCTGCCGGCCGAGATCGCGCCCGAAGGCCCGTTCGGCGAGGTGACCGGCACCTACTCCAGGACCGGCACCGCGCCGGTGTTCCGCGTCAAGGCGATCACCCGCCGCGCCCGGCCGGTGTTCTACGCGATGAGCTGCGGCATGCCGCCCTCGGACGCGCATTCGATCACCTGCGCGGTGGTCGAAGCCAAATTGTCCGACCACCTCAAGGGCGTGGACGGCGGGCTGCTCGATATCCGCGACATCCGCTGCCCCGGCGGCATGTCGCCGCTGATCCTCGCGCTGCGCATGCAGCCAAGATATGCAGGCCAGGCGAAGACTGCGCTGATGGCGGCAGCCGCGAGCCCCTACCTGCACCCCAAGCTGCTGGTGGCCACCGACAACGACGTGGACATCAGCGATTCCTGGCAGGTGCTGCGCGCACTCGCCTCGCGCTTCGATCCGGCCTCGGACCTCACGCGGATCGACACGGCGCGCGTGTTCACGCTGGACAATGCCTCGCCGTTGCCGCCGGGTGTCAGCCCTGCGCACCGCACCGGCACCAAGGCCCTGTTCGACGCGACGCTCGACCCGCGCATGGGTGCTGCCGAACGTGCAGGCTATGCCTGGCCCGCGATCCCGCCCGCCATCGCGGGTCGCGACGCCTGGTGCGCAGCGCTTGACATTCCGGCGGAAAAATTCGTCTTCACGCTGCGCGACCGCGCCGATGCAGGCATCGATCCGACCGAAGCGCCCGCCCCACTGCTGCACCCCACCCGCCTCGAAGAACTGATCGGCGCGCCGGGGCAGCCCCTGCACGGCGTTCTGGTGCTGCGCGAGTCGCTGTGCCTGGTGCGTGCCTTTCGCTCCGGCGAGGCGCTCGCCATCGCAATCGACACGCCGCGGCTTGCGCGGCTGCTCGCCGGCCGCCAGCGGGTACGCCTGGTGCTGGGTGCGTCTGCCGGGGCCCTGCTCGCCGCGGCCATCGGCACGCTCGGCCGTGATGCCGACTACGCGCTTGCCGGCAGCCTGGCCGGTGCACCGCTCAGGCTCGCGGGCCTGGGCGGCCTGCCCTATCCGATCGATGCTTCGGCCCTCATCGAGGGTGAGATCGACGCGCAGGGTGCGGGCCGCATCGAAAACGTCACGGGCATCACCGGCGACGGCGGCGTGACACTGGAGACTGCGCGCTTCACGCTCGATGGCTGTCACGGCCGGCGCCCGGAGCGTGAATCGCCGCTGGACCTGATCAGCGCGATGGCCGTCGCCAACGAAATCCTCACCGCGGGCCACCTGCGCAGCATCGAGGGCGGACTGGACCTCCACGACATCCACTGCCCGGTGCAGGCGCGCGGCCTGATCACCGTGCTGCAACTCGCGCCGCGCGTTGCGGGGCAGGCCAAGACGGCCCTGCTGGCCGCGCTGTCCGGACCCGCGTCACTTTCGCGCCTGGCGATCGCCATCGACCCGGATGTCAGCGCGACCGATCCGGCCGAGCTGATCTGGGCCATGGCCAGCCGCATCCACATGCAGACGGATATCGCGTTCGTCGAAAACGCAGGCGGACTGCCCTCCGACCCGCTCGCCCGCCCGGTCGGCCACGGCGCCGCGCAGTCCACGCGCTGGATCTACGACGCCACCATCCCGCTGGGCGTGCCCGGCAGCGCGGGCGCAGACGAGTTCGCGCGCGCGACCCCGAAGAACCTCGACAAAGTCAGGCTCGAAGACTTCCTCTGACGAAGGACTGACCCATGCCCACCTGTCCCCTGCCCGAGTCGCCGCACGGCGGCGGCCGCCTTTCCTACACCGAGCGCGGCAGCGGCGAGCCGCTGCTGTTCGTCGCGGGCCTCGGTGGCATCGGCAGTTTCTGGGCCGCCCAGCTGGAGGCCCTCGCGGCCACCCGCCGCGTGATCACCTTCGACCATCGCGGCACCGGCGAGTCCACCCATTCGCCGATCACGTACTCGATCGCGCAGATGGCGGATGACGTGCTGGTGCTGCTCGACCACCTCGGCGTGAAACGCGTGGACTACGTCGGCCATTCGACAGGCGGCGCAATCGGCCAGCACCTCGCCGCACATTCCGCCGGGCGCATCGGCAAGCTGGTGCTCTCGGCGACCTGGCCGCGCGCCGATGCCTACTTCAAGCGACTGTTCAGCCTGCGCCGGACCCTGCTCGAAACCCAGGGCGTGCGGCTCTACACCCAGCTCGCCAACCTCGTGCTGTATCCGCCCTACTACTACACGGCGAACGCAGCAGCGCTGAACGATCGCGCGGAGAAGTCCCTTCCCGGGCTGGCCCCTGTGCCGATCCTGGTTTCGCGCATCGATGCGATCCTCGCCTTCGACGCCTGGGAGGCCCTGCCCTCGATCGCCCACCGCGCGCTGGTGATCTGCGCGAAGGACGACATGATCACGCCGGCGTATTTCTCCGAGCAGCTTGCGGAACGCCTGCCCAACGCGACACTGCGCCTGCTCGAGCGCGGCGGGCACTTCTGCCCGGCGTCCGAATCCGTAGAATACAACCGCCACCTGCAGGCGTTCCTGCAAGGCTGACCGCGCCGCGCGCGCGGGGCGCAGCGCGGGCGCCGTGCTAGATTCGCCTCCCATGACCAACCGTGTTCTGGTCCTCTATGCCCACCCGGGCCACGAGGCGTCACAGTCGAACAGCAGGCTGCGCGCCGCCATCACCGGCCTGCCCGGCGTGACCCTGCACGACCTGTACGAAACCTATCCCGACTTCTTCATCGACGTGCGCCGCGAACAGAAGCTGCTGCTGGAGCACGATGTGCTCGTGCTCCAGCATCCGGTGTACTGGTACAGCGCGCCCGCGATCGTCAAGGAATGGCAGGACGTGGTGCTCGAGTACGGCTGGGCCTACGGACCGGGCGGCAACCGGCTGGCGGGCAAGTATTTCATCCAGGCGCTGACCACCGGAAGCAATGCCGAGTACTACGGCCGCGGCGGACGGCACAATTTCACCCTGCACGAGTTCCTGCGGCCCTTCGAGCAGACCGCGCACCTGTGCCACATGGTGTACCTCGCGCCCTTTGTCACCCATGCCGCGCAGCTGATCGAAACCGGAGATTTCGACTCGCAGGCCGCGCGCTACCGCGCGCTGATCGAAGCGCTCGTGCGCGGCGAGATGCCCGGGCGGTTTCATACCATTCCCGGGGAAGACTGAGCATGGGCGGCCACGACTTTCTCGCGCAGGCGCTGATCTACCTCGCCGCCGCCGTCATCGCGGTGCCGCTGTCCAAGCGGCTGGGCCTCGGCTCGGTGCTGGGCTTCCTGCTGGCGGGCGTGGCGATCGGCCCCTGGGGTCTCGCGCTGATCGGGGACGTGGAAGCGATGCTGCACTTCTCCGAGTTCGGCGTGGTGCTGCTGCTGTTCCTGGTCGGCCTGGAGCTCAATCCGCAGCGCCTCTGGAGCCTGCGCCGCTCGATCTTCGGCATGGGCACGCTGCAGGTCGTCGCCACGATCGCGCTTGTCACCGGCATCGGATTTGCGTTCGGCACCGGGACCGGCGTTGCGCTGGTCGCGGGCATGGGGTTCGCGATGTCCTCCACCGCGATCGCGCTCGCCACCCTTGCGGAAAAGAACCTCCTGCCCACGCCCGGCGGACAGGCCTCGTTCGCGGTGCTGCTGTTCCAGGACCTGGCGGTGATCCCGCTGATGCTGGTGCTCTCGTTGATGGCGCCGGAGCGCGCCGGTGGCGCAGGCTTCGACCTCATGGCGGCAGCGCGCGCGATCGGGCTGATCGTGCTGCTGATCCTGGCCGGGCGTTTCCTCTTGCGTCCGCTGCTGCGCTACATCGCCAACACCGGGCTGCGCGAAATCTTCATCGCTTTCTCGCTGCTGCTGGTGATCGGCATCGCGCTGCTGATGCAATCGGTCGGGCTGTCGGCCGCGCTCGGCACCTTTCTCGCCGGCGTGCTGCTCGCCGACTCCGAATACCGCCACGAACTCGAACTGGACATCGAGCCCTTCAAGGGACTGCTGCTCGGCCTGTTCTTCATTTCGGTGGGCATGTCGGTCGACCTCGGATTGTTCGTCAGCGTGCCGCTCGTCGTGTTCGGCCTGGCGCTGGCGGTGGTGGCCACCAAGGTGCTGCTCTTGTATGCGCTCGCACGCGGCTTTCGCCTGTGCGGGGCCGACGGCATCCTGTTTGCACTGGCGCTCTCGCAAGTCGGCGAGTTCGCCTTTGTGCTGTTCGGCATCGCCACCACCGAACACCTGCTGAGCCGCGAGACGGCTAACATCCTCAACGCCGCGGTGGCCGCCTCGATGCTCAGCACGCCGTTGCTGATGATCGCCTACGAAAAACTGATCCTGCCCCGGCTGGAGCGTGGCGACGCCCGGCCGGCCGACGTGATCGACGAGCACAACCCGGTGATCGTCGCAGGCTATGGCCGCTTCGGCCAGGTGGCCGCGCGCATGCTCAACGCGCGCGGCATCGCAACCACGGTGATTGACCACGACCCCAACCAGATCGAGCTCGTGCGCCGCTTCGGACAGAAGGCCTACTACGGCGACGTCACGCGCCTGGACCTGCTCGAGTCCGCCGGCGCCGCCCGAGCGAAGCTGCTGATCGTCGCGGTCGACGACAAGGACGCCGCGATGGCCACGGCGCTGCTCGCGCGCGAGCATTTCCCCGACCTGCGCATCCTTGTGCGGGCCTACAGCCGCACGGACGCGTTCGAATACGCCGAACTGGGCATCCCGGCGGTGCGCGAGACCTTCGGCTCGGCGATCGACGCCGGCGAAGCGGCCCTGCGTGTCCTCGGCCACACGGCACACGCGGCCAAGCGCATCGCAACGCACTTTCGCCGCCACGATGAAGACCTGCTGGCGCGCTCCGCACCCCACCGGGGCGACGTGAAGCAGCTGGTCACCCTGGGCCAGCAGGGCCGCGCCGACCTCGAAAAGCTGCTGAACAACGAGCGACAGGTCGAGGACAAGCCCGGCGATGGGGGGTGGCAGTGAGGCCGGGCGTTTAAATAGCCAAGACCTATCAAACCTATGTAACCTTATGATTGGACGCTATCGACTCGCGTCCCTAAGCTCTGCCCATCGCTTTCAACCCACCCTGGAGTCAGCCATGTCGCAGAGTAAAGAAGGTCAGAAAATCCCGCAGGTTACGTTCCGCACCCGCACGCACGGCGAGTGGAAGGACGTCACCACCGATAACCTGTTCAAGGGCAAGACGGTGGTGGTGTTTTCGCTGCCCGGTGCCTTCACCCCGACCTGTTCGACCACTCACCTGCCGCGCTACAACGAACTCGCCCCGGCCTTCCGGGCCAGCGGCGTGGACGCGATCCTGTGCGTGTCGGTCAACGACGCCTTCGTGATGAACGAGTGGGCCGCCAACCAGGAAGCCGGCAACATCACCATGATTCCCGACGGCAACGGCGAGTTCACCGAGGGCATGGGCATGCTGGTTGACAAGGCCGATCTCGGCTTCGGCAAGCGCTCGTGGCGCTATTCGATGCTGGTGCGTGACGGCGTGGTGGAAAAGATGTTCGTCGAGCCGAACAAGCCCGGCGACCCGTTCGAAGTCTCGGACGCCGACACCATGCTCGCGTACGTGAACCCGCAGGCCAAGAAACCCGACCAGGTCGCGATCTTCACGCGCGAGGGCTGCTCGTTCTGCGCCAAGGCCAAGACGAAGCTGACGGAACTGGGCTACGACTACTCGGAAGTCACGCTGCCGAACACCAACCGCAGCCGCATCGTCGGCGCGGTCACGGGCAAGGGCACGGTACCGCAGGTGTTCATCAACGGCCGGCACATCGGCGGCTGGGAAGAGCTCGAGCGCTGGACGCGCGCTGCTGCCTGAAACCCGGCCCCAAAACGCAACCGGGGCCGGCTGCTCACTCCTCCTGCGCGCAGGGCCACGCGGCAGGCGGTTTGAGCCCGGCAGGCAGTTTGGTCTGGAGGTTGCCGCAGGCAACCTCCAGTTGCGCCTGGGTCAGGCCCTTCGCACCGGACAGGTCTGCGTCCTCGAACCGGGTGCGGAACGTACGCGCATAGGCGAATTTCGCGCCATTCAGCTTTGCATGCGCAAGCACTGTCCGGGAGAGATCGGCGCCACTCAGGTTTGCACCGATCAGCGTCGCCGACTCGAGCGAGGAACGCGGGAGTTCGGCCTTTTCCAGGTTCGCATTGCTGAGGTCGACAGACTTGAGGTTGGTTCGGATCAATTCGGCCTTGGTCAGATCCGCGCCGGCGAGTCTGGCGCCGCTGAAGTTTGAGCGATAGGCGGTTGCATGCACCAGCTTGGCACCGCTCAGGTTGGCGCCGGTGAGCCGCACCCGCTCCATGCTCGAGCGGGACAGGTCGGCACCGGCCAGATTGGCGTCTGCGAGATCGGTGCCACCGAGGTCCGCGCCGCCGAGGTTCGCCCCCTGCAGGTCGGCGTTGCCCAGCCGCAGTCGCTGCTTTTCACACCCGGTCCAGTCTACCCGCGGCTTGGGCGCATCGTTGCATGAAGCCTGCGCGGTCAGTGGCAACAGAAGGGCGGACAGGATCAGGAGGGCGGTGCGCATGCGGCATTCTCTTCGGGTTCGGCTGGGAGGGTTCAGCCAGCAGCGCACATTTCAACAGATGCGCCCCCGTGCTGCAAACGCATGCATCATAAGCACTGCGCGCAATCGCTGCGCGATCCGCGCCTTGCCGGTTAAGATTGCGGCGTTCCCCAACGAGGCAAAGGCGGTCAAAGGTGCGCGATTCCGGCGGCGATCCATGTGTATTCATCATCTTCGGCGGCACCGGGGACCTCATGCGCAGGAAACTCCTGCCCTCGCTGTTTCGTCTCGCCACCAACGGCTCGCTGCCGGCAAACTGCCAGGTGCTTGGCGTGGCGCGCGACCGCACCCTGACGGATGCCCAGTTCCGCGCCTGGGCGCGCAAGGCCATTGCCGAGGCCGGGTTGTCCGAAAAAAGCGCACGCTGGTGCGACAGTTGCCTGCACTACCAGTCAGTCGACCCGGCGAGCGGGGAAGACTACCGCGCGCTCGGCGCGCGCATCGAGTCGCTCGAGGCGAAACGCGGCACGGGCAGCAAGGCCGCCAACCGGATCCTGTACCTCGCACTGCCGCCGCAGGCCTTCGAAGGCACCATCGACTCGCTCGGCAAGGCCGGATTGAACAAGAGCAAGGGCTGGACCCGCCTCGTGATCGAAAAACCGTTCGGCCGCGACCTGCCCTCGGCGCTGGCGCTCAACACGCTGGTGCACCGCTATTTCGCCGAATCGCAGATCTACCGGATCGACCACTACCTCGGCAAGGAAACCGTGCAGAACCTGCTCGCGTTCCGCTTCGGCAACGCGCTGTTCGAGTCGGCCTGGAACCGCGACCATGTCAAGAGCGTGCAGATCAGCGTGGCCGAGCAGACCAGCATCGGCTCGCGCGCAGGCTATTACGAGCACACCGGCGCGCTGCGCGACATGGTGCAGAACCACCTCACGCAACTGCTCGCGCTCACCGCGATGGAAGTGCCGGCCGAGTTTGCCGCCGACAGCATTCGCTTCGAGAAGGTGAAAGCCCTGCGCTCTGTCGCACCGATTGCAAAGGACGCGGTGGTCTTCGGCCAGTACGCGCGCGGCATGGAAGGACGGAAAAAACTGCCCGGATATCTGGATGAGCCCGGCGTCGCCGCAGACTCGCGCACCGAGACTTATGTCGCGATGCGCCTGGAGCTCCAGAACTGGCGCTGGCAGGGCGTGCCCTTCTACCTGCGCACGGGCAAGAGCATGCCGCGCCGCTCGACCCGCATCGTGATCGATTTTCGCAAGCCGCCGGTCGCGCTGTTCCGCTCCATGGACGGACGCGGCCCGCGCCGCAACCGGCTCGCGATCAACCTGCAGCCCGAGCAGGGCTTTGATCTGTCGTTCGAAGTGAAATCCGCTGGCGACCGCTTCACGCTGCAGACCGAACGCATGCAGTACCGCTATCCACCCGAGTCCGATTCTCTCTGGGACGGCTACGAGACCCTGCTGCTCGAGGTGCTGCGTGGCGACCAGACCCTGTTCGTGCACGCCGACGAGACCGAGGCCTCGTGGCGGCTGTACGGCCCGCTGCTCAAGCGGCGCGCCAAACCGCACCCGTATGCCGCCGGCAGCTGGGGGCCGGCGGCGGCCGACCGGCTCATGGCGGCGTCGGGGGGCGACTGGACGGTGTGAAATGAAAGTTATTCCACAATCGCCGCCGCTGTTCCAATACACCAAATAGCGGCCTTTCGATCCGCGCACAATGATCTACACTTTTGAAGTGTGGGGGGCCGAAATTTACGGAACCTCTCCTGAGACCGGGAAGGGACGTCATGGGAAGAAAAAACAAGAAGACCGCAGACAGCGGAAAGTCTTCGCCAAAGAGCAAGGCAAAGCGCACGCCACTGGGCGCTCAAGTCCCCGAGGCATTCGTGCCGAGCCCGCTGAGCGATCCGAAGTCAAACAAGAAGGATCGCAACAAGTTCTACGATCGCGAGTTGCGCCGCCTGCACATCGAACTCGTGAAGCTGCAGGAGTGGGTGAAACACGAGAAGCGGAAAGTCGTGCTGCTCTTCGAGGGTCGCGATGCCGCCGGCAAGGGCGGCGTGATCAAGCGGATCATCGAGCCCTTGAATCCGCGCGCGTGCCGCGTCGTGGCACTTGGCACGCCGACCGAGCGGCAGAAGACCCAGTGGTATTTCCAGCGCTACGTCGCCGAACTGCCGGCCGCAGGCGAAATGACGCTGTTCGACCGCTCCTGGTACAACCGCGCCGGCGTGGAACGGGTGATGGGCTTCTGCACGGATGCCGAGTACTGGGAGTTCGTGCGCTCCTGCCCTTCCTTCGAGCGCATGCTGGTGCGCTCGGGCATCACGCTCGTGAAGTACTGGTTCTCGGTGAGTGACAAGGAGCAGGAACTGCGCTTCAAGTCCCGCATGGAGGATCCGACCAAGCGCTGGAAGCTCTCGCCCATGGATATCGAGGCACGCAACCTCTGGCAGGAGTATTCGCGCGCCAAGGACGACATGCTGGTTCACACCGACATCGACCAGGCCCGCTGGTACGTGGTGAATTCGGATGACAAGAAACGCGCGCACCTGAACTGCATCGCCCACCTGCTGACCCTGCTGCCCTACAAGGATGTGACCCCGGGGAAAATGAAGCTGCCCAAGCGCAAGCCCGAAATGCGCGAAGGGTATGCACGACCGCCGCTGGAAATCCAGAACTTCGTCCCCGAGATCTACTAGGCACACAGAACGCCAGGAGCCCGCCGTGACTGCATCCGCCCCCATCTACAACGTGACCATCGATGCGAAGGGCGTCGCCCTGAAGAAAATCGCGCCCGGCAGCCCGGCCTATCGCAAGGCCGCCAAGAACGTGATCCTGCGCCAGCGCGATGCGATCGAGCGCTACCAGCAGCTGAAAGGTTCCAGCGCGGACCTTCAAGGCACCTACAGCTTCCAGTTCCTCGACACCGCACGGACCTTCGCCCTGCTGTGCCTCAGGATGATGGAGCACGAGGTGCAGAACAACCTCGATCGGATCCTCGCCTGGGACGGAGGTGCCAAGTCCGGCGCGCGCTGAGGGCGGATTCGAAATCGCATCTCCCGCAGTAATTCTGAAAGAATTTTTTCCTAAGAACCAGTCTGCAGGCTGGCTGCAGGCCAGTTGATGTATCGATACCGATACACCACGGGCATGCGGACGGATGCGGATGGCGTGAACCCGGCGCATCCGCGGCACCCGCACCAGATTTAACGACCCCTGACTTTTGGTCTATTGCAAACCCCGTCCGTAGGGCGCATCTTTGGCTTGCCGGCATGGCCCATCTCCTCCTTTGTGCCGGCCTTGAGCGGGTTTCGCATCGCGTGCGGCCCGCTCTTTTGTTTTCCGGCCGTTGTACGATGCGTCTCCCGACAATCGACAACGACCCGGAAACCTTCAATGCACTATGACGCCACCGGCCGCAATCACGGCCTGAAATTCGATCCCTTCAAGGCGCTCGCCGTCCCGCGCCCGATCGGCTGGATCTCCACCGTCGACCAGGACGGCGTGCCCAATCTCGCGCCCTACAGCTTCTTCAACGCAGTCGCCGACCGCCCGAAAATGGTGAT
Source organism: uncultured beta proteobacterium (assembly GCA_963844255.1). Classification (GTDB taxonomy): domain Bacteria; phylum Pseudomonadota; class Gammaproteobacteria; order Burkholderiales; family SG8-39; genus SZAS-79. The sequence goes on from CAWJNP010000074.1 coordinate 11,125, forward strand.
GTTCTCCTCCGGCGGCCACAAGGACACGCTGCGCAACATCGCGCTCAACCACGAATTCACCTGCTCGCTGGCCACGTATGACCTGCGCGAACAGATGAACATGAGCTCCGCGCCGGTCGCGCCGGGCGTGGACGAGTTCGCGCTCGCCGGACTGACTGCAACCGCCTCGACCTACGTGAAACCGCCGCGGGTCGGCGAGAGCCCGGCCGCCTTCGAGTGCCGCCACTGGAAAACCCTGGAACTGCCCGAGCCCCGAGAATGGCAAGGGCGTCACCTATACCGTGGTGTTCGGCCTGGTCGTGGGCATCTACATCGACGATGCGTTCATCAAGGACGGCATCGTCGACACACCCGCAATGCGCCCGCTCGCGCGGCTGGGCTACATGGATTACTCGGTGCTGGAACCCAGCACGGTGTTCAGCCTGAACCGGCCGATGGCTTCGGACGACGGCCGCACCGCCACGCTCGTTCCCGGGGACTGGGACGGGGTGTACCGCTGAGCGACCCTCCAAGGCGATAACGAAAGGGGAATGACCAGATGACTGCTCGATTCATCGTACGCGCCAAGGTCGCCGATGCCACGCTGAGGGACGCATTCGATCGCTGGTACCAGGACGAACACCTGCCGGATGCATTCAAGGCCTTCAACGCCAGGCGCGCGTGGCGCGGCTGGAGCGAGACCGACGTCTCGCTCCACTACGCCGTGTACGAATTCGATGACCTGTCCGGCGCGCGCGCGATCGAAGGTTCCGCAGCGCTCAAGCAACTGGTGGCGGAATTCGACCGTGTGTGGGGCGACCGCGTGGTGCGCAGCCGCGACATCGTCGACGCGACCCAGACCCTGGGCGGCTAGTCGCGCGGCAGCGCCAAGCGGCGACGCTCCGGAAGATTCGGATTCGCCTAGCCGGGTTCGGAAACAATACGGCAGTGAATCCCGGCAACATGATGATCGACCACGATCGTCCCGGACTGACCCGCATCCATGAATACGAGAGTGAGCTTGGATTCCATCACCTGCGGCTCGATGTAGCCGACCCGGACACGGGTTCCTTGCGCGATCACCCTGCCCTCAACGGTTACGGGATCGACGAACTCCAGAACCTGCCCTGTCTTGATATCCATTGCCTTTCGACCTCCATTGGTCAGCGCATATCCTCACGCTGCGCCAATCGGGCCCTCTGCGTGTTGATCTGTGTCAACAAGAAATCCCCCTGGCCAAAAGGAACGGCCCGCATTGCGCGGGCCGTATCAATCTGGCGGAGAGCGAGGGATTCGAACCCTCGATACGGGTTGACCCCGTATAACGCCTTAGCAGGGCGCCCCCTTCAGCCACTCGGGCAGCTCTCCGTTCGCTACGCTCATTCGGTTACCGGGAATCCTTCGGGGGCGCTACGCCCCGAAGTCGACAAACGCGTTGCCGCGTCGGCCACTCGGACAACCTCAAGAGCCGGCATTATCCCCTAAAAACTCCCAGGGCAGAAATCCCGGCCGGATCGAACGCGCACGCCACGCGCTGCACCCTTTTCCCATCTTGCTCTCGGAACTTTCTTCGCGTAGCGTGCGCCTAGGCTGACACGGGCAATAACGACACGCAAAGCGTGCATGTCGGCGAAAAATTCCGAAGCAAATCCATAATAGGGGGAGTCCTCATGTCAGTTTTCAGGCGATTCGTGTTCATTGCCGCCATCGGCACCGCAGCCTGCGCAGCGCAGGCGCAGGAGGTGACGCTGAAGGTCCACCACTTCCTCGGCCCGCAGTCGACCCAGCACGTCGACATGTTCGGCGCCTGGTGCGACAAGCTGGCCAAGGAATCGGCCAACAAGCTCAAGTGCCAGATCTACCCGTCGATGCAGCTCGGCGGCAGCCCGCCGCAGCTGTACGACCAGGCCAGGGACGGCGTGGCCGACATCGTCTGGACGGTGGCCGGCTATTCGGCCGGTCGTTTCCCGAAGATCGAGGTCTTCGAGCTGCCGTTCATGATGACCAATGCCGAGGCGACCAGCCGCGCGGCCTGGGAGTACTACGACAAGTACGACCGCGACGAATTCAAGGACACGCACATCCTGGCGGTGCACGTGCACGGCCCCGGCAACATCTACACGGTGAACAAGCCGATCAAGACCCTGGCCGACTTCAAGGGCCTCAAGCTGCGCGCGCCGACGCGGCTGACCAACAAGATGCTGGCCATGCTGGGCGCGACGCCGGTCGGCATGCCGGTGCCGGCGGTGCCCGAGGCGCTGTCCAAGGGCGTGATCGACGGTGCGGTGATCCCGTACGAAGTCGCGCCCGGCATCAAGGTCAACGAACTGACCAAGTACACCGCCGAACCCGACCGCCAGTTCAACGCGCTCGTACACCACGGTGTTCCTGGTGGCGATGAACAAGGCCAAGTACGAATCGCTGCCGCCGGACCTGAAGAAGGTGCTCGACGCCAATTCGGGCGCCGACTTCTCGGCCTTCATGGGCAAGACCCAGGCGGCCGCCGACGTGCCGGGCAAGGAGAAGATGATCGCCTCGGGCAGCCAGATCACGGTGATTCCGGGCGCCGAACTCGACAAGTGGAAGAAGGCCACCGACGCAGCTCGACGACCAGTGGGTCGCCGACATCACGGCCAAGGGCGGCGACGGCAAGATGCTGCTGCAGTCGGCCCGCGATCTGATCAAGAAGTACACCAAGTAAGCCGTTTCGCTGTCTGCTCCGGGAGGCGCAGGGCGTCCGAGACTGCCTGCGCCCTCGCGTCCTCCCGCGACCGGTCGAACCCACGATGTCAGAAGCCGTTTCTCAGTACGCGCGCGTGCCCGACTGATCCGGTCGGACGCGCGCTCGACCGCGTCTCCCGGTTGTTCGCCATCTGCTCGGGACTGATGCTCATCGCGATGGCGCTGATGTCGGTCTACAGCATCATCGGCCGCTCCGTTCTGCGACAAGCCCGTGCTGGGCGACTACGAACTGGTGCAGATGATGTCGGCAGTTGCGGTGACGATGGCCCTGCCGTTCTGCCAGATGGTCAACGGCCACGTCATCGTCGACTTCTTCACGGCGCGGAATTCCGCCGCGCGCCAATGCCGTGCTCGACCTGCTCGCCGCACTGCTGCTGGCGGTCTGCGCGTTTGCGATCTGCCTGGCGCATCGGCATCGCGACCTGCGAGTTCATGAGGAACCACGACGCCAGCGATGCTGCTGAACCTGCCGACCTGGTGGGGCTACGCGCCGATGGTGCCGTCGTTTTTCCTGCTCGGCTGCGCGGCGCTGTACACCGCGTGGAACACGCGCAGGGAGTTGCGGCGCATGACCGGCATCGAGCAGGGCGCGCTGATCGGCGGCTTCATGCTGCTGCTGCTCGCGCTGCGGGTGCACATCGGCATGTGCGATGCTGGTGGCCGGTTCGGTCGGCTACATCTGGGTCGTCGGGCTCGACACACTGCTCAACTACTACAAGACCGTCGGCCTACGCGCGCTACTCGGTCTACGACCTGTCGGTGGTGCCGCTGTTCCTGCTGATGGGGCAGTTCGCCACGCACGGCGGCCTGTCCCGGGCGCTGTTCAAGGCCGGCAACGCGATGATCGGCCACTGGCGCGGCGGCATGGCCATGGCCGCGATCGACGGCCTGTGCGGGCTTCGGCGCGATCTGCGGCTCGTCGCTGGCCACCGCGGCGACCATGGGCCAGGTGGCGCTGCCCGAGCTGCGCCGGCACGGCTATTCGCCGCGTCTGGCCACGGCGGCGATCGCCGCCGGCGGCACGCTCGGCATCCTGATCCCGCCCTCGGTGCCGCTGGTGATCTACGCCATCATCACCGAGCAGAACATCGCCAAGCTGTTCCTGGCGGCCTTCGTGCCCGGCATCGTCGCGGCCCTCGGCTACATGCTGGTGATCGCGGTCATGGCGCGCCTCGACCCCGAGCATGCGCCCGCCGGCGAGCGTCTTGCCGTGGACGAAGCGCCTGCAGCGCGCTGGCCGAGACCTGGCCGGTGCTGCTGATCTTCATCGTCGTGATCGGCGGCATCTACGGCGGCTTCTTCACGCCGACCGAAGCGGCCTCGATCGGCACCATCGCGACCGGCTTCGTCGCGCTGACCTCCGGCGGCCTGCGAGGGACGCGGGTTCCTCGAGTGCATCTATGGCGCGGCGCAGGCCACCGCGATGATCTTCCTGATCCTGCTGGGCGCCGACGTGCTCAACGTTTTCCTGGCGCTGACGCAGATGCCGGCAGAGCTTGCCAAGTGGGTGATCGGACTGAAGTTCTCGCCGCTGCTGGTGCTGGTCGTGATCCTGCTGATCTACCTGGTGCTCGGCTGCATCATGGACAGCCTGTCGATGATCCTGCTGACCATCCCGATCTTCTTCCCGATCGTCATGGGCATCGACCTCTGGGGCCTGAATCCGGAAGGCAAGGCGATCTGGTTCGGCATCCTGGCCCTGATGGTGGTCGAGATCGGACTGATCACGCCGCCGGTGGGCATGAACGTCTACATCATCAGCGGCATGGCAAAGGACGTTCCGATGAAGGAGACCTTCATCGGCATCATTCCCTTCCTGATTTCCGACCTGATCCGGATCACGCTGCTGGTCTTCGTGCCGGGACTTTCACTGTACGCGCTGAAAGTGTTCGCCTGAACTTCGCAGGCGTGCGGCGATCGGTCCTCAGGCCTGGTCGAGATCGAACGCCTTGTGCAGCACGCGCACCGCGAGCTCCATGTACTTCTCGTCCAGCACGACGGATACCTTGATCTCCGAGGTCGTGATCATCTGGATGTTGATCCCTTCCTCGGCCAGCGTGCGGAACATCTGCGAGGCGATCCCCACATGGGAACGCATTCCCACGCCGATCAGCGAAACCTTGGCGATCCTGTCGTCGCCGGTCACCGCGCGGCATTTGATGTGCGGCTGCACCTGGCCCTGCAGGATGCCCATCGCGCGGGCGTAGTCGCCGCGGCCGACGGTGAACGAGAGGTCGGTCATGCCGTCGTGCCCGACGTTCTGCACGATGACATCGACATCGATCTTCGCGTCGGCGATCGGGCCGAGGATCGCGTAGGCGATGCCGGGGCGGTCGGGCACGTCGTGCACCGTGATCTTGGCTTCGTCGCGCGCGAACGCGACGCCGGAGATGACTGCTTGTTCCATGGCCATGGCGGGATCTTCCTCGAAAGTGATCACGGTGCCGGAGCGCGCTTCTTCCTCGACCGGGATCTGCGGATCGGTCAGGCTGGAGAGCACGCGCAGGCGCACCTTGTATTTGCCGGCAAATTCGACCGAGCGGATCTGCAGCACCTTGGAGCCGAGGCTCGCCATCTCGAGCATTTCCTCGAAGGTGACGGTCGCGAGGCGCCGCGCCTCGGGCACGATGCGCGGATCGGTGGTGTAGACACCGTCGACGTCGGTGTAGATCTGGCATTCGTCGGCCTTCAGCGCCGCGGCCAGCGCAACGCCCGTGGTGTCCGAACCGCCGCGGCCCAGCGTGGTGATCGTGCCGTGTTCGTCCACGCCCTGAAATCCTGCGACCACCACGACATTGCCCGCCGCGAGGTCGGCGCGGATGCGCTGGTCGTCGATCGAGATGATGCGTGCCTTGGTGTACGCGTCATCGGTCAGGATGCGCACCTGTGCGCCGGTGTAGCTCCTGGCCTTCTGGCCAAGGGATTTCAGCGCCATCGCCATCAGGCCGATCGTGACCTGTTCGCCGGTGGAGGCGATCTGGTCGAGTTCGCGCGGATCGGGGTCCGGCTGGATCGCCTTCGCAAGACCGATCAGCCGGTTGGTCTCGCCGCTCATGGCCGACACGACCACCACCACGTCGTGGCCGGCGGCGCGCCATTTGGCGACGCGCTGGGCGACGTTCTGGATGCGCTCGACCGAGCCGACGGAGGTGCCGCCGTATTTCTGGACTATCAGGGCCATGCTGTGGGTTCGCCGGAGATCAGAATCAGGGAAAGCCCGAAATTTTAGCCGAAAACGCCTTTTTCTACCATGTTTTCAGTGGCTTCCTCTAAGCCTCGGCAAGCAGTTGGAGTAGCGTCCCGCCATAGCGCTCCAGCTTTTTCGCGCCGATGCCGGCGATCTCCCGCAAGCGCGTCCAGATCGCGCGGACGGCGGCGCGCGATCTCGGCCAGCGTGCTGTCGTGCAGGATCACATAGGCCGGCACCGACTGGCTGCGCGCCTCCGCCGCCGCGCCAGGCCTTGAGCCGCTCGAACAAACCGATTGCCTCGGCGTCCAGCGCCGGCGGCGAAGCGCCGGAGGAGGCACTGCGCCGCCGCGCGCCCTTCGCACGCGATGAGACGGCGCATCTCGACGCTTTGCTCGCCCTTCAGCACCGCACGGCTGGAAGGCGCGAGCCTGAGCCCGCCGTGCGCTTCGTGGTCGACTTCGACGTAACCCATCGCCACGAGCTGGCGGAACACGTTGCGCCACGCCGCTTCGTCCATGTCGGCGCCGACGCCGAACACGCCGAGCTTGTCGTGGTCCCAGCGGCTCACGCGTTCGCCCGCTTTGCCCGCGCAGCACCTCGATCAGATGCACCGCGCCGAAGCGCTGGCCGGTGCGATAGATCGCCGACAGCGCCTTGCGCGCGGCGTCGGTCGCATCCCAGACCTCGGGCGGCGCGAGGCAGGTGTCGCAGTTGCCGCACGGCGCGCTCTGCTCGCCGAAATAGCCGAGCAGGCGCACCCGCCGGCAGCCTGCCGTCTCGCACAGGCCCAGCAGCGCGTCGAGCTTGGCGCTCGATACGCGCTTGAATTCGTCGCTGGCTTCCGACTGCTCGATCAGGCGCCGCTGCAGCACGACGTCGCCCAGGCCGTAGGCCATCCAGGCGTCGGCCGGCGCGCCGTCGCGTCCGGCGCGTCCGGTCTCCTGGTAATAGCCCTCGATGCTTTTCGGCAGGTCGAGGTGGGCGACGAAGCGCACGTCGGGCTTGTCGATGCCCATGCCGAAGGCGATCGTCGCAACCATCACGATGCCCTCCTCCTGCTGGAAGCGCGCCTGGTGACGCTGCGCTCGGCGCCGTCCATGCCGGCGTGATAGGCCAGCGCGCGTACGCCCTGCGCCGCGAGCCAGGCCGCGGTCTCGTCGACCTTGCGCCGCGACAGGCAGTAGACGATGCCCGCCTCGCCCGCGTGCTCTTCGCGGATCAGGCGCAGCAGCTGCGCGCGCGGATCGACCTTGTCGACGATGGTGTAGCGGATGTTCGGCCGGTCGAAGCTCGAGACGAAGATGCGCGCGTCTGCAAGCGCGAGACGCGCGATGATCTCGGTGCGCGTCTGCGGATCGGCCGTCGCGGTGAGCGCGATGCGCGGCACCTCGGGAAAGCGTTCGTGCAGGACCGACAGCTGCAGATACTCCGGCCGGAAATCGTGGCCCCATTGCGACACGCAGTGCGCCTCGTCGATCGCGAACAGCGCGATCCGGCTCTGCGCGAGCAGCTCGAGGCAGCGCGGCGTGACGAGCCGCTCGGGCGCGACGTAGAGCAGGTCGAGCTCGCCCATTGAGCGAGCGCGCGCTCCACCTCGCGCGCCGTGGCCGCATCCGGCGTCGAGTTGAGGAACGCCGCGCGCACGCCGAGCAGCTTGAGCGCCGCGACCTGGTCCTGCATCAGCGCGATCAGCGGCGACACGACGACGCCGGTGCCTTCGCGCAGCAGCGCCGGTATCTGGTAGCAGAGCGACTTGCCGCCGCCGGTGGGCATCAGCACCAGCGCATCGCCGCCACCGGCCACGTGCGTGACGATCTCCTCCTGCGCACCGCGGAAATCCGGGTGGCCAAAGGTGGCGTGCAGCAGCTGCCTCGCGCGCGCGGCGAGATCGGATTGGCGTTGTTTCATCGGGCACGCAGAATACACCGGGCGCGGGCGCGGTCGTGTACCTGCTGTGCTATGAGACAATCACAGCCGCGTACGAGAGGTAACCCCCATGAAGCGAACCCTGATTGCATTGACACTCTGTGTAGCCGCGCTACCGGCGACCGCGCCGGCGGCCGATGAGGGCGGCGCCTACTGGAGTCAGCGCGCGGAGAGCTGTCGCGACTTCCGTAGCGCGATCGGTGCGGATACGCGCACCACGGTACAGGCCAACATCCGCGGCTGGATCGCGGGTTACCTGACGGCCTACAACCGCATGGCGCCGGAAACCTACGACATCCTCGGGATCTCGGATATCGAGGCGGCAATGCAGACGATCGAGAACTTCTGCAAGGCGAATCCTCTGGACAATCTGTCGGCCGCGATGGAGGCGCTGACCGAAGAATTCAACGCGCGGCGCCACCAGACCAAGCGCCAGGCCGGGCGCTAGATTCAGCGCGCGAGTTCTTCCGCCAGAAGCTTCAGCGCAGCGGCCGCAAACGCGCGCATGTTCTCCGCGCGGTCGTCACGCCCGGTCTCGAGCGTGATCACCCGATCGCCACCCGGCCCCGCGACGGCGAGGCAGCTGTGCCCCGCCTTGTCGCCATAGCGATTGC
>CAWJNP010000075.1:0-36032 GCA_963844255.1 uncultured beta proteobacterium
CCGTGGGGCCCGTGGCCCCGGTTTCAGACAGGCCCCAGTCCGCCGAAAAGCGCTCCCGCGCGGTGCGCGCAAGTAGCTGGGCATAGGGCTCGGACGCCGAGCGCATGCCGGCCACGTCGCGATCCGCAAGGCCCATCAGCACGCGGCGGGCCGGCTTGGTATACACCACGGCGCCGCCAAGAAAATACGCCGAGGCGCCGGGCACGCTGAGCAGCGCGGCCGAAAGCAGGCCGCCGGTGGAGGATTCGGCAACGGCGATCGTCTGCTTTCTTTCCTTCAGCAGGGCGGCGACCGATTCGGCAAGGGGGCGCAGGGTTTCCATGGGTAGACATCATAGATGATCGCGGAGCGAACCAGCGCAGGATGGAAGCAGACCGCGTGAGTACAATGTGGCGCAGAATCCCTGGCGCCCCCGAGCGCCCGTTCATGCGCCTTAGCGCAGCGTCGCGCCTTCCCGAGGAAACCGGATGATCGACCTCCACTACTGGCCCACACCCAACGGTTGGAAGGCCTCGATCATGCTGGAGGAATGCGGCCTGCCCTACACGCTCAAGCCGGTCAACATCGGCCGCGGCGAGCAGTTCGCCCCGGCGTTCCTCGCGATCAGCCCGAACAACCGCATGCCCGCGATCGTCGACCACGATCCGCATGGCGGCGGCGCGCCTGTCGCGATATTCGAAAGCGGCGCGATCCTCATCTATCTCGCCGAGAAGACCGGGCGCTTCCTGCCCGCCGACCTGCGCGGTCGAACTGCGGCGCTGCAGTGGCTGATGTGGCAGATGGGCGGCCTCGGGCCGATGGCAGGACAGAACGGGCATTTCCTGCTCTACGCGCCGGAGAAGGTGCCGTATGCGCTCGAGCGCTACGCCAGGGAAGTCGACCGCCTGTACGGCGTGCTCGACGCGCAACTCGAGCGCACCGGTGCGTACGTTGCCGGGGACGAATTCACGATTGCCGACATCGCGATCTTTCCGTGGATCCGCACCCACAAGGCGCAGCAGATGTCCCTGCCCGCGTTTCCGAACATCGAGCGCTGGTACAACCTGCTCTTCCAGCGCCCCGCCACCAAGCGCGGCCTCGACCTGGGCAAGACACTGCGTGCCCCGAAGCTGGACGAGGAAGCAAGGAAGGCCCTGTTCGGCCAGACCGCGCAGAGCCTGCGCGAAGGCGCGCACAAGCATGATTCAAAGGACTGAAGTGATGATCGAGTTCTTCTTCGACTGCTCGAGCCCCTGGACCTACCTCGGATTCCACAACATCCGGCCGCTCGCCGCCGAGCTGGGCGTGCCGATCCGCTGGCGGCCGATCCTGGTCGGCGGCGTGTTCAACAGCGTCAATCCGAGCGTGTACGCGTCGCGCGACAACCCGGTGCCCGGCCAAGGCGGCCTACCAGCTGAAGGACATGCAGGACTGGGCACGCCATTGCAGGCCTGGCAATCAAATTTCCACCCACGGTGTTCCCGGTCAACAGCGTGAAGGCGATGCGCGGCTGCATCCTGCTCGAGCCGCAGGGAAAGCTGGTGGAGTTCGCGCAGGCTGTATTCGAAGCCTACTGGGGACGCGACCAGGACATCTCCAGCGACGCGGTGCTCGCGACGCTCTGCGAGCGCATCGGTATCGATGCGCCGAAGCGTTCATGGCCGGTATCGCGCGACAGGACATCAAGGACCAGCTCAAGGCCAACACCGAAGAACTCATCCGCCGCGGCGGCTTCGGTTCGCCGACCTTGTTCGTCAACGGCGAAGACATGTACTTCGGCAACGACCGCCTGCCGCTCGTGCGCGATGCGTTGTTGCGTGACCCAAAAAAAACCGAGGTATGAAAATATGGAAACCCGTAGCCTGACGCCGCAATTCACGCAGATCACCAGCGGACTGCGTTTTCCCGAAGGCCCGATCGCAATGCACGATGGTTCCATCATCCTGGTCGAAATCGCGCGCGGCACGCTGACGCGCATCACGCCGGACGGACGCCAGCAGGTGGTCGCCGATCTGGGCGGCGGTCCGAACGGCGCGGCGCTCGGACCCGGCGGAAAAATCTTCGTCACCAACAACGGCGGCTTCAACTGGATCGAACGCCCCGACGGGCGCCTCTTTCCCGGCACCCAGCCCGACAACTACATCGGCGGACGCATCCAGGTGGTCGATCCGCACACCGGCAGATTTGAGACGCTCTACGATGCCTGCGACGGCAGAAAACTGCGCGGCCCGAACGACCTGGTGTTCGACGCGCACGGCGGGTTCTGGTTCACCGACCTGGGCAAGACGCGCGAACGCGACAACGACCGCGGCGCGGTGTACTACGCCAAAGCCGACGGCTCGATGATCCGCGAGGCGATCTTTCCGCTGGAGCGCCCCAACGGCTGCGGATTGTCGCCGGACGGAAAGACGCTGTACGTGGTCGAAACGCCGACCGCGCGCTGCTGGAGTTTCGCGCTGTCCGCACCGGGTGAGATTGCCTCGGCAAACGGACCCTATCGCGGGGAGAAGGGCCACGTGCTTGCGGGGCTGGGCGGTTACCAGATGTTCGACTCGCTCGCGATCGATGCCGAGGGCCATGTCTGTGTCGCGACCCTGGTCACGGGTGCCGTGTCCGACATCTGGCCGGACGGCAGCCGGGTCGACCAGTACGTCCTGCCCGATTCGATGGTGACCAATGTGTGCTTCGGCGGAAAGGATCTGCGTACCGCATATGCCACGCTCTCCATGACCGGCCGGCTGGTATCGTTCGAATGGCCGCGCGCAGGGTTGGCGCTCAACCACGCGGCCTGAACTCCGACCGGGAAGATCCATGGACCTTGCGCTACGCCCCCTGCATCCGCTGTTCGCCGCCGAAGCCATCGGCGTGGATCTTCGCGCGACGCCATCGGCGGAACTGGTCTCCAGCATCGACGCGGCGATGGATGAACACGCGGTACTCGTGCTGCGCGACCAGCGCATCGACGACGACCAGTTCCATGCGTTCGCTGCCGCCCTGGGGCCGCTCGAACAGACGCGTGCCGTGGTCGACGTACACCGCCAAAGGCTGAAGCACGACGACATGAATGACATCTCCAACCTGGAAGTCGACGGCAGCATCCTGCCGGCCGACGACCGTCGCAGGCTGTTCAGCCTGGGCAACCGCCTGTGGCACAGCGACAGCAGTTTCAAATCGACCCCCGCCAAATACTCGATGCTGCACGCACGCGAAATTCCGCCCGAGGCCGGGGAAACCGAATTCGCGGACATGCGTGCTGCATGGGATGCGCTGCCCGAGGCGACCCGCACCCTGGTCGAGCCGCTGGTCTGCGATCACTCGCTGCTGTACTCGCGCGCTCAGCTCGGCTTCGATGCCTACACCGAGGAGGAGCGCCTTCTGTTCGCACCGGTTCCGCAGCGGCTGGCGCGCAGGCATCCAGGCTCCGGTCGGCAGAGCCTCTTTTTATCCGCACACATCGGCGCCATCCACGGCTGGCTGCGTCCCGAAGCGCTGGCGCTGATCCGCGACCTGACCGAGCACGCCACGCAGCGTGAGTTCGTCTACCGGCACACCTGGCGGCTGCATGACCTGGTGATCTGGGACAATCGCTGCACCATGCACCGTGGGCGACCGTATGACGACCGGCGTTACAAGCGCGACATGCGGCGCATGACGCTCACCGACATTGCCCCGACGCTCGAGCAACCCGCCTGAACCCACGCAATTGAGTCCGGATCCGATGCCAGCAAACGAATTCGATGTCGTCATCGTCGGTGCAGGTTTTGCCGGCATGTACATGCTGCATCGCGTGCGCGAACTCGGCCTCACCGCGCGCGTGTTCGAGTCCGGTTCGGGCGTGGGCGGCACCTGGTACTGGAACCGTTACCCCGGGGCGCGCTGCGACGTCGAGAGCATGGAGTATTCCTATCAATTCTCCGAGGAACTCCAGCAGGCGTGGCGATGGTCGGAGCGGTATGCGGCCCAGCCCGAGATCCTGAAGTACGCCAACCACGTCGCCGACCGCTTCGGCCTGCGCGAGTACATGCAGTTCGATACGCGCGTCGAGGCCGCGTCCTTCGACGAATCCGCGAACCGCTGGCAGGTGCGGGTCAGTGGCGCGACGACTGAGCGCGCGAGCGGGCGTTTCCTGATCATGGCCACTGGCTGCCTGTCCTCGGCAAACCTGCCCGCCTTCAAGGGGATGGAAACATTCCGTGGCGAGACCTACCACACGGGTCTGTGGCCGGACCGACACATTGATTTCACCGGCAAGCGTGTCGGCGTGATCGGCACCGGATCGTCCGCGGTGCAGTCCATCCCGATCATTGCAAGGGAAGCCGCCGAACTCGTGGTCTTCCAGCGCACCGCGGCGTATGCGGTGCCGGCGCGCAACGGCCCGCTGGACCCCGATTACGAGGCGCGCATCAAGGCCGACTACGCGCGCTTTCGCGCGCGAAACAGCAAGATGCAGAATGCGTTCGGATCGAGCTTTCCGCGCAACGAAGGCTCCGCGCTCGAGGTCACCCCGCAGGAGCGCGAGCAGGCGTTCGAGACGCGCTGGCAGCGCGGCGGACTGGGATTCCTCGGCGCGTTCGGCGATCTGCTCCTGGAAACTGAAGCCAATGAAGCCGCCGCCGAATTCGTGCGCAGGAAGATCCGGTCCGTGGTGCGCGATCCGGCGGTGGCCGAACTGCTTGCGCCGAGGCAGGTGATCGGCTGCAAGCGCATGTGCATCGACAGCGGCTACTACGAAACCTTCAACCGGCCGAACGTGCGGCTGGTGGACATCAGCGCAGCCCCGATCGAGGAACTGACCGCGAAGGGCCTGCGCACAGGCGGCCGTGAATTCGCATTCGACTGCATTGTCTTTGCGACCGGCTTCGATGCGATGACCGGGTCGATCCTGAAGATCGACATCCGGGGCCGCGGCGGCCGCACGCTGCAGGAAAAATGGCAGGCCGGCCCGCGCACCTATCTGGGTCTGGGCATCGAGGGGTTTCCCAACCTGTTCACGATCTCGGGCCCGGGCAGCCCGTCGGTGCTCACCAACATGATCGTCTCGATCGAGCAGCACGTGGACTGGATCGCGGAGTGCCTGGAGTACATGGGCGCGCACGGGCACGCGACCATCGAGGCCACGCGCGCAGCGGAAGACGCGTGGGTCGAGCACGTCAACACGGTGGCCGACCGCACCCTCTTTCCGACCTGCAACTCCTGGTATCTGGGCGTGAACGTGCCGGGCAAGACGCGCGTGTTCATGCCGCTGGTCGGATTTCCGGCGTATGTGGAAAAGAGCCGCGACGTGGCGGCGCGGGGCTACGAGGGTTTCGCGCTGGCGCGCGCCTGAGCGACGGGCAGCGCTACTTCGCGCCGAGGTTGAAGAAGGATCGAATCCGGCCCAGCAGCTGACGCGCAAGTCCAGCCTTGGCCGCATCGTCGGGCAAGGCGCCCGAAGCAGCCATCGAACGCAGGTTGGCGGCCTGCCGGCCGGCCAGCGCGCGCGAGAGAATATCGGCCAGCTCGGGACGTGCCTCCAGCAGCTTCGACATCGCCTCCTTGCCGATTTCGGTGATCAGGCAGTCGGTGACCGGAATCACCGTGGCGCCGCGCGGCTCTCCCGTGAGAAGCGACAATTCACCGAAGAATTCGCCCGGCTGGATCTGCGCCACCTGCTTGTCCACACCCTGCGCATCCCGCATCCATACCCCGAGCAGGCCTTCGTTGAGGATGAAGAGCGAGGTGCCGGGACTACCCTGATGCAGGATCGGTTCGGGCGCGTAACACAGGCGCTGCATGGCCGCGCGCGCGAGCTCCTCGGTCTCCTCGGGTCGCAGGTCGGCAAACAGGGCCGACTGGCGCAGCAGGCGGACGATCCCGTCGGAAATATCGCCGGCGGCAGGGCTGCGCCGGACACGGACCTCCTGCGCCTGCACCGGGATCTGAATGCCGGCGTAGTGCAGGTTGCGCAGGATGTTCTGGTGCACCATGAAGCGCAGGCGCATCAGGCGGCTGCGGTCCGGCACCATGTAGATCAGCAACCAGACCACGCCACGGCTGTCGTACTCCTCGATCGTGACCGAGGGCTTGCCCGGCAGGCTCGCGATCTCGTCGATCTGGTTCACGGCGCCCAGCAGAATCCGCTGTCCCTGGTGGGTGGTGACATCGAACGGCAGCGTGATCCGGATCCGGTCGCGAAAGTAGGTGTGCGGCCGGGAGAAGTTCAGGAATGCCTTGCCCGCAATGTGGCTGTTGGGCACCACCACCGTAATGTCCTCGGGTGTGGTCAGGCGTGTGGAGCGCCAGCCGAAATCAACCACCTTGCCGACCGGACCGCCCGCGTCGACCTGCAGCCAGTCGCCAATCGCATAGGGGCGCTCCAGGCTGAGGGCAATGCCCGCAAAGAAATCGGCGATCAGACGTTGCACCGCGAAGCCCGCCACCCCGATCAGCACGGTCGAGGTCGCGACCACGGCGGTGACGGAATGACCGTAGACCCCGGCAATGACCGCGGCCGCAATCGAAAGCCAGACCACGACCTCGGCCAGAGTGATCAGCATCGCGGGAATCCGGGTCCCGTCGCGCGCAAACAGGCCGCGCCAGAGCAGCAGGCTGCAGGCCCGGTTGAACAGGAAACCGAATGCGACCCAGCACAGCGCCGACAGGAGCAGGCCGCCCTGCTCGATCGCAGTGGCCGAAAGGCGCCATCCCAGGTGATTCACGCTTCCCGGCCAGCCTGCCCGGAGCGCGATCAGCGCGCCGAACAGCAGAGCCGGGACGGCCAGGGTGGCCAGTGCGGTGCGGACGACGAGTCCTGCGCTGTGTGCTGCCGTCCGTGGTGGATTCATCTTCGCCAGTGTAACAAGAATGACACCTGCCGCCCGGCCGTTTGATCCCGGTCAAGTGAACGTGCGGCCGTCCTCGTACGATGGGATAAACCTTCAGGGGAGAAGATCATGAAAGTGCGCGAATTCTGCAGCCGCGTCGTCGCCGTCGCGATCCCTTCGACCGACCTGCGCGAGGCTGCGCGGATGATGCGCGAGCATCATGTCGGCTCGTTGATCGTGATCGACCAGCTGACCGGCGCCACCAAGCCGATCGGCATCATCACCGATCGTGACATCGTCGTTCGCGCGGTTGCGCCCGGCATTGACCCGCAGACCCTCACCGTGCAGGACGTGATGCGTCCCGAGCTCAGCGTGCTTCGGGATGATGCCGGCGTGTTCGAGGCGGCTGAGACCATGGCCTCGAATGGGGCACGGCGCCTGCCCGTCGTCACCCGGGACGGCGACCTGATCGGAATCGTCTCGCTGGATGACGTGATGCGCGTTCTTGCGACCGAGCTTTCCTTCCTGGTGGCAACTGTGGCTCGATCGACCGAACGCGAGGTTGAAACACGCGCCACGGAATCGGCAGTACCGTGAAACGGCCCTCACGCGCGCTGGTGCCGGATACCGTGCGAAGATGAACCTTCACCTCCCGACGATGTTCGTGACCATTGTCACGATCAGCGCGACGCTGGCGGTTCTGGTCGGCACAGTGTCGGGAAGGAAGCGCAAGGACGGGCTGTCGTTCTGGGCGGCAGCACTGTTCTGCCACGCACTGGCCTATGTGCTTTTCGCCATGCGGGGCACCATTCACGACCTCGCGTCGATCGTCGCGGCAAACGCGCTGATGGCAACGGCCCTGGCGCTGTTCGCCGAAGGGCTGTACCAGTTCCATGAGCGCCCGCCACCGCGGTGGCTGATCTGGATTCCGGTCACGGTGATTTTCGTCCTGTTCGTGCTCCTGCAGGACAACCTGCAGCTGCGCCTGATCGCCGGTGGCACGATCTTCGCCGCGCAGTGCATCCTGCCGCTGGTCCTGATGTTCGATCGGCGCCGCGAAACGGCGGGCCGCGGCCAGTATTTTCTGTTCGGCGGCCTGGCCTTCATCTCGGCGCTGTTCACGACCCGCGCCGTGCTGGCGCTTACCGGCCCCGCCATGCCGCTCTCGTTCTTCGCAACGAACCAGACGCAGTCGTTTCTCTTCCTTGCCGCCATCATCTGCCTGATCCTGGTCGCCATCGGGATGGTACTGATGACCAAGGAACGCTCGGACGAACGCTACCGGACCCTGGCGCTGCACGACGAGCTCACGGGCCTGGACAATCGCCGCGCCATCCTGCGTTCCCTCGAACAGCAGGCCGCCCTTGCCAGGCGCAGCGGACAGCCGCTGACCCTGCTGATGATGGATATCGACCACTTCAAGCACGTGAACGACAGCTTCGGACACATCGAAGGCGACGAGGTGCTGCGCATGGTGGCCAACAGCATCACCACCAGGCTGCGCACCCAGGACCTCGTCGGACGGTTTGGTGGCGAGGAATTCCTCGCGCTCCTGCCCGCCACGACGGCGCAAGGCGGTTATGAGGTGGCTGAATCACTGCGCAAGGGCATCGCGGACAGCCGGATACACGCACCCGACGGACGCATCATCGGGGTCACAATCAGTATCGGGGTGCACCAGGTCGGCGAATCCTCGTGGGAGGCGCTGGCCGATCTGATCAACGCCGCCGACCAGGCCCTGTACCGTGCCAAGGACAATGGGCGCAACCGCGTGGACATCGGCTAGGAGGGCGTCGCATCGGATGAACGCCCCTGCCTTGAGGCCCTGCGTTACCGGGTACAGGCCAACCTGAATATCTGTTCGAGGGGCGAATTGGGCCGGACGTTGTCCCAGTTGTCCGGGTCGTTTTTTGAGTAGAGCGTGCCCCCCTTACCCATGGGGTCTGCGTGTGAGGAGCCCGAGAGGAATCTGACCCGCCCTGCCATGCAGTCGTATTCATATTGCACCCGCCGCGACATTTCACCGCCCTTGTTCCGCTGCTTGAGGTCGGTCAGTGCCCAGACCCTGCGGAAATTGCGGTCCTTGCTGATCGAGTCGCGATCAAAATAGAAGGTTGCCCCGGATGATTCGCTCAACTTTACCCAGTCAGCCCGCGCAGGCGCGGCGGCAAGGACCAGCAACAGACACAGGATGATGCGCATATCTTCCCTCGTTGTGATTTTTCCGGATGGCGGATGCTGCTCGCCAAGCCGTACATCGGCCTGCTAGTCGCGCGTGTCATCCTCGAAACCCACGAACACCGCCGCCTCATCGACAGACCGGCGCTCGGAAACCACGGCATTCGCAGGAAAGCTGAAGTCCGGCCAGCCCAGCGCGATGCTTTTCATGATGACCTGATCGTCGGCTATGCCAGCGTGCTCTCGCACCACCGGTGATTGCATGATCCCCTGGCTGTTGATCACGGTGCCCAGCCCGCGAGACCATGCGGCATTGACCAGCGCGGTTGCGACGGCGCCACAATCAAATGGCGTATCGTCGCTTCCGTCCAGCTCCCGGTCATACGTCACGATCACGCAGACGGGCGCGTCGAATTGCCGGAAACCGCGCAGCACCCAGTCCTGTCGCCCGTCCTTGTCTTCGCGCTCGATTCCCATGGCGGAGAACAATTGCTTGGCCACGCCGACCTGCCGGTCGCGGTGCTTGCCTGCAAAACCCTGACCCGTGCGGAACTCGCGCGATTGCGGCACGCCGGCCACCATGCGTTCGGTATTGCCCGCCCGGATTCGATCCAGCGGCTCGCCGGTGATGACGTAGAAATGCCATGGCTGGGTATTCATCGATGAAGGCGCACGCATCGCCAAACCGATGACCTCCTCGATCAACGCTCTGGGAACCGGGTCGGGTTTATAACCACGTATGCTCCGGCGCCCGAGGATAACTTCGTCAAACTGCATTGGTGGCTCCTGAGATAGGCGGTGGATTGCTTGAGGACACCTTACTGGTCAACCCGGAGGGAGCCCTGCCGGCCCGACCAGGTCGCATGGCGGAAGGAGTGGGATTCGAACCCACGAAGGCTTTCACCTTGCCGGTTTTCAAGACCGGTGCATTCGACCGCTCTGCCATCCTTCCAGAAAGCTTGCATTTCGCGCGACCGGCCGCATTTTACCGTCAGGTGCCCGGTTTCCATTACAAACCGCAATAACCTCAGGAATTTTCGGGACTTTGTTTGAAACTTAGTCCCGATTTGGTAGTCTTAGTGGAACGAGGCGCATTTGCGCCGGATTTTTTGCCCCAGGAGGGAAGATATGCAGCCTGAACTCAGACCCGTACCGAACAACGACAGCAGCTTTGGTCGCGGCGAGCCGACGTACGCGCCCGCAGACCGCGTCATTGACACAGGCGATTCGCAGAAGGTCCTGCGCAACACGTACATGCTCCTCGCGCTGACGATGGTGCCCACGGTCATCGGCGCCTTCATCGGCATGAGCACGGCGGGCATCATGGTCCAGCACCCGATCATGCTCACCCTGGTGATGCTCGGTTCGGTGATCGGCCTGCAGTTCGCGATCGCGGCCAACCGCAACAGCGGCCTGGGCGTCGCCCTGCTGCTGCTGATGACCGGACTGCTCGGCTGGTTCCTCGGGCCGATGCTGACCGTTGCGCTGTCGCTGAAGAACGGCGCGGCGCTGATCGGCTACGCGGCCGGCGGCACCGGGATCGTGATGGCAGTGATGGCGACGATCGCCACGACCACCAAGCGCGACTTCAGCTTCATGGGCAAGTTCCTGATGGTCGGCATGATCGTGCTTCTGGTGGCGATGCTGGCCAACATGTTCCTGCAGATTCCGGCGCTGTCGCTGGCGATCTCCTCGATCGCGATCATGGTGTTCTCGATGTTCCTGCTGCACGACCTGTCGCGCATCGTGACCGGCGGCGAGACGAACTACGTGATGGCCACCACCGGCGTCTACATGAGCCTGTTCAACATCTTCGCCAACCTCCTCTCGCTGCTGATGGCGCTGACGGGCGAGCGCGACTAGGCGTTTCCGGAACGAAAAAAAGGCGCCTGCGGGCGCCTTTTTTATTGCCATTCCCCGGATCTAATGTATCGGTATCGATACACAAACTACCCTGGAACCCGCTCCCAGAGCGGATTTCATCTAAACAATCTTGATGATTCAGGTCCGCTCTCTCAGTTGCGTTCAAACAGCGCGATCGACTCCACGTGCGCGGTGTGCGGGAACATGTTGACCACGCCGGCGCTGACCAGCCGGAAGCCGCGCTCGTGCACCAGGGTCCCGGCGTCGCGCGCAAGCGTGGCCTGGTCGCAGGAGACGTAGACGATGCGCCGCGGCCAGGCATCCGGCAGCGACTTCACCAGCCCGGACGCGCCGTCGCGCGGCGGGTCGATCAGCAGCTTGTCGAACGGACCCCAGGCGGCCAGCCGCGCGGTATCGACTTCGAACAGGTTCGCGGTTTCGAACGTGGCGCGATCCGCCAGCCCGTTGGTCACGGCGTTCTGGCGCGCGCGCTCGACCAGTTCCTGCGCGCCCTCCAGCCCGAGCACCCGGGCGCCACAGGCCGCAATCGGCAGGGTGAAATTGCCGATGCCGCAGAAGAGGTCCGCGATCCGCTCGCCCGGTTGCGGGTCGAGCATACGCAGCGCACGCCGCACCAGGATCCGGTTCATGGCATGGTTCACCTGGGTGAAGTCCGTCGGCCGGAAGGCGATCCGCACGCCGAACTCGGGCAGCGTGTAGTCCAGCGCCGGCATCTCGAGCGGATGGAACGGCGCAGCGGTGGCCGGCCCCTTGGGCTGCAGCCAGAGCCAGACGCCTTCGCGCTCGGCGAACGCGCGCAGTTTTTCCGCATCGCCCTCCGTCACCGGATCGAGGTTGCGCACCACCAGCACGTCGACGGCTTCGCCCGCCGCGACCTCGATCTGGGGCATGCGTTCGCGCATGTCGAGCGTTGCGATCAGGTAACGAAGCGGAGAGATCAGCCGCGAGATGCGCTCGGGCAGGTTCTCGCACTGGCGCATGTCGGCAATATGACTGGAGCGGCGCTCGTGAAACCCGAGCAGTGCCCCGCCACGCGAGGCCACGTAACGCGCTGCCATGCGCGCGCGGTGACGGTAGCCCCATTCCTGGCCCAGAACGATCGGCAGCATGGTTTCCGCCTGTACCCTGCCGATGCGCGCAAAGCTGTCCTCCAGCCAGCGCTGCTTGCCCGCCATCTGGGTGCGCGCGTCCGCATGCTGGGTGGCGCAGCCGCCGCAGAGGCTGAAATGCGGGCAGCGCGGCTCGCGCCGGCTGGCGCTGGATCGCAAAACCTCCAGCGTGCGTGCCTGGTCAAACGAACTGCCGCCGCGGAACACTTCGGCAACGACGGTTTCGCCGGGCAGAGCACCCTCGACGAAAACCACCTTGCCCTCATTGCGCCCGACGCCGCGTCCCTCCGAATCGAGCGAGACGATGTCCAGCCGCAGGACCGTCAGCGGCTCCTGCGGTCCGCCCCGCGAGACTCTCGGCCTGCGCTTCACGCGGCGAGCAGGGGGTCGTTCCAGCGCGAGAGGAATTCCTCCCAGTGCGGCTGCGCGAGCTTTACGAGCGCCTCGCGCAACACGCCGCATTCGCGCCGGAAATGCTCGAGGTTGATCGCACCGCGCAGCAGCTGATACCTGAGGTAGAGCAGGTAGGTATTCGCCGTGTCGGCTTCGCAGTAGCTGCGGATCCGGGCGATCCCGCCGGTACGGAACGCTTCCCATACGGCCGAACCGTGCATGCCGATCTTGCCGGGAAGTCCGGCGATCTGCGCCACATCGTCCAGCGGCGCGTTGTTACGCGGCTGGTACATCGCCAGCACGTCCATCAGGTCCAGGTGGCGCGTGTGGTAGCGGCTGGTGTAATTGTTCCAGCGGAAGTCGCGGTCGTCCTCGCCCGACTCCCAGAAGCGCGTCGCGCTCAGCCCGTGCAGCAGCGCGCGGTAGTTCAGCACCGGCAGGTCGAACCCGCCACCGTTCCAGGAGACCAGCTGCGGCGTGTAGCGCTCGATGCCGTCGTAGAACCGCTGGATCAGGGCGCGCTCGGGGTCGTCGGGCGCGCCGAGCGACCAGACGCGCACGCCCTCCTCGTCGCGCAGGATGCAGGCGATGGCGACCACGCGCTGCAGGTGCGGCTGGAGGAAGTCGCTGCCAGAACTTGCGCGGCGTTTCTGGAACGCCACTTCGGCGATCTCCTCGTCCGGCAGCGAATCGGGCAGCTCGTACAGCCGCCGGATGCCGGGGCAGTCGGGGACCGTTTCGATGTCGAAGGCGAGGATCGGGGCCAAGCTAGTCCGGAAAAACGCCGGTCGTGAGGTAGCGGTCGCCGCGGTCGCAGACGATGGTCACGATGGTGGCACCGTGCAGTTCCTCTGCCATGCGCAGCGCGACGCACAGTGCGCCGCCCGAAGAGACCCCGGCAAAGATGCCCTCTTCCCTGGCCAGGCGGCGGGTCATGTCCTCGGCGTCGGCCTGTCCCACGTACTCGAGCCGGTCGACACGCGCCTTGTCGTAGATCTTCGGCAGGTAGGCTTCGGGCCACTTGCGTATCCCGGCGATCTGGGAGCCTTCCTCCGGCTGGCAACCGACGATGCAAATCTTCGGGTTCTTTTCCTTGAGGAAACGCGACACACCCATGATCGTGCCGGTGGTCCCCATGCTGGAGACGAAGTGGGTGACACGCCCAGCGGTGTCGCGCCAGATCTCCGGCCCCGTGGTCTCATAGTGCGCCAACGGATTGTCCGGGTTGGCGAACTGGTCGAGCATCACGCCCTTGCCCTCGCGGACCATGCGGTCGGCGAGGTCGCGCGCGGACTCCATGCCGCCGGACTTCGGCGTCAGGATGAGCTCGGCGCCGTACGCGCGCATGGTCTGGCGCCGCTCGAGGGACTGGTTCTCCGGCATGATCAACACCATCCGGTAGCCGCGCGCCGCAGCCACCATCGCCAGCGCGATGCCGGTGTTGCCGCTGGTGGCCTCGATCAGGGTATCGCCCGGCTTGATGCTGCCGCGCTGTTCGGCGCGCACGATCATCGACAGTGCGGGCCGGTCCTTCACCGAGCCGGCCGGATTGTTGCCTTCGAGCTTGGCGAGTATGACGTTGCCGCTCGATTCGTTAGCATGCCCCGGGATGCGCTTCAGGCGCACCAGCGGCGTCCGGCCGACGAAGGACTCGAGATCGGGCCGATCCATGCTCACGCAGCCCCGTGCGCGGCGAGCAGATCCCGCACGTACTGGCCGACACCTTCCTCCACCGAGCGGAATTCGCCCGGGTAGCCGGCCTCGCGCAGCGCCGTGAGGTCTGCCTGGGTGTAGCTCTGGTATTTTCCCACCAGTGCCTCGGGAAACGCCACGTACTCGATCGCGCCATGCTCGACAAGTTCGGGCAACGACATCCGCGCTTCGCCGCGCGATTCACGCACGCCATTGGCGACCGCCATCGCGACATCGTTGAAGGGCTGCGCGCGGCCGGTGCCGCAGTTGTAGATTCCCGACACCTCGCGATTCTCCAGGAACCAGATGTTCATGTTGACCACGTCGTCGACATGCACGAAGTCGCGCTGCTGCTCGCCGTGACCATACCCTGCGCTACCGGTGAACAGCTTCACCTTGCCGCTTTCCATGAACTGGTTGAACGCATGGAACGCGACCGAGGCCATGCGCCCCTTGTGCGCCTCGTTGGGCCCGTAGACGTTGAAGTAGCGAAAACCCGCCACCTGCGCGCTGCGCCCCGGAAGGCGGTTGCGCACACACTGGTCGAACAGGAATTTGGAGTAGCCGTAGACATTCAGCGGCGCCTCGTGCCTGCGTTCCTCGCGAAACACCGACCCCGATCCATAGACCGAGGCCGAGGACGCGTAGAGCATCGGGATCTCCTCTTCCTGGCACCAGTCGAGCAGGCGCCGGGAATAGGCATAATTGTTTTCCATCATGTAGCGGCCGTCGGTTTCCATCGTGTCCGAACAGGCGCCCTGATGCAGCACCGCATCGACCGCACCGTCGAACTGCCCTGCGTCGAGCCGCTGCAGGAATTCGCGCTTGTCGACATAGTCGTCGATCTCGCAGCCGACGAGGTTGTGGAACTTGGACGCATTCCCGAGATTGTCCACCGCAATGATTCCGTCCACGCCCTCCCGGTTGAGTCCCGCAACGATGCGCGATCCGATGAAGCCCGCGGCGCCTGTGACGATGGTGTACATGGAGGTTTGTCCGAACGGCCCTTATGAAAACGACTGGATGCGTATGCTCATTTATGCGAACAGCTCTTCGCGCGTGGCAACCGCCGTGCCGAGCTTGCCGACCACGATCCCCGCGGCGCGGTTCGCGGTCCGCACCGCATCGCTGATCGGGGCGCCCGCAGCCAGCATGACCGCCAGCGTCGCGATCACTGTGTCGCCGGCTCCGCTGACATCGTACACTTCGCGCGCCTGGGCGGCGACGTGCATCGCGCCGTTCGCATCGAACAGCGTCATGCCCTGCTCGCTGCGCGTCAGGAGGAGCGCATCGAGGCCCAGATCGCTGCGCAGTTTTTCGACACGCCGCCCGAGGTCGGCCTCGTCCTCCCAGGTGCCCACCACTTCGCGCAGTTCGGCCAGGTTGGGCGTGATGATGTTTGCGCCGCGGTAGCGTGCGTAATCGTCTCCCTTGGGATCGACCAGAACGCGCTTGCCGGCTGCACGCGCCAGACGGATCATCTTGGCGATGTGTGCGAGCCCGCCCTTGCCATAATCGGAAAGTATCACTACGTCGCAATCGCCGAGCGCCGCCTCGAAGTCCGCGAGCTTGGTGGCGAGGACCTCGCGCGAAGGCGGGGTTTCGAAATCAATGCGCAGCAGCTGCTGCTGGCGGCCGATGACCCGCAGCTTCACTGTCGTGGGAATCGACGCATCGCGGTGCAGGTTGACGCTGACTGCCTCGGCATTGACGAGCTCAGCCAGGCGGTCGCCGGCCTCGTCGGTGCCGATCACCGAGATCAGATGGGTCTGTGCGCCCAGCGCCGCGCAGTTGCGCGCGACGTTGGCTGCGCCGCCCGGGCGCTCCTCGATCCGCGTGACGCGCACCACCGGCACCGGCGCCTCCGGCGATATCCGCGTGACCTCTCCGAACCAGTAGCGATCGAGCATGACATCACCGACCACCAGCATGCGTGCGCGCCCCGGATCCATGGCCTTGTCCGAGGCAACATTCGCGGCGCTCATGTGCGCCGCCCGATCGGGAAGTACTCGATGCCCAGGGCACGCATCGCTGCGGGGTCGTACAGGTTGCGCCCGTCGAAGACCACCGCCGAACCGAGACTGGATTTAATCGCGCCGAAGTCCGGACTGCGAAATTCACGCCACTCCGTGACCACGCACAGCGCATCGGCCCCCTCGAGCGCGGCGGCCGCGCTGTCGACCAGAACGACGCGCGACTGGCCGGCAAAAAGCTTCGCTGCCTCATGCCGCGCGACCGGATCGTAGGCGCGCACCTCTGCGCCAGCCTCGAGCAGGTCGGCAATCAGCGCGAGGCTCGAGGCTTCGCGCATGTCGTCGGTATTGGCCTTGAACGCGAGTCCCCAGATCGCGAAGCGCCGGCCACTCAGGTCGGCGCCGAAACGGCGCTTCACCTTGGCCGCAAGCACATGCTTCTGTGCCTCGTTGACTTCTCCGACCGCCGTGAGCAGGCGCAGCGGATGCCCCGCCGCCTCCGCAGTGCGCCGCAGGGCCTGCACGTCCTTTGGAAAGCAGGAACCGCCGAAACCCGCACCCGCGTACAGGAAGTCATAGCCGATGCGCGGGTCCGACCCGATCCCGCGTCGCACTTCCTCGATGTCGGCGCCGATGCGCTCGGCGAGATTGGCCAGGTCGTTCATGAAGGAAATCCGCGTGGCCAGCATGGCGTTCGCCGCGTACTTGGTGAGTTCCGCCGAACGCACGCTCATGACCATGATCCGCTCGTGATTCCTCTGGAACGGCGCATAGAGCTGACGCAGCTGCCGCGTCGCACGCTCGTCCTCGCTGCCGATCACGATCCGGTCGGGCCGCATGAAATCCTCGATCGCCGCGCCTTCCTTGAGAAATTCTGGATTCGACACGACGCTGAAGGGAATCTCCACGCCGCGGGCCTGCAATTCCTCCGCGATCGCGCGGCGCACGTCGTCGGCCGTGCCGACCGGCACGGTGGACTTGTTCACGATCACGCGGTAGTCCCTCATGTGGCGCCCGATCGCGCGCGCCGCTGCCACGACGTAGGACAAGTCTGCCGAGCCGTCCTCGCCCGGTGGCGTTCCCACGGCGATGAACTGAAGCTCGCCGTGCGCCACACTGGCTTCGACGTCGGTCGAGAACACCAGCCGCCCGGCGGCGCGATTGCGCGCCACGACGGCCTCCAGGCCCGGCTCGAAGATCGGCAGCCCGCCCGCGTTGAGCGTCGCGATCTTGGCGGCGTCGACGTCGCAGCAGAACACATGGTTGCCAGCGTCCGCGAGGCACGCCCCCGTAACAAGTCCGACGTAGCCGGTACCGATGACACTGACGTTCATTGTTCAGGCCTCAAGCATGGGTCATGCGCGCCGCGTGCTTCATGCGGCAGGATCGACATCTTCGGAACGGCGCGGCGGATAGGTTTCCCAGCCCCCGCAGGCCGGGCAATGCCAGTAGAACTGGCGCGCCCTGAAGCCGCAGTTCGTGCAGCGGTAGCGCGCCATCCGGCGGGCGTGGCTGTGGACGAGGTTCTTGACCAGTTCCAGATCGCGGCGGCGCTCGGAAGAGGCCGCGCCTGCGATCTGCGCTTCGAGCAGCCGGTCCAGCCCGAGCAGGGTCGGATTGCGACGCA
Source organism: uncultured beta proteobacterium (assembly GCA_963844255.1). GTDB lineage: Bacteria > Pseudomonadota > Gammaproteobacteria > Burkholderiales > SG8-39 > SZAS-79. Next base: position 17,639 of record CAWJNP010000075.1, read on the forward strand.
GTTCGTCGCGCACCAGCGTATAGGCGGCCTCCGCTCCCTTGGCATCGAGTGTGTACTGGAACACGGTGTCGAGGAGGTCGAGCGACGGAAAACGTTCGAGGTGCCCGGACAGCAGCGTGAGCCCCTCCTCCAGCCGCCCGGTCTCGCGGTACACGTCGAGCAGTCTCTGCGCGACCAGTGCGAGATAGGCCGGATCCTGCGACTCGATGCGTTTCCAGTTCTCGATGGCAAGATCCGGGTTGCCGGCGTTGCGCTCGAGGTCGCCCTGCTGGAGGCTGGCGCGCACGCATTTGCGATTGGCCTTGAGCGCCGCCTGGAGGTGCGCACGCGCCTCCGCGGGACGCGAGTGCGTGGCCTCGAAGGCCGCGAGCTCGCAGTAGAAATGTGCCACCTCGCGGGCGCGCGATTCGCCGGGACCGGTCTCGATCTGGGCCGCCATGTCGATCGCCTTCTGCCACTCCTTCTCCGCCTGGTAGATCTCGAGCAGGAATCCGCGCGCCTCCGAATTCAGCGGCCCGTCGCGCAGGCGGTTGAAGACTTCCTCCGCCCGATCGAGTATTCCCGCCTTGAGGTAGTCCTGGCCGAGTTCGAACAGTGCGGCAAGGCGCTGCTCGGCCGACAGGTCCTCGCGGTCGATCAGGTTCTGGTGCATGCGGATCGCGCGGTCGTACTCGCCACGCCGCCGGAAGAGACTGCCGAGGGTGAAATGCAGCTCGACCGTTTCGGTATCGACCTTCACCACCTCGATGAACGCCTCGATCGCCTTGTCCGGCTGCTCGTTGAGCAGGAAGTTCAGGCCCTTGAAATAGGAACGCGGAAGCGCGCGCGACTCGGTGAGCAGGTGCTTGATGTCGATGCGCGCCGCGAGCCAGCCCAGCCCGAAGAACAGCGGAAACCCGACCAGCCACCAGTATTCGAATTCCATCAGGCGCCGATATCCCGGGGCGGGGGCTGCACTGGATCCGCGCGGCCGACCTCGGCGGCGTCCCGGAGTTCGCGCCGGAGCTGCAGGATTTCACGGCGCTGGCCGAACAGGGTCGACAGGGCCGCGAGCAGGCCGAAGACCGCACCCGCTGCGAAGAAGGCGAGCAGCAGCAGAATCAGCGGCTCATGCCAGGAGAGGCCGAAGTAGAAACGAAGGACGACGGGATCGGTGTTCTTGACCGCAAATGCGAGCAGGAACAGGAAAAACAGCAGGCGGACCGTCCAGGTGACGTAGCGCATATCGGCTTTGGGATCGGGCGCTCGGGATCAGCTCGTACAAGGTCCAGCGCAGCGTCCGCGCCCGCCTTTAGGCACGGACCGGGACACGCTCAGGACGAAATCGCGGCCGCCGCTGCCTCCGCAGCGTCCACGCGCTCGCGCAATTCCTTGCCGGCCTTGAAGTGCGGCACGTACTTTTCCGGCACCTGCACCTTCTCGCCCGACTTCGGGTTGCGGCCCACCCGCGGCGGCCGGTAGTTCAGGCCGAAGCTGCCGAATCCGCGGATCTCGATCCGATTGCCCTCCAGCAAAGCAATGGGTCATCGCATCGAGGATCATCTTCACCGCGTACTCGGCATCCTTCGCCACCAGCTGCGGATAGCGCTGCGCCAGCCGCGCGATCAGTTCGGACTTCGTCATGACAGGCCCCGCCCCCCTTCAACCATGCCTTATACGTCTCGCCCCGCCAGCGCCACTATTGCTGCGGCGTGCTGTTCTTGTCGAGCTTGGCGCGCAACAGCGCGCCGAGGTTCGTGCTGCCCGCGGCGCTCGCGGCACTTTCGCTGCGCAGCTACTTCATCGCCTCGGTTTCCTCGGCCATGTCCTTCGCCTTGACCGACAGGTTGATCGAGCGGTTCTTGCGGTCGACGTTGATGATCATCGCCTCGACCGCGTCGCCTTCCTTGAGGACCGTGCGCAGGTCGTCGATGCGGTCGCGCGAGAACTCCGATGCACGCAGGTAGCCCTTCGATGTCCCCGCCCAGCGCGATCACCGCGCCCTTGGCGTCGACCGACTTGACCGTGCCCTCGACGACGGTGCTCTTCTCGTTGCTGGCGATGAAGTTGGTGAACGGGTCACCTTCCAGCTGCTTGATGCCGAGCGAGATGCGCTCGCGCTCGACGTCGATCGCCAGCACCATGGCCTCGACCTCGTCGCCCTTCTTGAAGTTGCGCACGGCTTCTTCGCCCGGCAGCGTCCAGGACAGGTCGGACAGGTGCACCAGGCCGTCGATGCCGCCGGGCAGACCGATGAACACGCCGAAGTCGGTGATCGACTTGATCTGGCCCTGTGACCTTGTCGCTCTTCTTGAAGTCGCGCGCGAACTCGTCCCAGGGATTCGGCATGCACTGCTTCATGCCCAGCGAAATGCGGCGGCGGTCTTCGTCGATCTCGAGGATCATGACTTCGACCTCGTCGCCCAGCTGCACGACCTTGGACGGATGCACGTTCTTGTTGGTCCAGTCCATCTCGGACACGTGCACCAGGCCCTCGATGCCCGGCTCGATTTCGACGAACGCGCCGTAGTCGGTGAGGTTGGTGACCTTGCCGAACAGGCGCGTGCCCTGCGGGTAGCGGCGCGAGATGCCCACCCACGGATCTTCGCCCAGCTGCTTGAGGCCCAGCGACACGCGGTTCTTCTCGGGGTCGAACTTGAGGACCTTGGCGGTGACTTCGTCGCCGACGGCGAGCACTTCGGACGGGTGCTTGACGCGACGCCAGGCGAGGTCGGTGATGTGCAGCAGGCCATCGATGCCGCCCAGGTCGACGAACGCGCCGTAGTCGGTGATGTTCTTGACGATGCCCTTGACCACCGCGCCTTCCGACAGCGTCGCGAGCAGCTTCTCGCGCTCGGCGCCCGCGGTCTCCTCGAGCACGGCACGGCGCGAGACCACCACGTTGTTGCGCTTGCGGTCGAGCTTGATGACCTTGAACTCCATGGTCTTGCCTTCGAACGGCGTGGTGTCCTTGACCGGACGCAGGTCGACGAGCGACCCGGGCAGGAAGGCGCGGATGCCGTTGGCCATGACGGTGAGGCCGCCCTTCACCTTGCCGGTGATCATGCCTTCGATCTTCGCGCCCTCTTCGAGGGCCTTTTCCAGCTCCATCCAGGCGGCGAGGCGCTTGGCCTTGTCGCGCGACAGACGGGTTTCGCCGAAGCCGTCTTCGAGCGCCTCGATCGCGACACTGACGAAATCGCCGATCTTGACGTCGAGATCGCCCGCGATCGTTGCGGAATTCCTCGAGCGGAATGTGACTTTCGGACTTCAGTCCGGCGTTGACCGATGACGAAATTGTGATCTACGCGCAACGACTTCGGCGGTGATCACCTCGCCGATGCGCATTTCCTTGCGCGTCAGGCTTTCCTCGAACAGCGCGGCGAATGAATCCGGCGCATAAGGGGGGGTTGCGGGGCTGTTTGCTACGGTGGACAGACTGGACATGTAAAAGAGACCTGGTTTGGGCCGCCTGCGACCTCCCTCCGGGAGGCACCGCCAAGCGGGCTGAGTTGCAAATATGGGCAGTGCAACCTGTCGGCCACCCGCCCTCCGCTGAATCACAATCTCCTGAGTCAAGCGCCCTGAAAATCCTTATTCTTCAAAGGGCTGCTACGATCCAAGCCGTTCTCGGGCCAACGCAAGCACGCGCGCCACCACCGCATCCACCGACAGGTCCGACGAGTCGAGCTGCACTGCGTCGGGTGCCGGAACAAGCGGTGCCACCGCGCGCTTCGTGTCGCGCTCATCGCGCGCCGCGAGGTCCCGGGAAAGGGACGCGAGATTAGCATGGTTTCCTTTGTCATTCAACTGTTTATACCGGCGCTCGGCGCGCACCGCGACGCTGGCGGTCAGGAACACTTTCAGGGTCGAATCGGGAAATACCACCGTGCCCATGTCACGGCCGTCGGCGACCAGTCCCGGCGACGTGCGGAACGCCCTCTGGCGCTCAAGCAGCGCCGCACGCACGGCCGGCAGCTTGGCGATGGCTGAAGCGCGGTTGCCGATATCCTCGCTGCGCAACTGTTCCGCAACGTCCTCTTTCTGAAGGATAACTTTACCCTCCTCGAACCGGACCGGCAGCGCGGCCGCGATCTCCGACAGTGCGGCTTCGTCGTGCTCCGAAATGCCTGCGCGGTGCGCGGCGAGCGCGACCAGCCGATACAGCGCCCCGCTCTCCAGATAGTGATATCCCAACGCCCGCGCGACCAGTGCTGCCACCGTACCCTTGCCGGAGGCGGAGGGACCGTCGATCGAAACCACCGCGGGCAAGCTCATCCGGCAGCCGTCAGGCGGGCCAGCACCTGAAAATAATCAGGGAAGGTCTTGGCGACGCAGCCCGGGTCGTTGATCCGCACCGGCACACCACCCAGGGCGGCGAGCGAGAAACACATCGCCATGCGATGGTCGTCATAGGTGTCGATGCTTGCCGCATGCCACTGCCGCGGGGGCGTCACGCGCAGAAAGTCGGCGCCCTCCTCGATTTCCGCTCCGAGTTTGCGCAGTTCGGTCGCCATCGCCGCAAGCCGGTCGGTTTCCTTCACCCGCCAGCTGGCGATGTTGCGCAGCGTGCTCGGGCCGTCGGCGAACAGTGCCATCACGGCCGCGGTCATCGCGGCGTCCGGGATATGGTTCAGGTCGGCGTCCAGCGCCTTGAGGCGTCCCGGCCCGGACGCTTCGATCCAGTTCGGTCCCATGCGCACGCTGCCGCCCATGCGCTCGATCACCTCGACGAAACGCACGTCGCCCTGGATGCTGTCGGCGCCCACGCCCTCGACGCGCACCGGGCCGCCGGCAATCGCCCCGGCGGCAAGAAAATACGACGCCGACGACGCATCGCCCTCGACATGGATTTCACCGGGACTGGCGTACCCGGTCGCGGGCAGGTGGAAGGCGCGCCAGTCGTCCCGCCGGACCTCCACCCCGAAGCGCCGCATCAGGTTGAGCGTGATCTCGACATAGGGCTTGGAAATCAGCTCGCCTACGACTTCGATCGCCGCCGTGCGGCCGGCGAGCGGCAAGGCGATCAGCAGCGCGGTCAGGAATTGGGAGGAGACGTCGCCACGTACCCGTACCGGACGCTCAAGACTGATCGACCCGGGATGGATGGCAAGCGGCGGATAGCCGTCGACGCCTGCGTAGTCGATCGAGGCGCCGATGGCGCGCAACGCATCGACCAGGTCGCCGATCGGCCGCTCGTGCATGCGCGGCACGCCCGACAATCGGTACTCGCCGCCGGCAAGCGCAAGCACTGCGGTCAACGGCCGGAATGCCGTGCCGGCGTTGCCCAGAAAGAGATCGAGATTGTTGCCGCCGATCCGGCCCGCCGCACCCTCGACGCGGATCCCGCGGTGGCCTTCGGAATCGATCCGTATGCCCAGGCGGCCAAGCGCAGCGAGCATCACACGTGTGTCGTCCGCCTCCAGCGCATCGCGCACGACCGTCGTCCCGCGTGCGAGTGCCGCGAGCAGCAGCACCCTGTTGGAGATGCTCTTCGAGCCGGGCAGGCGGATCGAGCCGGACACGCGCGACACCGGCGGAAGGTCGAGGAACTCCATCGGCGTCAGAGCTCGAAATCGCCCGCGAGCCAGCGGTTGCGCGCATCGCGTGCTTCGGAAAAAACCGCTTCCAGCGCGGCGCCGTCGCCGGCCGCCAGAGGGACGCGCAATGCCTGAAGCTTTGCGACATACCGGTCGAGTTCGGCCACCAGCGCAGGCCGGTTTGCGACGCAGATGTCGCGCCACATTTCCGGATGGCTGGAGGCGATCCGCGTGAAGTCGCGGAAACCGCCCGCCGCGTAGCCGAACAGATGTCCCGAGTTGGCGCGTTCCGCCACCTCATGGACAAGCGCGAACGCAAGCAGGTGCGGCAAATGGCTGACCGCCGCAAAGGTCTCGTCGTGCTCAGCCGCGCTCATGCGGAAGATCCGCGCACCGCAGGCTTCCCACGCCCCTGCCACCGCATCGACCGAGGCCACGGTATTTTCGGCAAGCGGTGCCAGCACGACGCGCCTGCCCACGTACAGATCCGGCTTCGCGGCCGCCGCGCCGCTGTGCTCGGCGCCTGCAATCGGGTGCGCCGGCACGAACTGCGCAATGCGCGATCCGAAGGCACGGCGTGCGGCTGCAACGACATCCTGCTTGGTGCTGCCCGCATCCGTCACGATCGCCGAAGGCTTGAGCACGGGGGCGATGCGCGCAAACACTGCCTCGAACTGTGCGACCGGTGTCGCGACCAGCACGAGATCGGCATCGCGCACCGCCGCCTGTACGTCGGTTTCCACCTGGTCGACGATGCCGCGCTCAAGTGCAACCCGCATGTTCGCCGGGTCGCGGCCGACGCCGATGATGGTTCCGCAGCCACCTCTGGATTTCAGGCCGAGTGCAAACGAACCGCCGATCAGGCCCACCCCGATGATCGCGAGACGCTCGAATCGGACAGCCGCGCCGCCCTCTGCCCCGGTCATTCCGCCTTCCCGGCCGCCGTCCGGCCGGGTCATTCCTTGATGCTCGCGGCGAGCGCCGCAAGGAAGCGCTCGTTCTCCTCAGGCGTGCCGATCGAAACGCGCAGATGCTCCGGGAGCCCGTAACCGGTTACCGGCCTCACGATGACCCCGCGCTTGAGCAGGCGCTTGAACACTTCCGCCGCCCGGCCCACCCGGATCGTGATGAAGTTGCCGAACGAGGGGATGTACTCCAGGCCGAGTGCGCGCGCGCCTTCCTCGATGACCTTGAGCCCCGAACGGTTCTCGGCGTAGCTGCGCGCCACGAATTCCATGTCGTCGAGCGCAGCCGCAGCCGCAGTCAGCGCGATGCTGTTGACGTTGAACGGCTGGCGCACGCGATTCATGAGGTCGGCGACCGCAGGGTTGGCGAGCGCGTAGCCCACGCGCAGCCCGGCCAGCCCGTAGGCCTTGGAGAAGGTCCGCGTGATGACCAGGTTCGGATAGCGCTTCAGCCATTTCACCGTATCGACCCGCATGTCGGGCGGGAGGTACTCGTTGTATGCCTCGTCGAGCACCACGATGCAACCAGGCACCGATTTCAGGAATACTTCGATCTGCTCATAGGGCGCGAAGGTTCCTGTCGGATTGTTCGGATTGGCGATGAACACCATCCGCGTATCGCTCTCCACGGCCTTCGCCATGGCGGCGAGATCGTGACCGTAGTCCTTGGCCGGAACGCTGATCCCGCGGGCGCCGCGCGCCTGCGTGGCCAGCGGATAGACCGCAAAGGCGTGCTGCGAATAGACCGCCGAACTGCCTGGGCCGAGAAACGCCATGGCCACGAGTTCGAGCACGTCGTTGGAACCGTTGCCCACGACGATCGAGTCCATGCCGACACTGTGCCGCCGTGACAGCGCATCCTTGAGTTCAAACCCGTTGCCGTCGGGATAGCGCGCGATCTCTCCGAGTGCCGATTCGATCGCCATGCGGGTGCGCGGCCCGATGCCGCGCGGATTCTCGTTCGAGGCCAGCTTGACGATGCTCTTTTCGTCGATCCCCATCTCGCGCGCGAGTTCCGAGGTCGGTTTTCCCGGTTGGTAGGGTGCGATCGAGCGCACGTAAGCGGGCGACAGATCGCAGAGATCCTTGACGGAAACTGGTTTGGAAATTGGGATTGCACTCATTGGACTGCCTTCATTTCACTGCCATGGGGTAGGAACCGAGAATCTTGAGGAAAGGCGCCTTCCGGGCGAGTTCGACAAGCGCATTTGCTACGCGCTCGTCGTCCTGATGTCCCTCGACGTCGATGAAAAACAGGTACTCCCAGAGTCCGTTGCGCGCGCCACGTGTCGGCCGCGACTCGATGCGCGACATGCTGACCCCGTTGGCGGCCAGCGGCGACAGGAGCTCGTGCACCGCGCCCGGCCGGTTGTCGGCCGACATGACCAGCGACGTCCGGTCGCGGCCCGATGGCGCCGTGGTGATGCTGCCCAGCACGAGGAACCGCGTGGTGTTGTTCGGATCGTCTTCGATACCACGCGCCAGTATGGGGAGGCCGAAGCGCTCGCTTGCGATCTGCCCTGCGATCGCCGCCGACCCGGGTTCTCCGGCTGCCTGCCGCGCGGCTTCCGCGTTGGACACCACCGGCACGCGTTCCGCGCCCGGAAGGTTCTGGTTGAGCCAGGCCTGGCACTGGCCGAGCGACTGCGCGTGCGAATAGATCCGCTTCACGTCGGAGAGGCCACCCTCCTTCGCCATCAGATTCTGCTGAACGCGAAGCTCGACTTCGGCGCAGATGCGCAACGGCGTCGCAACCAGCAGGTCAAGTGTGCGACCGACGGCCCCTTCGGTCGAATTCTCGACCGGAACCACGGCGAAATCCGCGTCCCCGGATTCGGCGCGGCGGAACACTTCGTCGAACGAGGCGAGCGGGATCGCCTCGACGGCGTGGCCGAAATGCTTTCGTACGGCCTGCTCGCTGAAGGTTCCCTGCGGTCCGAGGTAGCCGGCGCGCATTTCCTGCTCCATCCCGCGGCAGGCGGAGATCACCTCGCGCAATATTCCCGTGACGCGTTCGGTCGGCAGGGGACCGGGGTTCTCCTCTGCCGCACGGCGCAGGATCTGCGCCTCGCGCTCGGGGCGATAGACGGGGGTCCCGCCCTTCAGGCCGCCGATCCGGCGCGCGAGCCCGGCGCGGCGATTCACCAGCGCCAGCAACTCCCGATCGACGGCGTCGATCTGCTCTCGCAGCGCGGAAATGTCTTCACTCATGGTCGACCGGAAGATAGCGCACCGCGAGCACGCCGTCGATATTGCGCAGCGCCTCGATCACCGACTCGGGAACCGGGCTGTCGACATCGACCAGCGTGTAGGCCATCTCGCCACGGGACTTGTTCAGCATGGTGTGGATGTTCAACCCGCCCGCGCCCATCGCATTGGAAATGCCCGCGAGCATGTTCGGGACGTTCGCATTCGCGATTCCGACCCGGAAATCCGATTCGCGCGGCATGCTCACGTCGGGGAAGTTGACGGCGTTGCGGATGTTGCCGTTTTCCAGGTAGTCGCAGACCTCCTCGCCCAGCATGATGGCGCTGTTTTCCTCAGCCTCGCGGGTGGAGGCGCCCAGGTGCGGAAGCGCAATGACTTCCGGAACGCCGATGAGCCCTGCCGAAGGAAAGTCGGTGACATAGGCACGCAGGCGGTGGGTGCGGATACCCTTCAGCACCGCCTCCTCCTCGACCACGCCGTCCCGCGAGAAATTGAGCAGGATTGCGCCCGGCTTGAACAGTTCGACGCTGTTCAAATTGATCAGATGGCGCGTCCTCTCGACCAGTGGAACATGCAGGCTCAGGAAGTGGCTCGCCTTGATCACCTCGTCGATCGAGTTCGCACGCCGCACCTGCGAAGGCAGGCTCCAGGCCGCCTCCACGGTGATGTCCGGATCAAAGCCAAGCACATGCATGCCCAGCCGGATCGCCGCGTCGGCCACCAGGCTGCCGACACGCCCCAGGCCGATCACGCCCAGGGTATGGCCGGGCAGTTCGATGCCGGAAAACTTCTTCTTGCCGTCCTCGACCCGTTTGTCCAGGTCCGGCGCGGTGACGTCGAGTCCGCGCACGAATTCAAGCGCCGCGGGCAGGTTGCGCGCACCGAGCAGCATGCCGGCCAGCACGAGCTCCTTGACGGCGTTCGCGTTCGCGCCCGGCGCGTTGAATACCGGTACGCCTCGCGCGGAGAGCGCAGCCACCGGGTATGTTGTTGGTTCCGGCCCCGGCCCGGCCGACCGCGAGCAGGCGCGGGCCGAAGTCCATCGCATGCAGGTCCTGCGAACGCACCAGAACGACTTCGGGTGCCTTCGCCTCCTTCACCATCGCGTAGCGCCTGTCCGCGAAGCGCTTCAGGCCGATCGGGGCGATCTGGTTGAGCACCAGCACCTCGGTCTTGCGCGCCGTCTGGCGTACTGCGGACCTAGCCATGCGAGGTTTCGAATTCGCGCATGTAGTCGGCCAGCGCGCGAACCCCTTCGATCGGCATGGCGTTGTAGATGGACGCGCGCATCCCGCCGACGATGCGGTGTCCCTTCAGCTGCACCATGCCGCGTGCCTCGGCGCCCTTCAGGAACGCGTGCATCGAGCTTGTCATCGGGGAGCGTGAACGGGATGTTCATCCGCGAACGGTCGGCCTTCGCGACCGGCGTGCGGTAGAAGCCGCTCGAATCGAGCACGTCGTAGATCAGCTTTGCCTTCGCGATGTTGCGCCTTTCCATCTCGGCCAGTCCACCCAACTGCCTGCAGCCATTTGAATACCAGGCCCGCGACATACATCGAATAGGTCGCCGGCGTATTCAGCATCGAGTCGGCGCCAGCCTGGAGCTTGTAGTCCAGCACGCTCGGGGTGCCTTTCCTCGCGTGCCCGATCAGGTCCTCGCGCACGATTACGATCGTCAGCCCGGCCGGCCCGATGTTCTTCTGCGCTCCGGCATAGATCAGACCGAACTTCGACACGTCGAGCGGCCGCGACAGGATGTGCGAGGACGCATCGGCCACCAGCGGCACGTCCCCGGTCTGCGGGACCCACTGGAATTCGACGCCACCAATCGTTTCGTTGGAACAGTAGTGAACATAGGCCGCATCGGCGCGCACTTTCCACTCCGCCTGCGCGGGTGCGTAGCTGAACTTGCGGTCCTCGGAACTTGCGGCGATATGTACGTCGCAGAACGCGGCCGCTTCCTTGGCCGCCTTTTTCGACCACTCGCCGGTCAGGACATAGTCCGCGCCCGCCCTGCCCGCCAGCAGGTTGAGCGGTATGGCAGCGAACTGCAGTGTCGCGCCGCCGGCGAGGAACAGGACCTTGTAGCCTGCGGGGATGGAGAGGAGTTCGCGCAGGTCGCTCTCCATTTCCGCAGCGATGCCCATGAACTCCTTGCCGCGATGGCTCATCTCCATCACGCTCATGCCCGAGCCGTGCCAGTCGAGCATCTCGTCGCCGGCGCGGGCGAGCACCTCCTGCGGCAGCGTCGCGGGCCCGGCGCTGAAATTCCAGATCCGGCTCATGCCCTCGACCGGCGCCGCGCCGGCCTCGCCGTCGCGGATCGCCTTCTGCCGGCTTTGCCGTTCGCATCGTCCTCGTCGCGCTCGACGACGCGCTCGAGTCCCGCCAGCTTCTCGCCCTCGCCCAGCGCGATCAGGGTCACGCCCTGGGTGGTGCGGCCCTGTTCGCGGATCTGATCGACCTTGGTGCGGATCAGCACGCCGCCGGTGGAGATCAGCATGACCTCGTCGGTGTCCTCGACCAGGATCGCGCCGACCAGGTTGCCGTTGCGCTCGCGAGGCCTGGATGGCGAGCATGCCCTGCGTGCCGCGGCCGTGGCGGGTGTATTCGGCGATCGGCGTGCGCTTGCCGAAGCCGTTCTCCGTCGCCGTCAGCACCGTCTGGGTTTCGTCCTTTGCCACCAGCATGCAGACGACCCTCTGGCTGCCGTCGTCGGCGAGCCGCATGCCGCGCACGCCGGTCGCCTGGCGCCCCATCGGGCGCACGTCGCCTTCTTCGAAGCGCACCGCCTTGCCCGAGTCGGAGAACAGCATCACGTCGTAGCTGCCGTCGGTCAGCGCGACGCCGATCAGGTAGTCGCCCTCGTCCAGACCGACCGCGATGATCCCGGACGGACGCGGACGGGAAAACTCCGACAGCGGCGTCTTCTTCACCGTGCCCTGCGAGGTCGCCATGAACACGAAATGCTGATCGTCGAATTCCTTCACCGTCACGACCGCGGTGATCTTTTCGCCTTCTTCGAGCGGGAACACGTTGACGATCGGCTTGCCGCGGCTGGTGCGCGTGCCCTGCGGCACCTCGATACACCTTGAGCCAGTAGAGCCGTCCGCGGTTCGAGAAGCACAGCAGGTAGTCGTGCGTATGGGCGATGAACAGCCGGTCGATGAAATCGTCTTCCTTGGTCGCCGTCGCCTGCTTGCCGCGGCCGCCGCGCCGCTGCGCACTGTAGTCGGCGAGCGGCTGGGATTTCACGTAGCCGCCGTGCGAGAACGTCACCACCATGTCCTGCGGGGCGATCAGGTCTTCGAGGGAAATGTCCTCGGTGTTGATCTCGATCTCGCTGCGCCGCGCGTCGCCGAACTGTGCGCGCACCTGCTTGCAGTTCCTCGCCGATGATCGCGGTGATGCGCGCCGGCTTCGCGAGGATGTCGAGCAGATCGGCGATCGTCTCCATCACTTCGCGGTATTCGGCGACGATCTTGTCCTGCTCGAGACCGGTGAGGCGCTGCAGGCGCAATTCGAGGATTGCCTGCGCCTGTTCGTCCGAGAGCATGTAGCCGCCGTCCTTGAGGCCGAATTCGGGCGCAAGCCCCAGCGGCCGGAAGGCATCGGCCGTCGCGCGATTCAGCATGTCGCGCACCAGCTGCGAGTCCCACGCCCTGCCCATCAGTCCACGCTTGGCCTCCGCCGGGTTCGGCGCCGCCTTGATCAGCGCGATCACCTCGTCGACGTTCGACAGCGCGACGGCAAGGCCTTCGAGGATGTGGCCGCGCTCGCGCGCCTTGCGCAGTTCGAACACCGTGCGCCGCGTGACCACCTCGCGCCGGTGCGAGATGAAGCACTCGATCAGGTCCTTCAGGTTGAGGACCTTCGGCTGGTTGTCGACCAGCGCGACCATGTTCATTCCGAAGGTGTCCTGCAGTTGCGTCTGCTTGTACAGGTTGTTCAGCACCACTTCGGGCAGCTCGCCCCTCTTCAGCTCGATCACGACGCGCATGCCGTCCTTGTCGGACTCGTCGCGCATGTCGGAGATGCCCTCGATCTTCTTTTCGCGTACCAGTTCGGCGATCCGTTCGAGCAACGTCTTCTTGTTCACCTGGTAGGGCAGCTCGTCGACGATGATCGCCTGCCGGTCGCCCTTGCCGATGTCCTCGAAATGCGTCTTGGCGCGCATCACCACGCGTCCGCGTCCGGTGCGGTAGCCCTCGCGCACGCCGGAAACGCCGTAGATGATCCCGGCGGTCGGAAAATCCGGCGCCGGAACGATTTCGATCAGCTCGTCGATCGTGATTTCGGGCCGATCGAGCAGCGCAAGGCATGCGTCGACCACCTCGCACAGGTTGTGCGGCGGGATGTTGGTCGCCATCCCGACCGCGATGCCCGAGGAACCGTTGATCAGCAGGTTGGGGATGCGCGACGGCATCACCAGCGGCTCGTGCTCCGAGCCGTCGTAGTTCGGGCCGAAATCGACCGTCTCCTTGTCGATGTCGACCAGCAGTTCGTGGCCGATCCTCGCCATGCGGATCTCGGTGTAGCGCATCGCCGCGGCGTTGTCGCCGTCGACCGAGCCGAAGTTGCCCTGCCCGTCGACGAGCATGTAGCGCAGCGAGAAGTCCTGCGCCATGCGCACGATCGTGTCGTACACCGCGGTATCGCCGTGCGGGTGGTACTTGCCGATCACGTCGCCGACGATACGCGCCGACTTCTTGTAGGCCCGGTTCCAGTCGTTGGACAGTTCGTACATCGCGTACAGCACCCGGCGGTGAACCGGCTTCAGGCCGTCCCGGACATCGGGCAGCGCACGCCCGACGATCACGCTCATCGCGTAGTCCAGGTACGAGCTGCGCATCTCCTCCTCGATGCTGATGGGGAGGGTTTCTTTTGCGAATTGATCCATGCTCACTCGGTGTTATTAGATTCGGCTGGTGGGTTCGGCTGGCGCGGAACGGATCCCACGTGGAGCGAACCCCACGTGGAACTGACCCTTATCGGGACCGCTCGTACGGATAAGAAAAAGCCGACGCCAAGGCAGCTGTTCGAAACACGAAATTTTAACACGCGCACACCCCTCCGGCCGGACCCATTGCAGGCATCCGGCGGAGGAAACGCTGTAAGCTTCGGCCCGGGTTTTCCCGCCAAAGGACGCAGCAGGTGCCAAGCGAAGTTCCAACCCTGATCAATGCCCGCTGGGTCATACCGGTCGAACCTGCAGGCACGGTGCTCGAGCACCACAGCGTCGCGGTGCGCGACGGGGCGATCGAGGCCGTGCTGCCCTCGGCGCTGGCAGCCGAGCGCTACCCCGGACATGCCGTGGTCGATCTTCCCGGGCACGTGCTGATCCCCGGACTGGTCAACCTCCACACGCACGCCGCGATGACGCTGATGCGCGGACTGGCCGACGACCTGCCCCTGATGCGCTGGCTCACGGAGCACATCTGGCCGGTGGAAGCCCGGCACGTATCGGCGCAGTTCGTGCGCGACGGCACCGAGCTTGCGTGCGCCGAAATGCTGCGCGGCGGGATCACCTGCTTCAACGACATGTACTTCTTCCCGGAAGCCGCGGTGGAGGTTGCGCTCGCGTGCGGCATGCGCGCGGGCCTCGGCATGATCGTGGTCGACTTTCCCACGCGCCTATGCCTCCGACCCGGACGACTACCTCGCCAAGGGCCTCGCGCTGCGCGACCGTCATCGCGACCACCCGCGGCTTTCCTTCTGCCTGGCCCCGCATGCGCCATACACGGTCTCGGACCGTACGTTCGAGAAGGTTGCGACCATGGCGGCGGAACTCGACTGCCCGATCCACTGCCACCTGCACGAAACCGGGGACGAAGTCGCAAAGTCGATCGCCGAGCACGGCGTGCGCCCGCTTGAGCGGCTGCGCAGGCTTGGTGTCGTCGGTCCGAACCTGATATCCGTCCACTCGGTACACCTGTCAGACGCGGAAATCGAGATGCTCGCCACGCATGGCAGCTCGGTTGCCCACTGCCCTTCATCGAACCTCAAGCTGGCGAGCGGATTCGCGCCAGTCGCGAGATTGCTTGCCTCAGGCGTGAACGTGGGCCTGGGAACCGACGGCGCGGCCAGCAACAATCGTCTGGACGGCTTCCAGGAGATGCGGCTCGCCGCGCTTCTCGCCAAGGCGGTCGCCGGGCAGGCGGACGCGGTCCCGGCCCATGCGGCCCTGGCGATGGCGACGATTGCAGGGGCGCGTGCCATGGGACTGGGCGATCGGATCGGGTCGATCCTGCCCGGAAAACGCGCCGATCTGGCTGCGATCTGCCTTGCCGAGACAGCGCTGTCACCCGTGTTCGATGCGGCGTCCCATCTGGTGTACTGCGCTGGCCGCGAACATGTCACCCATGTCTGGGTCGATGGAAACCCGAGAATGATCGACAGGGTCCTCACGGATATCGACATTCCGGACTTGGACACCCGCGTCAAATTGTGGCAAAATAGGCTTATTACTTGGCACTCAACTTCTTGAATGGGTTGAATGTCTTTAATTCAAGAGGACTCGGATATCTGCCGGGTTCCGGAAATTTTCGGGATAACGAAGAGGGGAAAGCATGAACAAGAAAACGTTTTCGCTGGTCGCTGTTGCAGGAATCGCGTTGTCGGCCGTTTCATTCTCGGCTGCCGCGCAGGGCTATTGGACCAACCCGTCGAGCGGCCTGACCTGGAAGAACGCTTCCGGCCAGTGCTGGAAGACCGTCTATTTCACCCCCGCGATGGCGACCGCTGAATGCGATCCCGATCTGATGCCGAAAGCAGCCGCACCTGCCCCGATGGCAGCGCCGGCGCCGGTGGCGAAGCCCGCACCGGCCCCCGCGCCGAAGCCCGCACCGAAGCCCGTCGCTGAAAAAGTGACGATGGCCGCTGATGCGCTGTTCGACTTCGACAAGTCGGTCGTCAAGGCGGATGCCAAGGGCAAGCTCGACGAACTCGCCGGCAAGATCAAGGGCGTGAACCTCGAAGTCGTGATCGCCATCGGCCACACCGATTCGATCGGCAGCGACGCCTACAACCAGAAGCTGTCGGTGCGCCGTGCAGAAGCGGTCAAGGCCTACCTGGTGAGCAAGGGCATCGAGCCGAACCGCATCTACACCGAAGGCAAGGGCGAGAAGCAGCCCGTGGCGAGCAACAAGACCAAGGAAGGTCGCGCCAAGAACCGTCGCGTTGAAATTGAAGTGATCGGCACGCGCAAGAACTAAGGCCCGATCCTTCGGAAAAAGCCCTGCGCGTGCAGGGCTTTTTTTTTGGAGCAACCCGCACATGCAAACGACACAGAACGCGGACCCCGCGGAACTGGAGAAATTCAGCCAGCTTGCGCATCGCTGGTGGGATCCGGACAGCGAATTCAAGCCGCTGCACCAGATCAATCCGCTGCGGCTGGCCTGGATCGACGAACGGACCGGCCTCGCAGGCAAATCCGTGCTGGACGTCGGTTGCGGTGGCGGGATCCTTGCCGAGTCCATGGCCGTGCGCGGTGCGGCGGTCTGCGGCATCGATCTGTCGGAAAAGGCCCTCAAGGTTGCGCAACTGCATCTGCTCGAGTCCCGCCTGCCGGTGAATTACGAGGCGGTTTCAGCCGAGGCCTTCGCGGCGCGCCGCCCCGGCGAATTCGACGTGGTCACGTGCATGGAACTGCTGGAGCACGTACCTGAACCGGCGAGTACGGTCGGTGCATGCGCCGCACTGCTCAAACCCGGCGGGCATGCGTTTTTTTCCACGCTCAATCGCAATCCGAAGTCCTACCTGTTCGCGATCATCGGCGCCGAGTACATCCTGAAGCTGCTGCCCCGGGGTACGCACGACTACGCGCGCTTCATCCGCCCATCCGAATTGGCCGCAGCCTGCCGTGCGCAGGGACTGCGCATCAACGAATTCATCGGCATGACCTACAACCCGCTGACGAAGCATTACGCGCTTGGTCCGAATTGCGACGTGAATTACATGCTCCACTGCACCAGGGAAACCTGATTGCGCGCCGTTCTTTTCGATTTTGACGGGACGCTGGCCGACTCCGCGCCTGATCTCGGCGCGGCACTCAACCGCATGCGTGCCGACCGGAACATGGATGCGCTCCCGGTGGAGGTCCTGCGCGGCTACGCGTCCAGCGGCGCGCGCGGCCTGCTGCGGATCGGCTTCGACCTCGGCCCGGAGCACGCTGAATACGAACCCATGCGCGAGGAGTTCCTCACCAACTATCGCGCGGCAATCTGCGTCCACACCCGCCTGTTTCCGGGCATCGAGGAACTGCTCGCCTCGATCGAAGCGCGCGGCATCGCCTGGGGCATCGTAACCAACAAGGCCATCGGGCTGACCACACCGCTGGTGGCGCAACTCGGCCTGGCCGGGCGCGCAGGATGCGTGGTCGGCGGCGATACCACGCCGCACCTCAAGCCGCACCCCGCTTCCCTCCTCCATGCCGCCGGCGAGATCGGTGTCCCGCCTGCCGACTGCTTCTACCTCGGCGACGACCTGCGCGACGTCCAGGCGGCGCGCGCTGCGGGCATGATCCCGGTCGCCGTCGAGTACGGCTATGGCGGGAGCGGCAGCACCGGCCCGCGCTCGTGGAACGCCGATGTGGTCATCAGTGCACCGCTCGAACTGCTGCCGCACCTGTAGGACTTCGGCAGGCATTGCAACCCGTCTTTGCGGCCCCATATGGGATAATGCAGTCGCTTCACACGAAACCGGGGGCGACCTGGCTTCGACAGGGGTAACAAAGCAGGCAGGGCATACCGAGGACCAGTCACCTCGCAAATCCATCTGGAAACTTAGTAACTGCGAACGACAACTCGTACGCACTAGCCGCCTAAGAACCGGCTAGCTCTGCACCCATTTCGTCCCTGGAGTGGGCTGGGAAACCAGATGCAGAGTCATCCACAGGGAATCGGGCTGCGCCGGGTCACTTGGCATGGCCTTAAAAAGTAGGTGACTCGCGGGGAAAGCAGCGTGCCTGTTCGCGGCCTACTCGCTAAATTCAAATGACAGGCTAAGTATGTAGAACTGTATGTAGAGTGCCACTGGACGGGGGTTCGATTCCCCCCGCCTCCACCAATTGAGCATCAGGAAGATCCGCGAACCGGCGCCAAGACCGGTCAGGTTTCCCATCCGCAGCGGTCGAACTGCATTGCCGAATCCCGAATTCCCGAAACTGCCTGCAGAAATCCTCCAGTCGATTTCCCGTCAGGACATGGCCGACCTGCCGATCCGGCGCTACGAGGGCGAGGTGGTTCTCGTGAGTACGCTGTCGGATGCGGACCGCGCCATGCGGGACATCCGCGACGAGGCCGTGGTGGGCTTCGATACCGAAACCCGACCCGCCTTCGTGAAGGGACAGTCCTACCCGCCCTGTCTTGCGCAAGTAGCGACCGCGCGCGCGGTGTACCTGTTTCGCCTGCAGCATGCGGACGTTTCCGCGCACCTGGCCGAATTGCTTGCCGCGCGCGAAACCGCCAAGGTCGGCGTGGCGCTGGCGGGCGACCTGCGCCAGCTCAGGCAGTTGTTCGCATTTGAAGCCAACCGCGTGATCGATCCGGGCCACATCGCAAAGAAGCACGGGCTGGAGCAGACCGGACTGCGCAACCTGGCAGGCATCTTCCTTGGATTCCGGATTCCCAAAGGGGCGCGCACTTCGAACTGGGCGGCTGCGCGCCTGAGTCCGGCGCAGATCAACTATGCCGCGACCGACGC
>CAWJNP010000076.1:0-11039 GCA_963844255.1 uncultured beta proteobacterium
CCCGAGACCTGCTGGCTCATGCGGCTGACGCTCTCGGACAACTCCCCGCGTAGATCCTTCGCCATGGCCTGCGATTCGCTGCGGCTGCGGTCGAATTCCTCGCGCAGGGCCGGGGCGTCCTTCGCATCTTGCTTCGCCGCGGTGCGTAGCGACACGATCCCGAGGATGCTCGCCGCGAGCGCGACGAACAGGGCAAGGATCAGGACGGCAACGAGGACGGCGTCAGGCATGCCGCATTGTAGCTTCCGCGCTTCGCTTCAGGCCGTGAGTCTGTCGTCGAAGATCGCCACCGCACGCGTCCATCCAGCCGAGGCGCCGCGGATCTTGTGCGGAAAACAGGAGATGAAATACCCGTCGGCCGGAAGCGCCTCGAGGTTGTGAAGTTTCTCGAGGTGGCAGTAGCCGATGTCGCGCCCGGCCTTGTGGCCTTCCCAGATCAGGCTCGCGTCCTTCGTCTCGGCGTACTTCTGCGCAGTGTGCGAGAACGGCGCGTCCCAGCTCCACGCATCCGTTCCCGTCAACCGCACACCGCGCTCGAGCAGGTACATCGTGGCCTCGTAGCCCATGCCGCAACCGGCGTGAACGTAGTCCGGATTGCCGTATCGCGACCCGGCGCGGGTGTTGATTACCACGATCTCCAGCGGCTTCAGCGTGTGGCCGATGCGTTCAAGCTCGGCTTTGACATCGGCGGCCGTGACCACGTAGCCATCCTCGAACCGGCGGAAATCAAGCTTCACGCCAGGCTGGAAACACCACTCGAGCGGCACTTCGTGGATCGCAATCGCCCTTTCGCCCTTGTTCATCGTCGAATGGAAATGCCAGGGCGCATCCAGGTGCGTGCCGTTGTGGGTCGACAGCGACACATGCTCCACGGCCCAGCCTTCGCCATCAGGCAGGTCGGATTTCTCGAGCCCGGGGAAGAATCCCGCAATCTGCTGCGCGGTGTTCTGGTGGGTGAAGTATTCGATCTTCGGCGCAAACGCCGGCGGATCCGACAGCACGTCGTTCTCGAGAAAGATTGAAAGATCGACGATTTTCCGTGCCATGCCTATCTCCGGTATTGCGCGCTACGCGCGCGGGCGTCAGGCGGATCCAGGCCTACAAGATCCCGGCCAGGATCAGTTCGCGCAGCCGGCCGCGATCGACTTTCCCGGTACGCCCCAGGGGAAGATCCTCGCCGAAATGCCACACATCCGGCAGCTTGTACTTTTCCATTCGATCGGCTGACCATCGACGCAATTCTTCTGCGCTCGGCGAATTGCCGGACCGTGCAACGATCAGCGCATGAATGCGCTCACCCAGCCGCACATCAGGGACCCCGGTGACCAGGGCCTCGGCCACGCCCGGATGCTGCACGAGCATCCGCTCGACCTCGAGCGGCGCCACCTTGTTGCCGCCGCGCGAAATGATTTCCTTTGCGCGACCGACCAGTTCGACCACCCCTCCCGCCCGGGTGCGCGCCAGGTCGCCGGTGCGAAAGTACCCCTCGGAAAATGCCTCGCGCGTCAATTCGTCGGCGTCGAGATACCCGTTCATCGCGTAGGGCGTGCGGATCTGCAGTTCGCCCGGTTCGCCCTCGCCGGCCTGCCGCTGCCCTTCGGCCATGATGCGGAATTCGACGCCCGGGGCCGGACGACCAATGCATCCGGCATACGCGTCGAGATCTTCCCCCTGCATCACGAAATCCGAGGTGGCAGTCTCGGTCAGGCCATAGATGTCGGTCAGCGTGGCACTTGGGAACAGTGCACGCGTCTGCGTGCTCAACTGCGCTCCGAGCGATTCGCCTCCGGCCATCAGCAGCCGCAGAGAACACGCCTTGCTCAGCGACGGGGCCCTGCCCGGCTCTCGCGCTACAAAGGCGAGCAGCGCGCGCAGCATGGTGGGAACAAACGCGACGCGTTCAATCCCATGCTCCGCAATCAGCGCCAGCGCCTGCCCGGCATCGAATTTCTCCATGGCGTAGAGGCTTCCGCCCCGGGCGAGCGTCAACAGAGAAACCCAGAGTCCGAAACTGAAGGTGATCTGCAGCGCGAGCAGCGTGCGCGAAGCGCGGTCGAAGTGCAGGTAGCTGTCGTTGGCCAGCAATTTTCCGTGAAGTGCCCGATGCGAAATCACCGCGCCCTTGGGCAAGCCCGTACTGCCGGAGGTGAAAATGACGAACGCTGCGCCACGCAGCACATCCCTGACCGGTGGCACAGGACGCCCTGTATTGCGGACCTCGCCGTCGGCCACGATAAAACGCGCACCCGTGCGCTCGATCAGGGCGGCCAGCACGGCGGGCGGCGAAGTCTGGTGCGAAGGCACTGCGACGCAGCCGGCACGCCAGATGGCGAGAAACGCGGCGAAGTCGATGCCGCGATTGCACACCACGACAATAACCGGCTCTTCGACGGTCGTTCCCGCGGCGACCAGTTGATCTGCCAGCGCCTGCGCTCGGGCAGACAGCGCGGCGTAGCTGAGTGTTTCGCGCCCGTCGTCCACGGCCAGGCGCTCCGCGTGTGTCCGGCATGCCGCGTCCAGCATGGCGCCCAGCGTGTCGGGCGAGGCTGAACCGATGGTGTCCTTCACTTGGCCGTCTTGGCCGCGAAACGCGCGTCTCGCCACGTCAGTGCGGCGCGCAAGCCATCGCGCCGCGCGATGTCCATGAACGCGCGCTTGTCGGGCGAACCCTGCCCTTCGATCGCCAGGTCGATGTCGAGCGCGACCTGCAGCGCCTCGTCCATGCCCATGATCCGGTAAGCGCGGTTGATTGCCAGCTTGGTTTGCTGGACCAGAACGGGATCGATGACAGCAATGTGCCGCGCCATGGTCATCGCGGCTGCGAGGTCGGTTCCGTTCGGCACCACGCGGTTCACGATGCCGAGGCGCAGCGCTTCCTGCGCCGAGACATTGTCCAGCCCGTTGAAGATAATCTCCTTTGCCTGCTTGGGGCCGGTAATCCAGGGCAGCATCATCACCACGATCCCTGCACCGAATTTCAATTCGGGTTCGCCGAAGATCGCATCCTCGCTCGCAATCGTGATATCGCAGCACAGGGCCAGTTCGCATCCGCTGGCGAGACACGCGCCGCGCACGGCGGCGATGGTCGGCTTGGACAGCGACCAGAACCGGGCGACCGGATCGAAATCGTCGCGCAGGATCTTGCGCCACACTTCCACACCCTGGGGGCGTGACTCCATCTGCTCCTTGAGATCGAAACCGGAGGAGAACGCGTTGCCGGCGCCGGTCACCACCAGAACGGCCACCTCACTGTCGGCCTCGACCGCGTCGAGCACCTGCTGGATCTCGCCGAGCATCGTGCGGTTGATGGCATTGACGCGCTCGGGACGCGATAGCGTCAGAACGCCCACGCGATCCGCCTTTTCGTACTTGATCGTGGAAAATTTCATCTGGAGTCCCGGTCTGTAGCGTCGGCCGGTTCACGCATCACGCAAAAAGCGACCGACCCTGGATTTGATGCTGCATCATCTGCATATGCGCGTCAATCCGATTCAGCCGGACCGGTTGCGCATCCAGTCCGCGGTCTGCTGGAACGCGCCCATGAGTTGCAGCCGCAGCAATTCGGGCACTGCGCATTCTTCCATGGCGCGCTGCATGCAGGCGAGCCACTGGTCGCGCTCGGATTCGCCGATCGGGTACGGCAGATGCCGTGCGCGCAGCATCGGCGGGCCGATCTTCTGCACATACAGCGCAGGCCCACCCAGGTAGCCGGAGAGGAACAGGTAGAGCTTTTCGACCGAGGTGTCGATCAGCGGCGGGTGCAGCGCGCGGATGCCTGCATAGGCGGCCTCGCCGTCCATGAGCGCGTAGAACCGCTCGACCAGTGCGCGCACCGCCGCGTCCCCGCCCAGCTGCTGGTAGGGCGTTTCCATTCAGCCTTCGCGCAGCACCAGGGCGGGCGAAACCCGGGTCACCTTGCGCGAGGACAACCACGCGTTCAAGGAAAGCAGCGCCACACCCGCAAGCGGTCCGTAGAGCCAGAGCCCGAAGTTGACCGGGAGTTCGAGCTGGAACACGCGTTGCGCAAGCAGGGTGCTGATGACCGACGCGGCGATCGTCGCCAACACGCCGGCGATCGCCCCCATGACGAGGAACTCGGCGCGCTGGGCGCCCGCCACCTGCGCGGCCGAGGCGCCGAAGGCGCGCATGATTGCCGCCTCGCGGCGCCGCTCGTCCTCGGTCGCAAGCAGTGCCGAATACAGCACCAGCAGCCCCGCGCCGAGCGCGAACAGGAACACGAACTGCACCGCGAGGATCACCTGGTCGATGATGCCCTGCGCCTGCTTGAGCGCTGCACTGATGTCGATCACGGTCAGATTGGGGAATTGTCCGACAAGCCGGTCGAGCAGTGGCTCCGCACCGGGCGTCAGGCGGAACGCGGTAATGAAGCTTGTCGGTGCCTTCTGCAGCACCCAGGTCGGCGTGACGACGAAGAAATTCACCTTCATCGAATCCCAGCGCAGTTTGCGGAGCGAGGTAATGCGCGCCGTGAAGATTTCGCCACCGGCGTTGTAGGTGAGCCGGTCGCCAAGCTTGAGGCCCAGGGTCTTCGCAATCCCCTCCTCCACCGAGGCCTCGGCCTCGCCGCGCAGTTTCGGATCGAACCAGCGCCCAGCCGAAATCTGATTGTGGCCCGGCAGCGTGTCCATGTACGAAAGGTTGAATTCGCGCTCGACCAGACGCTTGGCGCGCTCGTCGGTGTAATCCTGTTCGCTGACCGGCCGGCCGTTGAGCTCCGTCAACCGGCCGCGCACCATTGGGTACACCTCGGGCAGCGGCGCACCCGCCGACCTGAAGAATGCGCGCACCGGTTCGAGCTGCTCGGGCTGGATGCCGATCACGAAGCGGTTAGGCGCATCCGGTGGCGCGGCCTGCCGCCAGGCGTCGATCAGGTCCGCACGCGTGATCGTGAGCAGGAGGATCGCAGTCAGGCCGAGAGCAAGGCTGGCGACCTGCACCGCGTTCGAGCGCGCATGGCGGCGAAGATTGGCCAGACCGTAGCGAACCGCGGGGTTGCGCGCGCCGAACATGCGCAGCGAGTTGCCCGAGCTCGCCGCCCGCAGGGCCAGCAGTGCGACACCGATGAACAGCAGCACCGCGGCACTGAAGCCGCCGACCACGGTGACGCCGAGCTTGAGGTCACCGGCCTGCCACAGCAGCAGGGCTACCAGCGCCACGAAGCCCAGGACGTAGGCGAGCACCGCGCCGCCCTGCGGTGCACCCGACTCGCGGCGGATCACCCGCGCTGTGGGCACATTCTTCAACTGCAGCAGCGGCGGCAGCGCAAAACCCAGCAGCAGCGTGAGCCCCACCAGCGCGCCCTGCAATGCCGGAAGCGCCGTCGGCTGCGGCAATTCGGCGCGCAGGATGCCCGCGAGCCAGTGCGCAATCAGGAACTGCGCCGCAAATCCCGCCAGACAGCCGGCAATGCATGCCGCGAGACCGAGCGCGAGGAACTCACTGCCGTACAGGCGCATCAGGCGTCCCTGCGTGGCACCGAGGCAGCGCATCACCGCACAGGCGTCGAGCTGGCGCTCGACGAAGCGTCGGGTCGCCAGCGCGATCGCGACGCCAGCCAGGATCGCCGCGAGCAATGCGGTCAGGCCCAGAAAACTCTGGGCTCGATCCAGGGACGCACGGATTTCAGGACGCGCGTTGTCCAGGCTCTCGATGCGCTGGCCGCGTTGCAGCCGCGTCTTCGCCCAGACCTCGAATTCGTCGACATCCTTGCGCGGGCCGGCGGCCAGCACCTGATAAGTGACCCGGCTGCCGGTCTGGATCAGGCGCGTCGCTGGGACGTCCTCCGCGGCCATCATCAGGCGCGGCGCGATGTTGAAGAAATTCGCACCACGATCGGGCTCGAGCGTCAGCACGGCCGCGACCCGGAAACTCGCACTGCCGAGCTTCACCGTGTCGCCGACGCCAGCGGCCAGCGCCGAGGTCAGGCGCTCGTCCAGCCAGACGGTGCCCGCCTCCGGACCGCGCCCCGCCACGCCATCCGGTGCGTTGAGGCGCGGCGCGATGCGCAGCTTGCCGCGCAGAGGATACCGGGCCGTGACTGCCTTGACGCCCGCCATGACGCTCTTTTCGCCCGACTGCGCCATGCTGATGAAATTCGTCGACTGCGCAACGGCCAGGCCGCGCCGCGCGATTTCGATGGCGATGGCCGGGTCGAGGGGCTGGTCGCCGGCCAGCAGCAGGTCGCCACCGAGCAGCTGGTGCGCCTCCAGGTTGAGCCCCTGGCGAACCCGATCGGCAAAGAAGGACACGCTGGTCACGCTGGCCACTGCGATCAGCAGCGCCAGCGCGAGCACGCGCAGTTCGCCTGCGCGCCAGTCGCGCGCCAGCATGCGCAGCGCGAGCCTCCAGGTGTTCACGCGACGATCCGGCCCGCGGCGAGCCGCACGGTGCGGGCGCAGCGCGCTGCGAGATTCTCGTCGTGGGTCACCAGCAGCAGCGTAGTGCCCGCCTGCGCGTTCAGTTCGAACATCAGCTGGATGACCGATTCGCCGGCAGCAGCATCCAGGCTCCCGGTGGGCTCGTCGGCCATCAGCACCTCGGGTTCCACGACGAAGGCACGCGCCAGCGCCACGCGCTGCTGTTCCCCGCCGGACAGATGCTTGGGATAGTGACCCAGGCGCTCGCCGAGTCCGACGCGCACCAGCATCGCGCGCGCGGCCTCCGCAGCATCCGCCCGGCCGGCAAGTTCCAGCGGCAACATTACGTTCTCGAGCGCCGAGAGCGCGGGCAGCAATTGAAAGGACTGGAACACGAAACCGACCGCGCGGCCGCGCAGTTCGGCACGCGCATCTTCGTCGAGCGCGAGCAGATCCTGGCCTGCAAGCTGAACCGAACCGGTGCTCGGGGTGTCCAAGCCCGCGAGGATGGCCAGCAGCGTGGATTTGCCGGAGCCCGAGGCGCCGATGATGGCCACTGCCTCGCCGGATGTGACCTCGAGTTCGATTTCCCGCAGAATGACGAGGTCATCCGTGCCGCTCTTTACCGTCTTGCCTATGCCACGTGCCGCCAAAACACACTTCTGCGCTGCAGGGCGCACCACGGTTTCCGGACTGTTCATTGTCTTGTTCGCGTTCCTGGTGTCGGCCTGGGCACCCGCGGCGCATGCGGGAAAGATCCTGGTTTACGGTGACAGCCTGTCCGCCGCCTACGGCATCGCCGCGGAAAGGGGCTGGGTGGCGTTGCTCGCAGCGCGCCTCAAGCACGAGCGCTCAAATTATAGCGTCGCCAATGCGAGCATCAGCGGCGAAACCACCCGTGGTGGACTCTCGCGCTTGAAAAACGTTCTCGAACGCGAGAAACCTTCGCTCACCATCATCGAACTGGGCGCCAACGACGGCCTGCGCGGCCTGCCGGTGGCCGAAATGCGCCGCAACCTCGCAGAAATGATCGAGCTGGCCACAAACGCCCGCTCACGCGTACTGCTGGTGGGTGTGAAGATGCCGCCCAACTACGGGGAAGACTACAACAGGGCGTTCGAAGCGGCATACACCGAGCTCGCCAGGGAACACAAGGCCGGACTGGTGCCCTTTTTCTTCGAAGGATTCGCCGAAAAGCGGGCCTTTTTTCAGGCCGACAACCTGCACCCCACCGCCGAGGCGCAGCCGATCCTGCTCGAGAATGTCTGGAAAGTGCTCAAGCCGATGTTGAAGTAGTACGGCGGAACCGGGATGCCACGAGACGGTCGCAGGGTAAAATGGACCGCATCCTCGCTTACGTTGCGCCCCCGAACCGGTGAAACCCGCCCCGAAACCGCTGCTTGCCATGGCGCCGGACCTACTCGCGCGGTTCGACGCGGTGATCGACGTGCGCTCGCCCTCGGAGTTTGCCGAGGACCACGTGCCGGGCGCGATCTCCTGCCCGGTGCTGGATGACGCGGAGCGCGCGCGGGTCGGCACGCTCTACAAGCAGGTCTCGCCCTTCGACGCGAAAAAGCTCGGCGCCGCCCTGGTCGCAAGGAATATCGCGCGCCATATCGAGGCGCATTTCATCGGCATGCCGCGCGAGTGGAAACCGCTGGTCTATTGCTGGCGCGGCGGCAAGCGCTCCGGGGCCATGGCCCACATCCTGCGCGAAATCGGCTGGGATGCCTGGAGCATCGAGGGCGGCTACAAGGCCTACCGCCACTTCATCGTCGACACGCTCTCGTCGCTGCCGCTCGAACACCGATTTCGCGTGATCCACGGCACCACCGGCAGCGGCAAGAGCCGGCTGCTGCGCGCGCTGAAGGATGCGGGCGCCCAGGTGCTGGACCTCGAGGACCTTGCGGCGCACCGCGGCTCGGTGCTCGGCAATCTGCCCGACCGTCCGCAGCCCTCGCAGAAGATGTTCGAGACCCTGCTCTGGGACGCGCTGCGCAACTGCGATCCGTCGCGGCCGGTGTTCGTGGAGGGCGAATCGAAGAAGATCGGCCAGCTGCAGGTGCCTGAGGCCCTGATGCACGCAATGCGCGGCAGCGAATGCGTGCTGCTCGAGGCCGGACGCGAAACGCGGATTGCACTGCTGTCGGACGAGTACCGGCATTTTTTCGCGGATCCGCAAAGCCTCTACGCGCAGCTCGACTGCCTGAAGGGCCTGTACGGCGAGAAGACGATTACGGACTGGAAAGCGCTCGCCGCCGAAGGCGCCTGGGATGCGCTGGTAGGCGAGCCTGCTCGAGGACCACTACGACCCGGCCTACCGGCGCTCGGCACCGCGCAACTACGCTCGGCTCTCCGAAGCGGTGACCCTGTATCTGGATACGCCGGACGACGCCGCCTTCGCCCGGCTGGCGCATCGAATGGCCGACGAAACGCAGCTGGAAACGACCTGAGCAAGACCATGAGCGAAAAGAAAGCCATCCTTGTCGTCGGCGCCGGCGATGCCACGGGCGGTGCGATCGCGCGCCGCTTTGCACGCGAAGGCTATATCGCTTGCGTGACTCGCCGCAGCGCGGACAAGCTCGCGCCGCTGGTCGCGCAGATCGAGGCCGAGGGCGGCCGTGCCGTACCGTTCGGCTCGGATGCACGCAAGGAAGACGCGGTGATCGCGCTGGTGAATCAGATCGAGCGCGAGATCGCGCCGATCGAGGTTGCGGTATTCAACGTCGGCGGCAACGTGCGCTTCGGCATCGTCGACACCACGACCCGCGTCTATACCAAGGTCTGGGAGATGGCCGCGCTGGGCGGATTCCTGATGGGGCGTGAGGTCGCGAAGGTAATGCTGCCGCGCGGTCATGGATCGATCTTCTTCACCGGCGCCACGGCGAGCCTGCGCGGTGGCAGCGGATTCTCCGCGTTCGCGGGCGCCAAACACGCGCTGCGTGCCCTTGCCCAGAGCATGGCGCGCGAACTCGGACCGAAAGGGATCCACGTCGCGCACCTCGTGATCGACGGGGCGATCGACACGGCCTTCATCCGCGACACGTTCCCCGAGCGCTACAAACTGAAAGAACAGGAGGGCATCGTGACCCCCGACGCCATCGCAGAGGCCTACTGGCAGCTGCACAACCAGCAACGCAGCGCATGGACCCACGAGATGGACCTGCGGCCCTGGATCGAGCCGTTCTGATGGGAAAGTCGGTCGAGTTCTGGTTCGACTTCGGCAGCCCGGCAAGCTATCTCGCCTGGTTCCAACTGCCGAAGATCGCCGCAGCGCGCGGCGCCGAAATCGTCTGGCGGCCGATGCTGCTCGGCGGCGTGTTCCAGGCCACCGGCAACCGCAGCCCGGTCGAGGTTCCGGCCAAGGGCCGTTGGATGGCGGAAGACCTCCCGCGCTGGGCCGCGCGCTACGGCGCGCCCTACGTGCGCAACCCTCACTTTCCGATCAACACCCTGATGCTGATGCGCGGCGCCGTGGGCCTGCAGACGAACCGGATGCAGCCCGGTGCCTTTGACCTCTACGTGCGCACCATCTTTCATGCAATCTGGGAGCAGCAGCGCAACCTGAACAATCCGGCCGAAGTGGCCGCGGTCCTCAAGGAGGCCGATTTCGACGCGGCCTCGTTCCAGGCGCTGGTCGCGGATCCGGCGGTGAAGGAGGAACTCAAGCGCGTGACCCAGGAAGCCGTCGACCGTGGCGTGTTCGGTGCGCCGACATTCTTCGTCGACGAACAGATGCACTTCGGCCAGGACCGGCTGGAGTTCGTCGCCGAACAGCTGAGCGAGGATGCCGACACCGTACGGGCCGCCTGCATGGAGACGCTCGACCGTTTCATGGCCGCGCTGAATGCGTACGATGCCGCAGCGATGGACGCAACCATGCATTTCGCCCACATCCGGATCGCCGCCGGGAAAGTTGTCATCTACGAGAAGGCCGGCAGCAACCCGATGGATCTCTTCGAGAAGTTGAAGACGGAAGATGGATGGCACCACAGTGCCTGGAACGAGCGACGCATCATCCAGCGCAATCATCGCAAGGTGCACATGCTGGTGACCTACACCCGCTATCGCGCCGACAACTCGGTCATCGGTGTGTACGAATCGCTCTACATCCTGACCCTGCGCAAGGGTCGGTGGGGCATCCGGGCGCGCTCGAGCTTCGGGCCCTGAATCCGCACCACCCACCGACCCCATTGCGATGCTCAGGTTTCTCGTCAAAGCCATATTCTGTGGTGGCCTGGTCATGCTGATCGCAGCTGCGTGGCTGCGCGATGCACTGCCCGAACCCGCCCAGCTGCGGGAAGAACTCTACGAGGAACCGTCACAGGTCAAAGTGCAAAAAGCAGCGTTCGAACGCAGGGTCGACGGGGTCACCTACCAGATCCAACCGCTCTACAGCTACGAGCTGTACGGCCTCGTGGTCAGCCATCATCGGGCGGATTCCTGGTGGGATTACCTGCATCGGGCGTGGAAGGACAAGCTGAACGTGACCGACCTGTGCGTGGTCTGGGGGCACAACCTGCAGGTGGCAGACCTCGCCGGGATGTCGTTTTCCAGCGGCCAGTTCCAATGCTTCTGGCAGTCGAAATCGCAGGCGGCCTGGGAAGCTTTCAGCGAGTCGGCGATTTCCAACAACCACCTGCTGACCGACGATCCGCAGAT